>JAZLJI010000120.1:0-71043 GCA_045617825.1 Lachnospiraceae bacterium
GATCCGTTGGTATCCGCTAACGAAGCAAGAAGCCTTATACAGTACGAACCAAAGTCATGCACTTGGCTTGTAGAGGCCTCTTAACGAGCAGACACTAATTACTAAAATACATCTATTTATTTAACCCCTCTTGATTATTAAAAAGGAAAATGGAATAATATTGACAATCAGTCTACAATATTATTACCGTTTTTTTTATAGCAAATATGTGTATACAAATCACGAATATAACGGCTGTAGACATTTTGATATAATGTCATCAGCAAGGAGGTTTTTATATGTTTAAAAAATATAATTCTAAAGAGGTGGGTGCTTATCTGTCACAGTTGGTATTAAAAAATTTCAAAAATGAGCGGCAGTTCTGTAAGAGGTGTGTCGAATTGCAGAACATAGAACCAACCAATGAAGAGATCCACAAAATGCAGGATCGGTACTCTCATATCAAAAAAGGAAACCGTAATATCCAGGTCGAGGATCTTCCCATTTTCTGTGAGTTGCTTAAAGCATCCTGCGAGCAGATTCTCACTGCCGGTAATTGTTTTACCCCAATAAGCGGACATATAACAAACTATGAAATAGCTTTTTCCGATGATCCGAAAGTCTGGGAGTATTACATCAATCATGACGAAAAACTGATATTGAATAGTGACGAGTACTGCAAAACCATTCTTGACTATGCTATTGAATTCAAAAACTACAAACTGCTTAAATACTTGATAGACAACGGTTATATTTGGTTTGTTGACAATAGTAAGTGGCAAGGATATTCTTTTGGGGCCGGAACAAAGATCGAACGCCGTGAGCCTGAACGGCGTGACTGCGCTGTGCCGTATTATATTCAAGACCAAGAAAAAATGCGAACGAATCTGGTGGCTCTCGCAATAGAAAACCATGATTATTCAATTCTGGACAAGCTAAAAGCCAGAGAAACCCCTGCCCTTTACAATACAACCAATTGGGGAATGCCCGAAGCTGATACCGAAAAATACCGCAACGTCGATTTGATTCATTCACTAGAAAAAGCAGATGAGAAAATTCTTGATTATTTCTCAACTGAATTCAAAATTGAGGCTTGTCCCAAGGATGTCCATACATTTATGTATCCTGATTTAGGAGAAGTAATCGATCTAATAGTGAAAAGCAACCGCCGAATAGAAGCCGAACTGATAATTCGCAGGATCTTAAAGCACAACCAAGAAACGTATTTATTGATTGTCAGAATGATAAAGGAAGCTTTTGAATTTCTAAAAAAAGAACCTGGTTCAGACTATCTGAAGGATTATCACAAGAAGGTTGTTTATGAATGGTATCAATTTAATCCGCATAACAACATGGTATCTTATTGTTTTTACAAGGGCAAACATGATAGTATGAGAATTATCACCAACGTGTTCAGAATCACTCAAAGGTCTTCTTCTCCGCTTATCAACGAGCTTATTAAAGAATCAAATGCCTGGTTTGACAAAATAGCCACTTTAAAGGAGAGCGAGTACCATGAGTAAATGGTGTTACAATTACGATTCCGGTGAATACGAGGATATCGACGAAGACGGTTACAGTTGGACGCGTAACGAATATGTGCTCAATTGGGATGATAGTGAATACAAGCGAGAAGCACAGGAAGAGGAGACACGCCGCCGCGAAGAGGAAGAAGAAAGAAGACGTTATTATGATAAAGACGAAGATTGAAAAGCCGGCTCCGAACCGGAGCCAGTTTTCTATGTTTAATCATCGTAGTTTGCTCCTTTTTTACCTGTTTCGTGGAAACTTTATGTGAAAAATTCTGCACCGACGAGGCAATTTTCTTCCCGTCAGATGCACAAAAAACCCTTGAAGCTCAACGGAATTCGTTGAATTTCAAGGGTTTTCTCATTCAGCAGATAACGGGAATCGAACTATTGTGTAGGCGTTCAATTTTCCTTTGATTTTCAATGCTTTTTTCGTTTTAATTGATCCGTGGAAACTTTTGTGGAAACAACATGTTATATCATCTTTTTGCATGATTTTCTTGTAATATTTCTGTTTAATCAATATGTTAAAAACCAGGAACCGCATAAAAAAAGGGCAGGATCACTCCCGCCCTTTCCCCTTACGTTTTTTTCAGGTATAGCCCGGACACCCATCCGGTGTTCTTTCCATCGGTCACCTGGTACCACGGGTTTGCCGCCACGAGCTTGACTCCTGTTCCGGGCGGAAGCGCCTTGATGATCGTGCCGGACACCGGCTGCACCCGCATGTTGACGTTTCCGGTCGTTACCATATCCGGCCGGTCTACCTCACATACGATAGCCATGTGGCCCGGTCTCCACACGACGTCCCCGATCTGGTATTTGAAATCCTTTGTGATCGGGATCACGGTGAAAGCTCCGGTCTCCACGAGCATTTCTTCGGCGTTTCCAGTGTACATGGTGTCCGGTACGGCCAGCCCCAGGGCCTGGCACAGGGCAGATACGAGGCTGCTGCAGTCGCAGTTGCACGGGTGCTTGATGTCCTCCGGGACCCAATTCACCGCCTGCAGTTCTTTTCTCAACGTGTCTCTGGGGCTGGCTCCGTTATTCTGGGCGTACCCGTTCAGCTTATTCTTCACGCACCGCACGGCCAGATCTGCCAGCTGCAATGCCTTTTCCACATCGTTCAGTCGGAACACTTTTGTGAATGTGCCCAGCTCAACGATGTTCAGCTCTCCATCGTCTCCCTTTTCCGTCCGGAGCTGATTCCCCGGTTCGCCCCACGCCCCGTAAAATTCGGAGCAGCTTGCCTGCGCGACCTTCGTCATTCTTCTGCACCGGTCCCTTCTGAAAAGTCCTGCTTGCTCCAATCGTGACGGCTCTTTTCCACGATGCCGTTCAGCAGTACGGTCAGCCCGGCGGCCACCTTGTTGATTTGATCCGCCAACGGCAGGTTAAAGGTTGCCGCCACCACGCCGTAAAATACGGCCAGCATCGGGACGAGCCAGCCAAGGGTTCGCAGTGCGTTAAACATCTTGTCAGTCATAGTTTTTCCTCCTCTTACGTCAATTACTGATCGGCAGCGCGTCAACTCTCTGCATCAGCTCGTTGTAATACCCGTTTCCCCCGAGCGCTTTATATGCCCTGTGTATCTCGACGATTCTCCGGCGCTCGTCAAATGTTATCGATCCCCGCGTGATATATTTCTCCGTGAGGTACCCCAACTTGTCGTCAAGCAGACACATGAGTGCCGTTCTTTCAGCAGACTTCTTTTTTCCCCGGTTTTGCATTGCATTGATAGCGGCTGTCACGATTGCCGACAGCGAGCCGCTGCCGATGATGGCGATCAGAATTGCAGTGTCCATTTTTGATTCCCCCCTTATCAGCCAATAAATGATCCAGTGTAAAAAACATCGTTTTTGACGTCGTACATCCCGGCCTTGTTATCTCTTATGCGCTTTGCCGGGTACAAGTCGCACTTTCCCGAGACCTCAAAGTGATAAACCCACCACTTGTTTTTAATCGTCGTTGAGTTAGGCAAGCCGCCGAGACAGCACTCTCCGCCGGTGAACGTTTTAGCCGCATACGAGGCTATTGAGGACCCGTTGTCGGTGAGCCCCCTCGGCGAGAAAACCACATCGTGCACCCCGGTGTCCGCCCGCAGGTCCCAGTTCCGGTACAGACCACCGTCGTAGCGGATGTACGAGGACGAGGACCCGTAAAGGCAGAAGTTTTTGTCCGATGCGCTGTTATCGAAATACCCGAACAAGTTCCCGCTTGTTGCGTTTGTTTTAAATTTTGCCAGTATCGTGTCCGCGCCTGTGAGGATGTGCGGCAGCGTGATCATCCCGCTGCCGTCAAAATACACACGCTCCAGGGCCTGGAATTCCGGCGGAAGGAAGCGCCGGAAAAACAAGCCGCCGTTCAGCCGGATTTCTTTCACATTCCTGCCGTTGATAGTCACATTCTTCATTCCGTCACCGCCACCAGAACATTAAAAGTCTCGGTCGTGTTGTCCTCGTAGGTCACCACCATCTCCACTGTATGTGAGGTGATGGCGTCCCACGCGGTCACTTTATCCGCCGTCGCGCCCGAGTTTACGGCCTGCATTTGGGCGGTGTTCAGCGCGGCCTGTTTCCCGGCCAGAGCCGTTTCTACGGCTCCGACGCGCGTCCCCATGGCCTGCACGTCGGTCCAGCTCGCCGCGTCGATATTTGTCCGCGCCTGGGCCTTCTGCCCGTCCGTGAGGTCCTGCGGCGTGTACTTTACGGCATCGGTAGTATCTCCACCCCCTCCGCCTCCGGCTGGGATCCCGAAGCGGAGCGTGTTTGCGTCGGCGTCATACTCTGCCGTGGCGTCGCTCCCCGCCGGCAGCGTTGTCGCTTCGGCCTGCATCTCTGATAATTTAACGGTCAAAGCCTGCGAGGCCTGCTGGGCGGCGGCCTGGGCACTCAGATCGGCTTCCTGGGCACTCAGATCGGCGTCCTCCGCGTGTGCTTCGGCTAATGTCGCCCCTATCTCTGCCCGCTCGGCAAAGGCCTCTGCGTCGGTCAAGTATGACTCCCATCCCTCCGGTACCGGGCCGGAACCTAAAGAGGCGTTTATCATGACGCCCCAGATCCGTGTCATGGCCACCCGATTGCCCATCGTGTATGACAGTTGCACCGAGCCGTAGCCATGCACCGCCACCTCGGCATTGGTGATTTTCCACTCCACCCTGTCGCCGACCACCTGCACGTGGCTGGCTCCGATGGGATAGGCTCCAGTATTCCCTGGCGGGGCGAAGCGCACCGCCCAGGATCCGCCGGCTCCGACTGCGTCCACGATATCGCGGACCGGGAAGCAGATCACGGTCGTTTCATTGTCGTTCTGATACCCTATCCGTATTGCTGTTTTCTCCGCTTTTACTTTCCGCATGTTTTACTCCCTTACGATATAATAGCCGCTCAGGCTCGCCCCCACCTTCGTCGGTCCACCTGATCCTCTATACTTCGCCCATACATAGAGTGTGATTGTTTCTCCGATACCAGTCATCCCGGACATGTGTGCACGAACTCTCGCTGGCTGGCTCATGGATGTCCCTTCCGCCTGCATTTTTCCCTGCGTCAGCACTGTATCACTTGTCGATAGTGCCACCGCCAGAGGATCACTGTCCTCATACCATGCAATCGCATCAAGGCTGTATACACTTTTTTCTGGGATTTCTACAGATAGCCCCTCAACGCAGACATATGATCCCGTACTGATATAGCCTTCTCCTAACTCACTGATGATGACAGGTTCGCGTGCCAGTCTGTAAGAATTTTGGCCATCTGTAATCGTCACTCTACCGGGTAATCCATCCGCCGGAGGTCTAATTGCGACGCGCCCTTCTCCGTCCGGGCTCTCGAAATGGTATACCGCCTGCAACGACTGGTCGCCTCCGCGAAACGTAAGGGTATTTACGATATGCCCTATGTTACGGGCGCTGACCCGGCAACAATCAAACCAGTCTCCCGTGCTTTTCGCCAAAAAGATAATCTCGTCATCCTCGACGCGGATTTTATAATTGATGCCCGTGTCAGTGATTGGAGACGTCTCCACACTGGAGCCAGTTATGTTGCCCGAAAAATGGCCGTTTCGCATTATGCACTCACCCGTATCAAGGTTGAGTGAGTATACCCCGGAGCCGCCCGTGATATAGCCGGTGGTGATGTGGCCGCCGTCGATCACGGTGGTATCGGTGCTGGATGCCAATTCCTTTTTGATGTTTAGGCCCTCGTTGGACACGACGTCGCCCCACCGTGCGGATCCGTCGCTGTACACGGCCTGCGCCGTTGTGAAGTAGTAGGGGTAGTCCGGCCTGTAGGCGGGAGCCGTCGTACTCCAGTCTCCATAACCGAGGCCGTCTGTCTGATAGTACCTCGCCTGTGTCCGCACGGGTGCCGTATAAGGCGTTGTGGCGTTGGCTGGGGTGACGCTCTCAGTTCCACCCAGCTCTGCCCGGTAGGCCAGCTCCAACGGCTGGCTGAGTGCCATTGTCACGGGCTCCGCCATCTCGAAGCACATCATCGTGCCGCGCATCGCCGCCTTGAAAGCCGTGGCGGAGGTGAAGTTACTGTCGTACACCCAAACGACGCTTACCACTGGATGCCCACAGATAGTCCCGTCTGCGACGTGGCCATATACAGCGTTTGGCGTATCGTTGACGTATCGCGTACAGACGATATTGCTTTTAGTGTTGTAATCTGTGGCCAGCTTCAAGCCTGCTACGGTCGCCGTGAATCTGCTATTGGCGCCAGTGCTGTACGTCCAGTCCAGCGTCCCCAAGTCCACCCATCCGATCCGCCTAACCGCCTGTGTAGGAGTCAGCTCGTCGTATGCGTCTCCGGCGCCCTGCAAGCCGTCCGGGAAGAACGGCACGTCCGCCTCCCCTGTCTCGTCAGTGGTGGCGTAGTACAGGATCTCGCCCTGCATGGCGGCTGTAAAAGCCGTGACGTTGCCACCGAAGGAGCTGTCCTTGACGTTTACGCCCTGCGCGTATGCGTTGAAAAGATTAAATGTACCGTCCGGGAAGTTAGCCCAAGAGGACGGGCGGTACCTGTGACACCACGCCTCCGGCTGAGTGTATGTGTCGTACAGCTTGGCGTTTGGCAAGGCCGCGACGAAGATGTCCGATCCGACGTGGCTCCAGCTAAGCGTCCCCATGTCAACCGCTTTCCAGCCGTCATGATGATCGGCGATGTCGCTGATCGGCGTCGGCATAGCCCAGTCCCAGTGGGGCTCATACTCACCATCAGACAGGCTGATACACACGTCCATCAAATACGTGGGGACATTATAGGCGTAGCTGAAAGAAATTGTCTCCACCGTTTTGCTCGGGTCGGAATCCTGCACTATCTCGACAAAATCGTCACTCGCGGATCCGGTGATGTAGTCAAACGTGCCGTCGGTGTAGTTATTAACGATCACCACGCCCACCTGCTGTGGGCTCTTCCGTTTTGCGCGGACGTATACCACGCCGGTATATCCGACGCGATTTTCCCACAAAACCTGGTTGTATACGCGAGATGCTCTGTCGACGTAGTAGATCCCGTCGCTTTGGCGGGCGAAACCCATGTCTACCAGCTTTGCTGAGTCGAACAGGTTTCGTCCTGCCGTCTTGATGCCCCCGCCGTTGTAACTTATCAGCTTGGCCTCGCAATAGTCGTAGTAGGGCAGAGGCCAGTCGGCCCGGAACGCCGCCACCGTAGTAGGCTCGTTTCCTGCTCCGTACATCAGCGTGAGGTCATGGATGTTGATGTAGCAGTCCAAGGTCACAGCTGTGTCGGTCGGGTTAGCGATGAGCGGCCCTCCGAAGGCGGAGTCGCTTGCCGTGCCTATAGCCCCAACGTCGGAGCCATATACCTGTGCTATTCCCGCCACGTCCTCTGTCTGCGCATACAGATCAGCAGGCAGGCCACTCTGCGTGATGAGGTACACGTGCCCGGCGTCGTATTGGATGTCGCGGAGATACGTCATGTCATACGCCGCCAGCGTCTGCTGGACATGGTAGCTGGCCACCAGCTGGTTCCACATGACCGTGCGGCCCTTGATCGCGCTTACTTCGACCTTTCTGTAGTCCCCGGACACCCGATCCACGAACGCGTCGTCAGCCTCGGTCGCGGCGTCCGTCACCGGCTCCGTCGGTGCGTCGGGGATCGGAACGGCGGATGGCTCCGCCCGGTACAGCGTAGTGACCCCGCCGACCAGCTCGGATTTTGCGTCCTCGGAAAGGTCCTCCAAGCCTACCGCTCCGGTGAGATTTACACGGTCTGCTGACATGGTCCCTGCCGTGATGAGTGCTGCGTTAATCACGCCGGTTGTGATGGCGTTTGCCACGATCCCTTCGGCGGTGATGGCGATGGTAAACGGGCCGTTTACGCCGTGCGTGGATAATCCAATGCCCTGGTAGTTGGCGCGGATCACGTTGACCGCCGTTGCCTCGTCGTCCGTGTCCATCCACAGCGTCTCCGTCGGCTCCCCGTTGGCGTTAAAGTGCTGCACTACATACCCGCCGTTGGCTCCGGTGATGCGCCTCGTGGCCCTCTCGACGGCGTTATTCACTGCTGTAGCAGTCGGTTTATTTTCGACCTGCTTTTCCTGCGCGGCAATGATCTCCGCCAAATTCTGTTTCACCGATCCGATATCCACCCGGTCGTACCGGTCAAGCAGCACGTTCCATTTGATCTTTCTGACTCTTGCCGTGGCATTCACGCCCAACCGGTCAAATATCACGTGCACCGTGTCCCCCAGGCTTACCCGGTCCAACGTCTCCTGCCCTGCATATTCCACGCAGTCTGCCAGCATTTGCCAGTTAAGAGATAATGACACCTTCGGGATCGTCATATCGTGGTCATTGATATACGCCTGTGCTGCCGTCTGCAGCTGTGCTACAGTCGGAGCCTCCTGCCACCTGTCCGAGCAGTCATACAGGAACACCCTATCGTATCCGATCGATCCCGCCTCGACCTCTCCGCCGTCCACCAGCAGATCCGCTTCCGCATTATACCAAAACGGATGCACCGCCGAATACATGGCATCGATTTCTTCCTCCTGCGTCATGTCCAGCAGATTCTTTCCGTAGATCACCGTCACGCCGTGATCCGCGCCCATTCTGGTCACGTTTTCCGCCGTGAATTTGCTGAATATCCATTCTCCCCGGTAAACGCTCAGCAGGCTCCCTTCTTCTCCCCCGATCAGCTTCCACAGGTTTCTCGGGGTCTTTGTCACAAACGGTGTCGCTACGGATCTCGCTGTCGTCAGCTCAAACGGTGCCGTACTGAGCGCTGCAAGTGCCGCCTGCATCGAGATCGCCGCAACCGGACCCTTGACGATCCCGCTCATGTCATAAACGATGTGCCGAGCATAGACCGTCACGATGCCATTCAGCGGCTTTGTCATCCGATAAACGCGGAACGGCTCCGGATCTTCCACCGGATTCGTCTTCGCAAGGATGACCGTTCTGTTTGCAATCCCGTCATAGTGTATCCCGCTCATCGGATACGTCATCAGCAGCTCATATTCTCCGTTTATCTCATGCGTCACATAACAGGATATGGCGTCCACCAGCTCACCCAATCCGTGAGAAGTGAACGCCGTTTCGTCTGCGCTAAAAAGAATCGGAATCATAATTTCCACCACCTCGGCTTGATATCCACACCGGTCACTCCTCCGGTAAATGCCACTCCCGACGTTCCCGCAGGCAGCGTCGGAAAAGGACCTGACATTTTGCTGTTCAGGTTATTCGTGCCCTTGTAGACGTTTTTGTTTTCACTGTCAATAATCATCCCGTCCGTGATCTGTGAGATCGTGACCGTCACGCCTCCCACGGATGCCGTCCCTGATCCGCTGCCATGCACCGTGATGAGGGGCAGCGCCTCCTGCCCGGTTGGATTTATCAATGACCCCGCCGCAGAAAACGTCTGCACTACCTCTCCGCTGTTGAGAAATCTCTGCGGCTTGCAGTCGAATGTCAGCCCGGCCCGCGCAGCAGTCCGCCCCACCATATCAACTCCGATGCCGCCGGACAGACGCGCCATTCTGAAGCTGTCGCTGAAGATCGATTCCGTCAGTTTGGCGTATCCTCTCACCGATGCGATTTTTTCCAAGAATTCTGCCATGTCTCCCGGGTATCTGCCCGCCACGCCGTATGCGACTGTGACGTTTTTATATTTCCCATTGTCCACGGAAAGAAGCCCGTCCCTGCCCGGGATATCCACCATCGTCACGTCACGCTCCGGCACGTTCGCCGGCTCCGCCTCCGTGACGACCAGACCGTAATCCTCTGAGCTGATTCCGTCAAAGCTGATTTTTACGCCCATGCAGCGGCCTTCCTTTCTTCTTCTGCCAGGATCATAGATACCTTTTCAGCGATATCCCTTGCGTCCATGCCCTCCGCAGCGTATATGTTGAACACGTTACTGCTGGTCCGGTTTTGTGCCAGCTCTCCCGGCGTCCTGTATCTGTCGCTCAGCACCGGTTCAAGGTTGAAGCTGTCCTCGATCTGCCCTGTGATCAGATATTCATTGTCTTTGATGCCCTTGGCGAAAAGTTCCATCATATCCGGCGCATAGGTGTGGAAATTGGACAGCGGACCTTCCTTCGGTTCAGAGAAGCCGAGGAAACTCTTAATAGATCCGGCAATATTGGAAACCGACTCCTTTAATTTTTCCCATTTCTCCTTCAGGCCCCCGATGAAATTTTCAATCAGGTCCTTTCCCCAAGTCTTCGCCGCGTTGATTTTTTCCATAAGCCCGTTTTTTATGCTTTCGACCATTTCCCGCCCTTTTTCCGGCAGTTTTTTGATTCGTTCTGTCAGCCCGTTGATAAAAGTTGTCAGCATTTCTATTTCGGCAAGGACCAGCTGCGGGATGGCCTCAATAATCGCTTTTGCCAGTGATATCACGATCGTCAATCCCGTTTCCAGAATTTTCGGCAAATTATCGACTATTGCCAGCGCCAGTTTGGATATGATTTCAGGCGCTTTTTCGATCAGCATCGGTATGGCAGTAATCAGCCCATTCGCCAGTGCCAGCATCACTTCTATGGCCGCATCGATCAGTACGCCCACATTGTCAATCAGCATGCTGACGATATTCGTCACCACTCCCACGATTGTCGGCAGCAGTGTCGGCAGATTTTCGGCAATACCATTCGCCAGAGTCACTATCAGCTGCAGGCCCACATTCAGGATGAGCGGCAGTGCTCTCAATAGCGCATCCGTTATTTGCTGCATAAGCGTTGGCAGGACGGCGATCAGGGTTTCCAGCAGCGTCGGCAGTGCTGTGATGATCCCCGTCAGCAGACTACCGGCAGCTGTTATCAACGGCGGCAGCAGCGTTTGTATCAGGACCGGCAGCTGTTGTTCAACGATCGGCGCTACTCCTTCTACCAACCTCGCTATTCCTCCCAAAACCGTCTGTATTCGCGGCACCAGGTTTCCCTGCAAATATGTTACTGCCGTATCAACGAAATTTTGGATAAGAGCATCCATGTTTTGATTTTCATCCGCCAGTCCCACCGTCAAATTCTGCCATGCGGCTTTCATTGACGCTTTGCTTCCCTGGATAGTGCTTGCCGCTTCTTTTGCCGTTGTTCCCGTGATCCCCATTTCCGTTTGTACTATGTGGATCGCTTCTACTATGTCTGCATAGCCGGCTGTCAGTTGTCCTTTTTCGTCGATACTGAAATTTGCGGTTTTTGCAAATTCCTCATCGAGCTTCGCGGCATCGCTTAAAAGTCGGTACATTTCCTTCGACGTTCCGCCGTACCCCAACTTCAGATTGTCCAGCATCGTATAGTTCTGCTTGGCGAATCCCTGATATGCGTTCTGGATCGACTCCATTGATGAGCCCATCTTGTTCGCATTATCAGCCATATCAATGATTGCCTGGTCTGCCAAGCCTGCCGCCTGCGCTGTGTCTCCACCCAATGACTGGATCAGACTTGCCGAAATGCCGGTCACTGTCGCCATATACTCATTTGCTGATAATCCCGCAGTTTCAAACGCCTTGCTTGCATTGCCCAGAACTACGTCTTGCGCTTTCATCAGCGCATAATATTCGTAGCTTGCTTCATTGACAGATTTCCCGACAGATTCCGCGTACTCTTCTATCGACTGCCCGCCAGCCCCGAAAAGCGTTTCCACACCGCCCACAAGCTGTTCGTATTCCGCGTATCCCTCAACTGAATTTTTCGCAATGGCTGCCACACCTGCAACAGCTGCACCGATCCCTGCGGCCGCCACTTTTGCCGCTGCAGCGACTGCGCCTTTGAATTTTTCTCCGAACCGGTTTCCGCTGTCTTCACCTGCGGCTTCAACATCACCTCCCATGGATGATTTCAGTTTCTGCCTTATGCCTTTTGTCGTCGGGACTATTTGCACGTATGCCCGTGCCAGCTCGATTCCGTCATCCACTTTTATTTCCTCCAAGCCGCCTCAAATGCTTCCCCTGATTTGAAGGCGACCGTATCTTTCTCCGGATTATCGGTTTTTGTCAGGCTGTCAACGACGGATCCCGGCCTGTTGCGGTTTTTCTGCCCGTCTTTCGTTTTGGACCATGCCAGGAACCTGACCGCATCTGCTGTCATCGCCGCTATCAGCAGGTTCGGAGGCACTGTCATTCCCGCCAGCTTCATCTTTATCCGGCTATCCGGTCGCAATCCGCATGCCAGCGTGGCCGCGTAGGCCGGTGCCAGTTCCTTGTAGTCGTAAATATGGTATGTCTCTGCGAAATCACAGATAAGGGCGGCCTCATCGGTCGCCCTCATCTGTGCCAGTATCAGGATTTTTTTTTATCGCCTTCCAGCCCCTGCATGATCTCGGTAAATTCTGCCATGATTGCCGAAGTCGGCACGCGTCCTTCTTCGGTTCTGCAATGATCATACAGTGCAGCCTTTCCTTCCGGTCCAATGAATCTTTCGATCATTCGAGGCATGGCGAAAATCGCCTTCGCATCCTTTTCCATGAGCCCCCCCATGGTCTCCAGGAGCTCCATGTCATCAAGCGCATTCTCGTCCAGCTCACAGCAGAAGCCGCTGGAAGTGATCACCTTTTTCTGGCTCATATTTTCCTCCTTACGCCTCGATATACTCGTAGTGCGTCACACCGGAAGCGTTCGGTGCCGCATTGACCGTCACTTCATATCCGGTCACGTCGCTGTCCGCGTAGGCGATCTCGCCGATCTCGGTGATCCATCCGGAAGGAATTACGATTCTCTTCTTCTTTCCGCCTCTTACGATCATATCAAAGACCATCACCGTTTCGTTCGGTTCGTTTGCCTTGACTGCCACCGTAATATCACTCGTGGAAGTATCCACCGTGACATTTGCGGCACCGAAGATGTATTTCAGCACCTCGGCGTCAAGGCTCTCGATCAGCTTGAACGTGAATTTGTCGGTCTTTCCGGTCATCGGCGTCAGCACGACATCTCCGCCCCAGGCTTTGATCTCTTCGGTCTCCGGGCTGCTTTCATTCGTCAGTCCGTCCTCGGAAATATATCCGAGCTTCTTGAAATCCGTAGCCAGCGTCGCCGTTGCGCTGGTAGGCAGGACCAGAGACGTGGACGGCGAAGCAATGCTCAGTGCACCGCCTACCGCCGGTTTTGCAGCAGTTACTTTTTCAACACCCATTTTTTTCGGGCTCCTTTCGCTCAATAGTGAACGACCTGAACGACCGCCTGGTAGCGGTATTCCTTCCTGGCCGTGTCCGTAAAGTTGTAATCCGTGATCACGCTGGCTTTGACCACGCGGTCCAGTTCGATGAGGCTTTCCGCTGCGGCTTTTACGCGTTCGTTGAGCTCGCACGTCTGCAACAGGCTTCCCGCAAGCGACTGCATGGCGAATGTCGCTGTGCATAAGCTTTCCCTTTTACCGTTTCCGGTCTTTTCAATCAGCACGTATTCCGCCTCCGGGCTCAGCGGACGCTCCATATAGACCGGCTCTGTCAGCTTGACGCTCATGTGATCCAGCACGTCCTGCTCAATGGTGTTTTGTGCCATTTCAGCCTCCTAAACTTTTGAGGATGATATTATCCTCCAAATTCCTTTTCTTCGCTTTACGCGTTTTTGCCGCGACTGAGGCAATCGCCCGGTATTTTCCCACCTGCATCGACGCTTCAAAGCCGTCTCCGCATCGATCAGCCGCATTCTGCGCCATGCCCATGACCATATCCTGCGCTTCCTTCGACTGCAGCAGCTTTCTGACGCCTTCTTCGTTCAGCTCCAGCGTCATCTTAGCCATCTATCGCCTCCACGCGGATCTTCTTGTTCCAGTCGAGCGGGATCATGGATTCTATGCCTTCCTGTACGTCTCCGATCACATGCCAAGACCTTCCGAAAAAGCTCACTTTTTTGTCTGTCCAGACGTGCGTGTCTCCTTTCGGGATTCCCAGCTGATAGACCGCCTTCCGGCCCGTCAGTGTCATCGTGTCGAGGATCTCCGTCTCGCTCATCGGAGCAATCAGCACGTTGTTTACCGTTACCGGAGATTCCGTGTATATGGGATGATTGAAGGCATCCACGCCCGTCTGGGCCCGCTCGTACAGCGTTATGCTTTGCCCTTTAATCATTCCCATAGAAGTCGATTACCCCATATTTCTGCCTCCGGAGCCCCAGTGCGTCCAGTTCGCTTTTCTTGATGAAAAGCCCGCCTCCCGGGTTCAGGAAGGTCCCGCTGACCGAATAGCCCAGCGCAGATTCTGCAAATTGCGACATCGGGGCTCCCGTGGTCGGCGTCATCAGACACCTTGCCACGATATCCACCGTCACGCTTTTGGCTACCATAGCCAGATTTGCCGACGCGTGAAGCCTCACACGACTAAAGTCGCGTGCTTCCTATTGCCGCCTTGCGGCGGTTGCCCTTTAGAGGCATCGGAATGCCTTTCCGCCGTTCAGCCTTAACTCAGTATCTTGCGGCATTACGCCGTAAGAACCGCATTAAGGCTAATTAAGGTGGACAAGGTGCAGGTGCTTCTCCTGGCTGTTTGAGGGACTTTTGCCTCAAGGGCCAACCTCTCCGTTACCGGCAAGGATTTTGTGAGTTCTCTTACGAAGTATCTCGCCCCGATGTTGTACGAGGCGGACAGATCGCAGTTGTAGATCTTTCCGTTTGCAAAGCGGCACAGACTGTAGGACTTGAAACCTCCGTCTTTTCCCCGTTGCACGGGACCAGAACCGTCATAAGCGAGCCTTGAAGTTCCCCAGGCGCAGATTCGGCTTACCCGCATTCCGAGACGGTGCGCTTTGTTTGTCACCATTTCCTGAACGTACTGACTCTTCCACAGATGCAGACGCTGCTTCTTCGAGCCGCGAAGCTTACCGCTTCGGTCCAGATGTTCGAACACGATGACGTCGGCATTATAGAAAACCGCCTTGTCCATAATGAACTGCGCCGTGAGTACCGCGATACGGTCGTTGATGCCGTTCGCCTTCGCCCAGAGCCTCGGGACTTTACGGTTTCCGTGTTGTTGCGCCTTCTTGATGCGACCTACTGCATGGCTAAGAGAGTCCGTTTCTCTCGGCAGGGAAAGAAATTCCCGGCCGAGGATGGTGCCATCCGAGCGCATGACAGATACGGTTGCGGCATTGTTGACGCCAAGGTCTACAGCCAGTATGGTCTGTTCTGCTACTTCTGTATCAGTGAGTCTGGTCTTTTCCTCGATCGGGAAGTCCAGAAACCATTCCTTCCCGCGGCGCTGCAGCGTAGGAGCGCAGACCTTTCGGCTCTGGAGTGCCTCTGGCCTGCCGCCTTCCTTCGCAGAGATCGGGAAACAGTGCCTTTTGATGTAGTCCACATCGGATTTCTTAATTTCTACCGTGAGCCAATCCCAGGTATTCCGGACAAAGACCTTGATGCGGACCTCATAGGGGTTTGCGCCTTCACGGTACATATTGTCACGGTAAAGACAAGGATAAACATAACCGGCAATCGGGTATGACGGCTTCTTTCCTCTGGATACAGAATCTGAGACTTCCCAGTCCGCAAGGTTCGAGTGGTACGAGGAGGCTTTTCCGAATGCTTCCGCAATGGCAGCTCTTCGCAGATAGCACGGCATCTTGCAGAAGTCTTTTCCGAAATCGTACTTCACTTCCGGACGGTTTTTTGTGCAGACGCTAAGTCTTTCCGAAACCGTTACGGCATCCTTCACGGATGCAATATCCAGAAAGCGGTTCCATTCGTCCAGCATCAGCCGGATATAGAAGTCTACGGCGTTGCGGTAGATAGCCACGCTCTTCGTAAAGATATGATTGTAATGCTTGATTTTTATGCCATAGCACGAATGGATGTCCACCGCAAGCCTCCTTTACTTTGCTTTTTGTGACTCGATGTAGGATTGAACCATCTCCCGGCTTCTGTCACTGACCGTGACGATGCAGTAAGAAGGGTTCCACAAATGGCCTCCCCATAGCTGCTTCTTTAGCTCCGGGTGCTTCAGGAACAGCCATCGGGCTGTGTTACCCTTCAGTATCTTGACCATGTCGGATGGATAGAATTGTGGCTTGCAGTCCAACAGTAGATGGACGTGATCCGGCATGACTTCCATCGCCGTGATGGTAAAATCATACTCGGCAGCTATTTTTTGCAGATACTCCTTTATGTCCGCATCAATGCCGCTGAGAAGGACTTTCTTGCGGTACTTGGTACACCAGACGATATGATATTGGATGGAATACACATATCCCCTGCCATATGCTAGCGATGAATTGTTTTGTAAATCGAATATGTTTTGCATATATGAATTATACCATATGTTATGACAAATAGCAAGTAACGGCGGCTAACTCACGACTAAAGTCACGAGAATGCGCCGCCGTATTATTCAATCATCGCGTCCAGATCCTTGCCCAGGTTTTCCGCCTCCTGCCGGAGACGTGCCGAAACGATCGGAATCAGATCCGCGGTCTTTGTCTGCTCATCCGGCGTCAGCGGTCTGAACAGTGAAATCACGTCGTTTACCGTCGCATAGTCCATGTGCTCACCTCATGCGGCAGCTTCACTTTTCCGCCGCTTTCTTCTTTCTTTTTGCGGGCTTTGCGGCCGGTTTCCCGGCCGCTCCCTGCTTTTTGTCGCCTAACTTAACCGACATCAGCCGACCTCCTCAGCTTCCAGGACAAGATCCGCAACGGTGTAGGTGTGAATCGTCGTATGCGGCCCATAGGTGGCCTTGACCGTAATGGTCTGATCCACGTCGGTGATCCGCAGAACGACGTTCATATCCTCATCCAGCGCGACCTCGCCTTCCTCGCTGCCGTCAAGCTCGACCGTGATGGTCGTTCCCTCACGTGCGCTGCATTTCAGTGCCAGGAAGTTGCCCTCCTGCAGGTCGGTGTCCTCGGAAAAGCCGGTATAGTCATCCACGTATTTCAGCGTGCCGGTGATTGCGAAGTCATCGTCAATGGCGATATCCTCCTGCAGATCCGCGACATCCTTGCCGAACAGCTCGGTCTCTCCGTCCTCGGCTTCTACGGTGAGCTCAGTCAGTCCGAGTCCGCACTCACGAGAGCGAAGGCTGCGGGATCCATGATTGCCCAGCCGATATAGGCTTCGGATCTCAGATATACCTGGTTGTGACCCTGCAGATCGCCGAGAGAGGCATCGTTGTCGGGGTTGCCGTACTCGATCACCTTCAGAGGCAGTTCCTTGGCAAAGCCCCACTTGAAGGCGTTGGCAAAGTCTCCGGCGATCGCTCTGTCATCAGAGCTGTTGAAGGACACGGTGTTGTTGCTGTCCAGCGTCATGCTGCCCAGGTTATTGGGCACGGCGCCCCATGCAAATTCAGGATACTTCCTTGCGCCGTTTACGGTCAGCCCGGCAATGAGAGCTCTCGCCTCAGGAGAGATTGCGATTCCGTTGGCCTCATAGCCGGCGTCTTCGATCGCGGCCACTGCTTCGTCGATGTTGGTATCGACGGTACTGGAATCGTGGCCCAGCACGATCACGTTAGCGCCGCTGGCATAGTTGGCGATGGCATAATCGAAATGATTATTGCCGATCACATCGGATGCGTTCTTGCTTCTGGGGTTAAGCCCGTGGAAAGCCATGATATCAAAGCCCCTGGCCAGCTTACGGGCAAAGCCATCGGTCCACTGATCCAGAATGGCCAGCGCCGCTTCGTCAGAAGCTAACATGAATTCGTCGGATACACGTGCGCCGTATTCCACCTTGATCGGGACAATCGTGACCGGAGTCAGCGTCGCGCCGCCGTTAGACTTCGCGCCGTTTTCTGCCACGATGTCGATTTCCTTATCCATACTGAACGTGAATTCCTTCGTGCCGTTGAAGGGGATAGGCTTCTGCCCGGACAGCTTCGCCAGGGAAGATTTGCCCTTTACCTTGTTGAAGATCTCTTTTGCCAGAGTCTCAGGGAACATAGTGCTTTTGCTGATAGTTGCGCCCATTTTCTTATTCTCCTTTTACGCTTTTCAAAGTTTCGAGAAGTGCCGCAGCTCGGTCACCTCCGTTGTTTCCGCCCTCAGTTTCTTTGAGCGGCTGTGTCTTATGTTCGGTTCTCGGCCCGATCAGCTTGACCATTTCCTGCGCGTCAGCCTCGATGCTCTTTTCGTCGGTTCCGTGCAGTCTGTCGCGCAGCTCCAGTGGCAGCTTCGTCTTGATCGCCACCCGCGTCCGGATCGCGTCGAGCTCATAATCTGCCGTTTTCTTTTTCTCCGCGTCCAGCTGCTGCTGCAGTGTTTCGGCCGCCTTCTTCTGGTCTTCCAGAGTCTTTGCAAAACCGGCCTTTTCCTGCAGAAGCGCGTCGCGCTCCTTCACTACGCTGTCATGGTCTGCGAGCTTGTCCGCGATCTGCTTGTCCTTCCGGTCCAGCCGTTCTTTGAGCACCGCTTCCAGCTCCTCCTGTGTCGTGATTGCCTTGAATTCGCCCATATAGTTCCTTTCTCCACTTTTCCGCCGTGGTCAGCGTAATTTGGGTATTAAAAAAGCAGTCAAATTCCCAATCGTTTGGGAATTTGCTGTGCTTTAATAATTGATTTCCTGTTTCTTCCGTTCCTTGAATTCGTCCACCGCCCAGGCCGCCAGGATAACCGCATCCATCAGCGATATATCTGCCCCGGCCTTTATGGCTCCGTACCCGAAGCCTCCGTGGGATCCGATCGCCCGCTTTTCGCAGTTGCTGACCACCTGCGTGACGCTCGGCTGCTCCATGTGGCAAAGGCGTTTCTTGAACAGGTTCTGCTCGAACGCCGCGTTTGCCGCTATGAATTCATTCACCGACGGGAACACATAGTTTTTGATGCGCTCGGCCTTCAAGTCCTCCTGAAGGACTGCCTGGCCGTTTGCTCCGTCCACGACAATCTTGTTCAGATTCGGCCCCAGTGCCTTGATAAATGCCACGATCCAGCCCGTTCCGTCCCTTACGTAGCGGTTGTCCACCACTTCCGTGAAGATCTCGTCCTCGGCCGTTCTGGCCGCCACAGCCAGGCTCACCGTTTCCCCGTCCCGGTTATACTTGATCCCGGCAGAGAGCTTCCCGACCAGCTTCGGCAGCGTCTCCTTCTGCGTGCCTTCCCATTCCTGCCGGCTTATGGCTGACTTCTGGTTGTACTTTATCCACAGGCCCAATCGCTGAATGTTGAAGTCGATCGGGTCTCCTCCTGCCTCATCCTCCACGGTCCTCTCGCTCAGCGACAGCCCCAGCGACGGATTGCATTCGTACCACAGTTCCCTGTCATGCGGATCCGACTCATTCTCCACCGACCATTCAGCCCAGCCGGTGTTCTGCAGCTCACCGCACAGCGTCTTCGCCCTCGTTTTGGCAAATACCGTTCCGGAACTGACCGGCGTCGGCGGCGTTCCGCAAAGGATCGTCTGCGGATTTTCGCTGGCGGCAATGACATACTTCAGGGCGCTTTCCTGATCGTCCTGATACTCCTGCGCTTCGTCTATGATCAAATAGTCGAAGCTCTCTCCGATTCCGCCCTTGGCCGTTCGCGTCCGGAAGTCTACCCGACCTCCGTTTTTCAGCTCGATCCGTTCCTGGCCCTTTGCCTTTATCGAATAATACTGGATCCCGATCTTGTCCAGGATCTTGCAGAGTCTCTCCCAGGCAGCGTGCTCCGTCGACGTTCTGTGAGCGGTATGCAGTCCTCTTTGCCCTGTGGCCAGTCCGTACAGCTCCCGGATGATCAATACCTCGCCTTTTCCGTTCTGCCGCGGCACACTGTATCCGAATTTTGTGTGGACCCATTTTCCCTCATCGTTGACGGCCATCAGGTCATACGCCAGCGCCTGCTGCCATTCAAGAGCATGCCTGTCGGATAGCTCATAGATCCCGACGGCGTCCGCGCCGTGCGTCTTCTGGTATGGAAGGATGAAGCTTGTCGTCGGTGCCTGCCGGCCGATGCGTTTTTCACTCATGCTTTTTCATTTTCTCGATTTTCCTGTCAATCATCCACTGCTTTGCAGCTGCAACGACCACGGAAGCGACACGAAAAACAATCACTGCGTCAACGTATAGCAATATGATTTTCACTTCCCAGCACATTTTTCATGACTCCATCAAAAAAGCAGGCTGCATAGCCTGCTTTTCGTGTTTTAATGTTGAATTACCAATTTCTGAATCTTTTCGGCACCATTATTCTTTTTGTTCCATCATAAATTCTATTTTTTTCATCAAGTTCCAAAGTCGGATTTACCATAAATGGTTCGTTTCCGTTTTTTGGAAACGCAGCAGCTAAGAAGCCATATCCCTCTGCCTTCGGTGTAAAAATAAAAAAGTCCGGTGTTTCATAAATAGCTCCGATTCCCTCCGCATCGTCTGCTTTGAATCGTTTTCTCGCCATTATGCACATTTCTTCAAATTGCATCATTTCTTTACCCTCGTGCAAGCATTATACCCTGTCTGGCTGAATTCAATTCCATCCATTCGCCAAAATTCAACTGTTTTCCCAGAAATAATTCTCTCCAACGCAACTTCATTATATTCCGAGTTACTTTGTGGGTCAAGAAAAATAATACTATTTTTTCTTTTTTCAGCTACAAATGCGTGTCCAGTTTCTTCATTTAGTCCGATGAAGAATCGTTTTCCTTCAGCATTTTGCAATTCCTTCAGTAATGTGCTGCCATCAGCCTCTTTTATTGTTTTGCTTTGCAGATTCACCCATGCACTTTTTGCTTTTTTTCTCAAGTCACATTTTGTGTATGGCTGCGCCGTTACATCCCATCCCCTTGCTCGCATTTCGTATGCAATAACGCAGTTTACACAGTTATACCGATATCCGTATTCTTCTTTTCCTGCGTCAACAGATACGAAATGCTTATAGTTGGGATTTATTGCGGCCATATCCACTTCACTGGTCTTTATCTTAATCTGTTCCCAGTCTTTTGGAACGCCTTCATAAGCGATTGACTGCTGAAGTCCTTCCCTTTGCAGTCTCGTCTCTTCCCTCTCCGGCAGCCTGATCTGTCTCCGGTTCTTCGACCCGTTCCAGCTTCTTGTACTCTTCTCGCTCCGGAACGTGATCGTGCAGGTGCAGTTTTCGTGCTGCTGGAAGAAATCGCCCGGCTGCTTGCCGTATACGAAAGATCCTTCACGCTTCTCGCACCATGCGCAGCACTTGGCGCCGCCGTTTCTGGTCACGATGCTTTCCATTCCTGCCTCCTGCAGGAACCCCGCGTTTGCTTCTATCGTATCATTGACGGCTGATTCTGTAAAGGTCCTGACAGGCCCGTTTATGGCCTTTTGAGCGATTTCTTCCGTCTCCGCATTCGATACGTTGTGTGCGATTCCCGAAGCCTTGTTCCTGTTGAACGGCGCCTCAATGCCCCGGATACGGACTTTTTCCCTCTCGTTGATCGATTGCTGTACCTCTGCGGCAAATCCCGAAACCGGGCCGCTCACGGCCTCCAGCGCCCCCATTACGGCGTCATATCCATCCTCCGCCGCGACAAAATCCGCTGCAAATTCGCTCATCACCTCTTCGGCGATCCGCCCCAGCTCTCTGGCATATTCCCTGGCTGTCAGCATGGTGGCAGCCCGGTCCTCCAGCTGCTCCCTGAATGCCTTCAGCCTCTTGCTGCCTTCAGTCCCTTCTTTCAGCCTTCCTTTGACCGCTTCAAGAATCTTCCGGTCTTCATCGTTCACGCCTGTCCTCCCTTGATCCCGGTCAGATCCTGCATGGTTTCCACCGTGATGTAGTCCGGCACTGCCTGGTTCAGCTTAATGGCGCCGTCTCCGATGTTAGCCAGCATGGCCGCGTCCGGCTCAAAAAGAGGCTCCCAGATCGGCTTAGTCAGATACAGCTGCTTCCGCTTGTATGGATAATCATCCCGCAGGCAGGCCGCCAGGTATCCGGCATTCAGAAAGCCGGACCCGAAGCTCTTCTGCGCGGCTTTGGCCGCCAGACGCAGATTTTCGTGGCTTGCCTTGATGGCTTCTGAGCTTGACGGGTTCTCCGTCACAAAACCGATATCGTCCATCGTCAGCCCGGTCTCGCCGGCGAAGAGTGCCGCCAGCGTCCGCAGCTCTTCGCTGTACGGGCTCATATTCTGCTGCTGGAACTGTCCCAGCTTCGGGCTTTCGCCGTCCTCGTCCTTCGTGAAGCTCAGGAACGTGGACATGGTGGCTTTCCATTTGTCCATCTTTTCTGCATCCTGGGACAGCCCGGTCACATACTTCTGGGGAAAGCTGTAATACTCCGCACTGACCTCCATCTGCCGCACGGTACGCGCCGCAGAATCTGCCAGGGACATGCAGGTCCGGCTGATCCGGCTGTGACCGAAAGGCCGCACATCGTCCGGCCTGTGGATGATCGGCACTAGCAGCGGAAATCCCACTTTGTGCGGGAAATGCTCTTCCGTTCCTTCATCCTTCCGGTAGATCACCGTTTCCTCTGGCGTGAAATATGCTTCAATCTTCGGCGTCTGGCTGAAATGTCCCTCCTCGGTATTCAGCATCTCTGTATGGTTATCTCTCTCCAGCACCGCGTAGCCTTCCTTCAGCAGTCCGGTGATCGGATTGATCTCTCCCGTCGCATTTGCCCCGTCGATCACCTGCAGCCTGGGATAATCGTCCTCTCCCAGGGATATGTAGATGAAGCAGCAGGCGCTGATGAGCGCTGAGCGGATCGCCGCCGGGAACAGAACATCCGGATTGTTCATCTGGAATAACTCTTCCAGGTAGAAATTATCGTCCCGGAAGCCCCGGAACTGCAGCCTGTCCGCCATGCTGTCCACTGCTTTCGTACACCAGCCCTGCACGCTCTTCAGCCACGCCATATTGGCCGGGATCGTCGTGAAATCCTGCACGGACTGCTTCTGCTCGTAGTATTTATATCTCAGCAGCACCCGCGTGCGTTTCATATTCAGCTTTTTGCGGAAATACTCGATTCCCCTCATGATTCCCTCCCTTGTCTCGCGGCTTCCAACCGTCCGAACAGGCTGTTCGCCTCTTCCTTCTCGCTGTCGCGGAAGCTCATCTCGTTTATTTTTTTCAGGCCTGCCGGCGTCAACCCCAGCTCCCGCCAGTAGGTCAGCGCCGATTTATTGAGATCATCCCACATGATCAGCAGCGGATTCTTCACCAGGTTAGTGGATCCGTTCTTGTTGGTAAATTCCACCAGCGGCCCTTCGTTCCGGCTCTGGTACAGTTCCTCCACCTGGTCCCGCTTCTCCAGGATCCCGGCCAGCGAATCAATGGCATTGTCAAAATACGGCTTATAGGTGCCCGCCAGATTGCAGGCTTTTTTGATCTTTGTTTTCCACCTTTTTCTGATCATTCAGCCCCTCTTTTCGCTGTTTTTTCGTCCTTTCCTCGCGTGAGCGCGGGTGTGCGCGGTTTCGGAAGTTTTTCATCCCTTATCCCCCCTCCCGGAATAATCCTCACGCAGAAATTCGCTCAGTACGGCGGGTGAGGATCGGAAAGGGCCTCCCCCCGGGGGATAGGCCCCCTATGCTTCTTTTGCCTTGTAATGAGCCCAATCAAAATGCTGCGGAAGATCGCGATTCGATGTCACGCCTTCTTCCTCCTGAAATTTTCTGCGCTGTTCCACAAGCTTGTCAGACTTCTGCCGGTTGCACCACCGGTGGGCCAGCTGTAAATTATCCAGCGCAGAAGGATGGCCGCCCTTGTCAAGCGGAATGATGTGGTCAACCGATGGGCTCAAAGGGTGCGGGTATTTGTATGAAAAATCCACCGGCTGACCGCATATCCCGCAGACCGTTTGGGTCGCCAGGATAATCTTTTTGTTTTTCTCAAAGGCCGTCCGGTGTTCACCGTACCTGTCCTCTCTTCTCAGTGCCATATCTCCCTCCTGGGTATAAAAAAGCGCTGCATTGCTGCAGCGCCCGGCGTGAGAGCCGTGTCTTGGATTACTCGGCGCTTACACTATACTACGGATTCAACCTGACATTCACTGACATCTTTCAGAAGCTCCTGCACATGCTCCGCTGCCAGTGCCGCCGTCCTGTACGCCTGCCGTTCAGACAGGAACATGGTCTCCGAGATCTGCTCCATCTTCCGGCAGCAGATATATCGCCAGGTCAGGATCTCGCGCTCCCGGTCATCCGTGAGCCGTCCGATGATGTCCAGCACGGCCTTCTGCCTTTTCACGGCCTCCTGCTCTTTCTCTGCCAGCATGGCCTGGGCATCCAGCAGCGCCGCCACGGCCTGCGGGATGGCGTCTCCTCTCGGCGACGTGTCCACCACGTCCCGGCCGTAGTCCATAGAGCGCACCATCATCAGTCTGTCCTCCAGGTCCCGCAGCTGCTCCAGCAACTGCTTCCGTTCCCGGAACGCGACCCGGTATTGATTCAAATACTCCCTCGCTGTCACTGTTTCCCCTCCTGCCGGCTCCTCTGTTTAGCTCTCAGCCTTCCATCTGTTCCCGCACGGTGCTGTCGATCCGTTCTGCCTTCACCTTACCGATCCCCGGCACCGACCGGATAATCTCCATGATGGTCTCCCATGCGACCTGCTCTCCGCCTTCTTCCGCCCGCTTCTCCTCAACTTCCTTCAGCAGTCTTTTTCCGTAGGCTGACGAGATCTCCCCCCAGCTTCGCGTAAAGCTGCCGCGGATTCGCCTTCTTGAAAAACAGCCGCATGGCCGGCGAAAAGATATTTTCGTTTGGCACCAGCACCCACACGTCCTCCTTGCTGATCTCGATCTCGCCCGTCGCCATCAGTTTCTCGCACATCGCCGGCAAATACTCCTTCGCGAACTCCACCAGCATCTGCTTATCCTCCAGAAAGCGGCCTTCCCGATTCCGGCAGAATTCCTCTGCCCGCTCCTCGATAAAGCTCTCCACCTCACGTTTCATTGGCTACCTCCACTCTTCCGGAATATCGTCCTCGGCATAGGAAGTCGGAGCGAAACCGTTTTCGTCCGTCTCCTGCTTTGTCTCCCGCTTGGCCTCCGCGAAGCTCAGCTCCTCCGCCACCACTTCCGTGCTGTATCTGGTGTGTCCTTCGTTGTCCGTATAGCTCCCGCTTTGGATATGCCCCACCAGTTCGACCTTCGTTCCCTTCTTCAGCCAGTTCTCGGCGAAGAGCCCCAGCTTTCCGAAGGCCACGCAGCCGATGAAGTCAGCGTTTTGCCTTCCTTCCTCGCGCTTTCCCCGGCGATCTACCGCCAGAGAGAACCGCGCCACCGTCAGCGGATCCTCCTGGCTTCCGGTCTTTTTGACGTCCGGATCTCTTGTCAGACGTCCCGTCAGCTCCACTTTGTTCATGTCTTTCTCCTTTCGGCAGCCTCATCCTGCCATACAGATAGGTGTATCCGTTCACGCTGTTGGCAAATGTCTTTCCGTCCGTCCAAACGTACCCCGCCGGTCCGAACAGCTTCTCGCACTTTGCCCGCAGCCGGTCCTCATCCAGCGTCATTTCCCGGACCTCCTGCGGCTTGATCTTGTAATGCGTGACCTTGATCTCCGGCCGCTTCAGGCCCTTGGACGCCATCCAGCGCTTCTTCCCCTTCGATTCCTTGGTCATGTAGTGCGCCATGCCGGAAAGGCCGTTCTCGTCCCGCTCCAGGCGCCGCAGCTCGTTCCTTTCGCCCTTTGTCCACAGGCTTTCCACCAGGTCCATCGGCACGTCCCCGTCCGTCACAAAATGATGGTGGTATCTGCCCTTCGGGGACAGCTCCGTCACGTAAACATACCGGGCATTCGGCAGGCCCATCTTCTTTCGGCGATAGTTCAGCCGGCGGATAAAAGCCTGCATATCCTTCCGCGCCTCCTCCCAGCTTCTCGGCTTGTCTGCCTCCCGGTAGGTGAATGTCCCCCAGATATCCTGATCCGTGAAGTTCGCATTGATCCTCCGCTCGCACTCCTTCCGGCTGTTCCGGTCGTTCAGGTTGTGCATGGCCTCCCGATCGCGCTTCTTCGTTCCCCGCTCCGGGATCTGGTCCTTTTCCTTCCGGGTGAACTGCGGGTAGATCTCCACCTCCAGCTGGTCCCCCGATCTGATCTCCTTCGTGGCATATACTCCGCCGCGGAAGCTCCCACGCAGCAGCCCCTCCAGGAACATGCGCTCTATATCGTCTATTTCCTGATCGAACACTGCCTCATAGTCATATTCGATAAAGCGCTGTTTTTTCATGAGGTCCCCTTCGACGATTTGTTAATATCGATTACGAGCCCGCGCAGGGCCTTCCCAAACGGGGCGGGCCGGCCAATGCCCGCCCCCGGTTTCTTCTTATAATGACTCTCCGAAAGTCTTCAGGGCTCGGCTCAGCTTCTCCGCCATTTCCGGATCTTCCCTGCCGATCTCCGCGACCTTCTCCTTCAGCTTCTTCGCCATATCCTGCAGTTCCACGAATATGGCCCTGAACTCTGCCACATCGTTCCGCCCGGCTCTCGCCGCGGCCGCCTGCCGCTTCTTCGCCTGTTCCAACTCCTCTTCCAGCTCATGAACCTTCTGCTGCGCCGTTTTCAGCCTGTCTTCGGCTTCCATCGCATTCTTCTGCGCCTCCGACAGCCGCTCCATCGCCTGATCGGCCCGATCTGTCTGCTTCTTCAGCTTCAGCTCCTGCTCTTCCCTGGCGGCCTCTCTGGCCTTCTTTTCCTCCTCCTGCCGGATCTCCTCGATCCTGTCCGTCAGATCCACGTCTCCGGCATCCTCGGCGGCCTTTCTGGCCACCTCCAGCTGATCCTGCAGATCTATGCAGTCTTCCCTTGCAGACGCCAGTTGCGACAGGATCCGGTCCATTTCCTCTTCCTTCTTCCGCATCTGCTCCGCCATAGCCGCCCGTTCTTCTGTTCCCTGATCCAGCAGCTTTCTGGCCTGCTCTACGGCCCTCTCCGCCTCCTGCTGCTTCTTCTGTGCCTCATCCCGCGCCCGAATCGCCTCCTGCAGCTCCCGGACGCTCATATCCTCCACCTGGTTCTCCTGCACGAATTCCTCCCGATCCTCCGCCGGCACCGCCAGCAGCTGCAGGGCCTTGGTATACGGCAAATTCGCAATCGTTTGGGAATTTGCGATATTTCCGAAAAGACTCAGCTGATCGGAGCCGTATTCCTCGTACAGCTTCATATAATTGTTGGCGCTGCTTTGGGAAAACTCCGCCTCATTCTTCAGCCAGTCTCCCCACTCGCCGTGCTTCAGTACCGCCTTTGCCTCCTTCAGGCATCTGCCGATCTGGATGGCATACACCAGCACGATATTCTTGGCCTCCCGCTGCAGCTGCTTCACCTCTGCGGTGATCTCTCCGATCTCACGTGCCGGCAGCTCCGGCCGGTTCATAGTCTCCGCGTAATCCATGTTTTTCTCCCTTCTGCATCTCTCTGATGTGATCTATCCATTTCGCCTCGAAGGCTATCACCTCCGGCGTCCTGGCTCTGTTTTTGAAGCCTCTGTTCTGTATCACGATTCCCTTTTTCCACTCCAGCGTGAAGAACGGCTGCTCCGGGTCCTCCTGCCGCCTAATGAACATGATCGTCGTTTCTCCTCTGGCCACCGCCTTGGCGTATGTAGCCACGCAATGCTGCAGGATCTTTCCCTCTTTTATCAGCTCTGCCTGAGATCTCGCCGGCCGGATGAGCAGGCCGGTCTCGTCGTCCTGCCAGGACAGCCGCTCCTGTGCCTTGCTCAGCTCCGCGATCTTCGCCGTGATCTCCGCTTCCTCTTTTTCTTTCAGCTTCAGCACCAAATTGTCGTGGCTTCTGATCAGGTCCTTCGGCCAGAGCATTCCCGGCTCCATCCTTCCGTATATCCTGCAGACCATTCCCCAGTAGTCCCGCAGATACGCCGGTGAGATTCTTCCTTCACCGTTTGCAGATTTCTTCCCGCCTCCTGTCTGTTTCTCCAGGTAGTTCAGCATCCGCACCACCGGCACCCGGTACCCGTGGAAGGGTTCCTTGGTCAGATCGTGGATACTGTACGCGCCGAACCGTTTCAGCGTATCCAGCTGCGGCTTCTCCAGCTTTACGTCCTCCTGCAGCAGCTCTTTATACTTCCGTACGATATCCACACCGTAGCTTTTGGCGATCCACAGATCCTCCTTGCGCAGGCCGATCATCCTGTGCGGCTTCGATTCCTTCCAGTTGATATAGTTTTTCGTGTCCTGGATCCTGTATGAATAGTTGTCCACGTAGTAGCTGGTTTGGTTCATGCAGTTTTCCATGGACCCTTCCAGATAGGCCGTAAAGCCCTGCCGCACCAGGTTCTCCGTCTGCGGCCATTTAGCCCACGTCTGCAGATATGCCGCCGGCTTCGGGTTCTTCGCATCGTGCATGTATTTGGATAAGATGCAGTTTGCGCTGTCGGTCTCATCCAGCAGGCCCTTCGCATAAGGAATCACACTGTCTTCCGTGATCGCGCCTATTTCGTCCGTAAACCGCTTTTTTGCTGTCCAGCGCGGGAGCAAGGAACACGTGGTCATATACCGGATAAATCCGCTGACCCGCACCGGCTTCCGCTTTACCACCAGCATGCCCTCCCACCTGTCCGCCCCGCAGTACACGTTTCCGCTCTTGTCCATGTATCTGCCGATCTGCCACTGCAGCAGAGCCAGATGTCCGCGCACGTTATGCACTGTTAGACAATAGGCTCCGTCGATGTAATAGGAACGTCTGAATTCTCCCGCATGCCTCGCCGTGACGCCTTTCCCGCACTCCGGGCAGGTGGTGGTCGTTCCGCTGTAGATCTCCTCTCCCGTTCCCGGGTAGTAGAAGCCGATCCGGTTCAGCATGGCCCCCGCGTGGCAGCACTCCTGCTCCGCCTTGATCTGTTCCTGATAGCTTTCCGCCCCGCAGGCCGTGCAGTGCGTCCAGATCATCTTCCGGCGCCTACCCTCCAGCGGGTCGAAGCAGGAGTCCTGCTTATACAGCAGGATCTCATGCCCCAGCGCTCCCCGGCTCTTCATCGTCTCGATTGCCCCCTCCGGGATCTCCTGCGGCAGTGCTGCCACGGTCTCCTCGATCTCCCTCTCCAGGGCTTCCTTATCCTCTTTCACGGCAGCCTCCTACAGAAATGAATCCAGATCGATATAGCCGAACTGCTTCACCGGATCCGTCACCGGCTCTTCCTCCTCGGCAAATTCCCGGCGGCTCCTTTCGCCTTCTTCCT
Organism: Lachnospiraceae bacterium; assembly: GCA_045617825.1. GTDB lineage: Bacteria > Bacillota > Clostridia > Lachnospirales > Lachnospiraceae > UBA6987. The sequence continues at coordinate 28,987 of JAZLJI010000120.1, forward strand.
CTTCCGCCTCCGGCAGGCCGTAGAATTCCCGCAGGATCTTCTCCGCGACCTTCGGCGTGATGCAGTAGCACTTTTCCTTTCCGCGGTGCTTGTCCGCGTACTCCTTCAGCTTCGCCGCCGCCGCGCTCAGGTTCATTTCCTTCTTCTGCAGATCCTGCAGCAGGATATCCGCTACATCCGCCCGGCCTGTGGCCATGTCCAGCAGCTGCTCACCGACCATATAGATCGGGTCATTCTCGTGTCCCTTCTGCTGCTCCGCTATCGTGTCAAGTAATCCCTTCATGCCGTTAATCCTCCAACGCCTTTTTGATGATTTCTTTCCGCTCGATCTTGATTCTCTTCCCCTTATCCGTCATCGTGACCTGGATCCCGGTCTCCGAAACGACGGTCGCCTTCTGCAGGCGCCCCATCGCCATCGGCTCCACCAGTTCCAGACAGGACGCCCGCAGGCTCTCTCCGTCACCCTCCAGCAGCGACTTGATATTTGCGGCCGCGTAGGTGCGTTTCTTTTCCACCTCCCGGGCCATCCGTCCCTCCTCGCAGTCGCATTCCTCCGAGGCAATCTTGTTCACGATCGCCTCATCCATGTCCTCGCCGCCCTTTACCATGCGGACCTGCCCGCAATAGCAGCAAACACCCATGTAATCCATCCTCATGCCTCCTTGTATAATTTGTTTAATACCAACCGGAAGGCGTCCATGCCCTCCGGAAAGCTCTCTATCCACTTGCCGTCCCGCACGTAGCAGAACACGATCGGGCCGTAAAAGGTCTTTCCGAACACGGTGCAGTTCGGCTCCGGGTAGTCCACTTCTCCCCTTCGGGAGAATGCCACCCACAGATCGTTCATCAGCTTCTCCATCATTGGATACGGGCCAGTGTGTTTCACGATTCCCACCAGGTTCACCGGCATCATAGCCTCATACGGCGCTTTGCCCGGCTCCTTGACGATCACTAATGCATGAACTGTTTTGTCTTCCATCCCCGCTCGATCCTCCTTCTCTCCGCCTCGGCGAATGCCCGCTCATTCGCGATAGCCGCATCCGCCCTTTCCTCCGGAATGCGCTCCTTCTCGATAACGAATTTCCGGTAGCTCATGTCGTGCCGCTTCACGGCTGTTATCTGCCGCTTTCCCAACAGGATCAGCGCCGGGCAGTGCATGAGCCGGCCCCGGATCAGGTCCCACTCTCCGCTGAGCAGCGTCTTCTCCCGCTCATTCATCGGGTGAATATCACCTGCCGCCACGTCTCATTTCCTCCTGCATCTCCAGCTTTCGCTCCCGCACGTTCACCAGGAACACCACGCCCCCCATCACGGCCGCGGCTCCCAGCACCGCCAGGAACGCCCACATATTCATGGCCTCCGCCGCCCAGGCTGCCGCCAGGAAGAACAGCGCCAGCAGGATCAGCATCACGCAGGCGATCAGGAAATCCACCGCCTCCTGCCGTTTTCTTCTTTTGATCTCCGCCCTTCTCGGGCTCTCCAACGTATAGGGTCTCATCTCACGCCTCCTTTATTCACAGTCTGTTGTCCTGCAGGGCCTTATAGGTGAAGGGTTTTCCCTTCACGATCTCATAGCATTCACCGATGCTGAAATCGCACTTGGCGTCCGCCGCCCGGATCTCGTCCAGACGGATCACATTCTCATCCTGCAGCTTGTCTGTGACCGCTCGCTCCGAGCAGCCCCAAATCGTTGCCACGTCCTTCCGCCCCAGGTTATGCTCGCGGAACCGGTCCGCAAATGACGGCAGCCATCCCTTCATGCCTCGTCCTCCTCTCTCCCGGCGGTCAGCGACACCTTCCCGTCATCGTGCAGCAGCTCCACGCGGTAGTCCACGATCCGCCCGTTCTGCTTCCGCAGCCGCACGTACTTTCTCATAAAGCTGAACTGCTCTATGGGATTGCTGTCCTGCGGAACAGGAAACTCGTCCTTCTTCCATTCCGCGTTCTTCGTCTTCTTCGTGTACGCGATTAACTTCATACGCCCCTCACTCCCTCTCTGATTGCCGCCGGCGGCAAATTCCAGTTCATTTCCTGTTCCATGATGGTGATCCCATTGCAGACCAGCTCCACCTTGTACCCGCAAATCTCCTTCTGTACCAGCGCCATCTCCTGCAAATGCCGGCACCAGCCTGACGCCCGTTCAAACGGATCCGCTCCGGCTGCCACGTCGATGCGCTCCCTGGTGCGGTAATTCGCCATCGTGTCGTAGGTGGTGATCGTTAATTCCATATTCATGCCGAGGTTTCCTTTGTGTTTAGTTGGCTAAACGCTTTGGTTAAAAAAAAGAGCATCAATAGTGGTTCCAAGAGTCCTTGCTATTGCCAGCAAAGTCTTTGAAGAGGTATTTCTTTCCGTTCCATTTTCAAGACCGGATATCGTCGCTCTGCAAACTCCACTATTTTCTGCTAATTCTTCTTGCGTCATGCACTTTTTTTCACGCAGTTCTTTGATGTTAGTCCTCACTGTTCCGCCCCCCTTTGTTTAATCGGTTGAGCATAACATACTACTTGCTTTTTTCTGTGTCAAGCATTTTTATATAAAAATGTTTAATTTGTTTGACATTTTGTTTTCTCCTTTGTATAATCCGTTTTACACAAACGGAGGTTTATCATGAAATTAAGTGATGTTATTATTCAATACCGATTAGACCATGGACTTTCTCAGCGGCAGTTTTCCCAGTTGTGCGGTCTTTCTAACGGTTATATTTCTATGCTTGAAAACAATCTCAATCCCAAAACCAAGCAGCCAATTACTCCTTCTCTTCCACAGTTGGAAAAGGTTTCTCGCGCCCTCGGCATCTCTCTATCTGAATTGTTTGATATTGTTGACGATATGCCAGTTAGCCTTACCAGGGAGGCCCCTTCGTCTTCTATGACCGCCCTCCTGCCGGCGGAGGCCGACGCGCTGCGGAGCTTCCGCCAGCTGGACTCTCAGGATCAGGGCCGCGCCCTCGGCTATATGGAACGGCTCCTGGAAGAGCCCAAATATCAGCGCAAAGCCGGGGGGGCCGTATAATCCCCTTCCCCCGGTTCTCATAGCTGCACGTGCAGTATTTTTCCCGTTACAGGAAGTTTTTTGCCCATTATGGGAAGTTTTTTTCCTAAAATCGTAAAAATTTGTGTTCGTTTTGTATTGACTTCTGGGAGTATTGCCCCTATACTCAATTCAACTACTCCCCCAGGCCTCCACGGAAACGTGCGCACACTTGGGGGCGTTTTGTTTTTCGGAGGATTCTTGTGAAAGACTTCAAAACCTTAGATGAACAATTATGTATTTTGTCTTCTCGTGGCCTTATCATTGACGATATCCAAGCAGCCAAGGATTTTCTTCTTACCAATAACTATTATCGCGTCAGCGGATATTCTCTGACGCTTCGAAAGGATGACAAATTTTATCCCAATACGCATTTTCAAAATATCGTTGATATTTATTATTTTGATTGCGAACTCCGCCATATACTGCTAAAGTACATCGATATTATTGAAGTGAGTGCAAAATCTGTCTATGTCTATGAATTTTCACGGGTTCACGGTCCTCTGGGATATCTTGACACCAGCTTATTTTCCGATCCGGAAATCCATACCCGTATAATAAAAAAGGTTGAACAACAAAAGGAAACACGTCACCCCCACGAAGCATACTTGAAACATTTTATAGATGATCTTCAGGAATATATTCCCCTATGGGCATATATTGATTTGTTTACTATTTCCGATATTTCTTTTTTTTATTCAATTACAGAGTCATCTATTCGGACCCGTATTGCGGCTTCCTTTGGTATAACGAAACACGGTTCTGAATTATTTGGTAAATTTCTGAAGAGCATTACTATCGTTCGCAATTTATGTGCACATGGAAGCAGACTCTATAATCGGTTGTTTGAGCAGCGTCCCTCTTTAGACAAAAAAGATTTTTCTTCGCTCATTACTTTACCAGATGGCCAAAAAGATAACTCTCATCTTTTCGGTTTCATACTAATAATGCGGAGACTACTCACTAATGAATTTTCCGCCAATCTAAAGTCCGAACTTATTGCTCTATCATCTAAATACCCTTTTGTTCGTTTGGATTATCTTGGTTTTCCCGAAAGCTGGAAAGACATTCTGTCTTGATATTCGTCAAATTCCCAATCGTTTGTGAATTTGCCCTTTTGAAAGGATTACTCGGCATGACTATTGAAAAGCTCCCCTCTGGGAAATACCGTGTCAAGCTCTATCTCGGCACAGATCCCAGCGGCAAAAAACGGTTTAAGTCCTTCACTGCCAGCACCAGGAAGGAGGCGCTGATGAGGGCCGCGCAATACGACGACGAAGCCCAAAAGAACGATACCGGCGGCACCGTATCAGAAGTTGTTGCCCGTTATATCCAGCTGAAGGCACCTGTTCTGTCTCCTTCCACCGTCCGCGATTACAAGGGCTATGCCACCCGCTATATCGATCCTGACCGCTTCGGCCGTCTGGACTTCTTCTCCTGCACTCCCGTGCAGGTCCAGGAGTGGATCTCGCGGCTGGCCCTTTCGCTGTCTCCCAAGTCCTGCAGCAATATTTACGGCCTTTTTTCCGCGACCGTATCCGTATTCCGTCCTCAACTTGTCCTGAAAGTCCGTCTGCCCCAGAAGATAAAGCCGCGTCTTTATACTCCATCCAATACCGACGTGAAGCGTGTCCTTGATTATCTCAACGAATCCGGAGATCGTGACACTTATATTGCTGTGCTGCTTTCCTCCTGCGGAAGCCTGCGGCGCGGTGAAATCTGTGCTCTGACCGCTGATTCTGTGGATCGCGTCCGCCGCACCGTATCCATCACCGGCGATCTGGTAAAAGACGAGCACCATCAGTTCGTGCTTAAAGATGCTCCGAAGACCGGCGCATCTTACCGTGAGGTGCAGCTTCCCCAGGCTGTGATCGATCTCCTCCCCACCGAAGGCCGACTGGTCCGAATTTCCCCGGATCAGCTATCCAATCGGTTCGCCCGGGCTGTCCGTGCTCTCGGCCTCCCGCATTTCCGTTTCCACGACCTTCGCAGCTACTGGCTGACTATTCTCACCTATGCCGGCGTGCCCGCCCGGATCCTGCAGGCCATGGGTGGCTGGGAGACTGATCACGTCATGAAGTCCGTCTATTTGCGTGTGATCGACGAAGAGAAGCAGAAGCAGCTGGAAAAAATATCGGCTCAATTTGAAAACAGCATTTTGTTGGACTCAGCAAAATGTCCCTGATTTTCTTTTTATGCCTATTTCGTGGAAACTTCGTGGAAACTTTATGTGAAAAATTCTGCACCGACGAGGCAATTTTCTTCCCGTCAGATGCACAAAAAACCCTTGAAACTCAACGGATTTCGTTGAATTTCAAGGGTTTTCTCATTCAGCAGATAACGGGAATCGAACCCGCCTATCCAGCTTGGGAAGCTGGTGTTCTACCAATGAACTATATCTGCATCGCTTACTTTATAGCATTTTATCGGCCGCTTTTCAAGTGTTTTCTGAAAGCTTTTTGATTTTTGCCCGCGGCACGAAAAAAGGAAGCCGAACGGCTTCCTTTTTCTGCGGAAGAAGGGACTTGAACCCTCACGATCTTCGATCACATGATCCTTAGTCATGCCTGTCTGCCAGTTCCAGCACTTCCGCCTGTCTTGACGACGGTGGACATTATAGCACGCAGGCCCCGGCATTTCAAGTCCTTTTCACAAATCTTTTTCGGATTTCCGCCTTATTTCACGCTGATGGCCTTCTGGGGGCAAAGCTCCTGACAGCAGTAGCAGCGGATGCATTTACGGTAATCGTACACCGGCGTGCGGTCGGTGCCATCCGAGAAATTCACCGCCCTGCCCTCCACGGGGCAGTGGTTCACGCAGATGCCGCAGCGGACGCATTTGTCGGGATCGATGACCGGCTTGCGCTTGCCGCCGGAGATGCGGGACCAGAGGCTCAGGACGTTGAGCTTGTCCTTCTCCCGCTGCACGTCGAAATCCGCCTGGCCGAAGCGGGAAACCAGCTCCTCCCGGCTGATCGGCGCTGCGCCGCTCTCCTCCGCCAGCAGCAGACGGATGTCCGCCTCGTGAGAATGTCCCAGCCCGGCCAGCTCGCCCTGGATATTCGTGGGCACCTGCTCCGGTGCCAGATGCACCAGCCAGCAGAACACCGTGTCCAGCGCCACCGGATCGGCGGAGGCCAGGATCAGGCCCATGTGCCGGGGTCTGCCCGAGGCGGGGCCGTTCCCCTCCATCGCCGTCACGGCGTCCATGAAATGCAGCCGCTGCGGGGTGGCCCGGTGGATATCCGTCAGCATCTTGGCGAACTTCACCGCCGTGGGATAGCTCACGTGCCCGGCGGCCTTCCGGTGCCCGCAGATCAGGCCGTACATATTTTTCACCGCGCCGGTGATCCGCTCCAGCATATGGGTCTTCATCTTGCAGAGGCCGATGATGGCGTCCGCCTCGGTGACTTCCCTGGAAAAGTAGAATTCCCTGCAGCTGCGCCCCTCGGGGAAGCGGGTCTTCACCTCCTCGGACATGTCCAGGATCCTCGCGCCGGCCAGGTCCTCCTCGGTCAGCTTCAGCTTGGCAAATGCCGTCCGGCAGCTGCCGTTTGCCGGAGAATCACCGACCCCCACCTGTCCGCAGCCTGCCTCGGCCAGCAGCCGGCAAAGGCCCTTGATCACGCTGGGATGGGTGGTGATCACCTTCTCCGACTCCGCGGGGGACAGGAAATTGGGCTTCACCAGGATCCTCTCCTCGGGCTTCACGAAGGCCGTAAGGCCGCCCAGCGCCTCCGCCGCCGCCTTCAGGCTGCGGTAGACCCGTTCCTCTTCATAATCCTCACAGATACTGATCACGACCGTTGACGTCTGCATGATTTGCCCCCCTCTGTCAAGCATTTGCTGCCGTGATTATCCCACCGGCCCGCGGAAAATGCAAGCGGCATTTGCGCCTTTCCCGCCTGCTTCCCGGCGAATCTCTTCCTTTTGCGGCGGAGCGCCTGCCAATGCGAAAAAAAAGCAGGAATTTTCTGCGGAAAACAGCTCATACCGCAGGGTTTTTTCGCTTTTCGGGTTGACCTTCGCCGTGAGTGCGGCTATAATTGACTGTTGGCAGGCCGGGTCTTTCTGTGCCCCCGGTCCTGTAAGATTCTGCCCCTTTGCGGGCACAGGAGGAAAATTAGATGAACAAGCAAGAGCTCGCCCTGCTGGCTGCCAAGGCCCGCAAGGAAGCGGTGACTATGGTCTACCGTGCAGCCTCCGGTCATCCCGGCGGATCCTTATCCTGCATCGACGTTGTCACCGATCTGTATTTCAATGAAATGAACGTCGATCCCAAGGATTCCAAGAATCCCGACCGTGACCGTTTTGTCATGTCCAAGGGTCATTGCTCTCCCGCTCTGTATCCGGTTCTGGCTCTGCGGGGCTTCTTCCCTGTTGATGAGCTGAAGATGTTCCGCCGCATCGACGGTCATATGTCCGGCCACGTGGAAATGAAGCACGTGAACGGCGTGGATATGTCCACCGGTTCCCTGGGTCAGGGCGTTTCCGTAGCCGTCGGCATGGCTCTGGCTGCCAAGTATCAGCAGAAGGATTACCGCACCTACGTCGTCATGGGTGACGGCGAGATCGAAGAGGGTCAGGCCTGGGAGGCCTTTGCCGCTGCTGCCAAGTATAAGCTGGACAACCTGTGCATCGTCATCGACGTGAACGGCCTGCAGATCGACGGCCCCACCGCTGACGTTATGCCCATGGAGCCCCTGGACAAGAAGGCTGAGGCCTTCGGCGCTCACGTGATCAAGATCGACGGCCACAACTTCGACGAGATCCAGGCAGCATTTGCCGAAGCCAAGACCGTAAAGGGTCAGCCCACCATCATCCTGGCCAAGACCGTCAAGGGCAAGGGCGTTTCCTACATGGAGAACAACGTCGGCTGGCACGGCAAGGCTCCGAACGATGCGGACTACGCCAAGGCTATGGAAGAAATTGACGCTCAGATCGCGGCTCTCGAAGCCGGAAAGGAGGCTTAAGCCATGGGAGAAAAGATCGCTACCAGAAATGCCTACGGACAGGCTTTAGCCGCGCTGGCTGACAAATATCCGGAAATCGTTTGCCTGGACGCCGACCTTGCCGGCGCTACCATGTCCAAGTTCTTCAAGGAGAAGCACCCCGAGCGCTTCTTCGATATGGGTATCGCCGAAGCGGATATGCAGGGCGTTGCCGCCGGTCTGGCTACCTGCGGCCTCAAGCCCTTCACCTCCACCTTCGCCATGTTCGCCTCCGGCCGCAGCTGGGAGCAGGTCAGAAACTCCATCTGCTACCCCGGTCTGAACGTTAAGGTCATCGGCTCTCACGGCGGTCTGTCCGTCGGTGAGGACGGTGCTACCCACCAGTGCATCGAGGACTTCGCCCTGATGCGCGTGATCCCCGGCATGACCGTTCTTTGCCCCTGCGACGCCAACGAGATGGAGCAGGCCTGCGAAGCGCTGGTGAACTATGAGGGTCCCGCCTACATGCGTCTGGGCCGTCTGGCTGTGGAAAACGTTACCTGCGACATCCCCGGCTACAAGTTCGAGCTGGGCAAGGGCGTTGTGATCAAGGACGGCAAGGATGCCACCATTATCGCCAACGGCATGATGGTCCAGATCGCCATGGAAGCTGAGAAGCTGCTGGCTGCCGAGGGCATCTCCGCCCGCGTGATCGACATGCACACCATCAAGCCTCTGGACGAGGAGCTGGTCCTGGCTGCCGCCAAGGAGACCGGTGCCATCGTGACCTCCGAGGAAGCCAACATCGTCGGCGGTCTGGGTGCTGCCGTTGCCGAATACCTGTCTGAGGTTTGCCCTGTGCCGGTGATCCGTCACGGTGTGAACGACGAGTTCGGCCGCAGCGGCAAGGCTCCCGCCGTGCTGGAGGCCTACGGTCTGACCGCTCAGGTCCTGGCCGAGAAGGTCAAGAAGGCTATTGCCCTGAAGAAATAACTCCCGCCCGGGGCATCCCCCGCAGGCAGGCAAAGCAAGGCGCTCCGGGCGATGCCCGGAGCGCTTTTTCATGCCATAAAACAGGAGCGGGCCCTCAGGGGCCCGCTCCTGCTCTGCTGTCTCAGTCTTTAACGCTCAGCAGCTCGATATGGAAGTTCAGTTCCTTGCCGGCCATCTCGTGGTTGGTGTCCAGCGTGATCATCGTCTCGGTCTTGGCGGTCACCGTCACCGGGAAGGACTGGCCCCGATTATTGGTCAGGAACACCCGCTCACCGGGATTCAGCATCTCCGCGCCCTGCAGCTGGCTGATGGGCAGCGTGAAGATCTGCTCGGGATCCACCGGCCCGTAGGCATCCTCCGGCATCAGATGGATGTCAACGCTTTCTCCCACCTTCATATCCACGACGGCCTTATCAAAGCCGGGGATCATCATTCCCGCGCCGCAGATGAACTCTAACGGCTCGTCCCGGTCGTAGGAGGCGTCAAACTGCGTCCCGTCGTTGAAGGTGCCGCGGTAATGCACGCTCACGGTCTTGCCGGCGTTGGGACCCTCAAACAGGATCCGGGGCTGGCAGCCGCCGCAGCTTCCGCAGCTGCCGGAGCATCCGCCGCCGCAATGGCAGCCCTCTTCCTCCTCCTCATGATGGCAGTTGACGCCCTGGGATTCCAGCTGACCGGCCAGGAAGGCCTCCACTGCCTCATCCGCGTCGCCCTCGGCACCGGAGATCACCCGGATACCGGCGTCCGTCAGCGCTTCCTCGGCGCCGCTGCCGCAGCCGCCGCAAATAATCACCTCTACGCCGGCCTCCTCCAGCACCTCTGCCAGAGCCTCGTGTCCGGCGCCGCCGGCGCTCAGCATACTGGCGGACAGGATCTTCCGATCCTCGGTCTCATAAAGCTTGAAGGTCTCGGTCCTTCCGAAATGGGGGAATACCTTGCCCTCCTGATAGCATACTGCAATTCTCATCTTTTTCCTTCTTTCCGCAAGCTCAGCTTGCTGCTATTTCGGCTGATGCCTGTATTTCAGCGGAAGCTGCGCTGCCGCAGGATCTCAAAGGCCAAAACGCCGGTGGCCACGGAGGCATTGAGCGAATCGATGTCGCCCTTCATCGGGATGGCGGTGGTAAAATCGCACTGCTCCCGTACCAGTCGGGAAACGCCCTCTCCCTCGTTGCCGATCACCAGGCCGATGGGGCCGGTCAGGTTCTGCCGGTACATCACTTCCCCGTCCATGGCGGCGCAGACGAACCAGAGTCCCTTTTTCTTCAGGTCCTTGATGGTCTGGGTCAGATTGGTCACCCGGGCCACCGGAGTATAATTGAGCGCGCCGGCACTGGTCCGGGCCACCGTCGCCGTCAGACCCACGGCGCGGTTCTTCGGGATGATCACCCCATGCGCACCGGCCAGATTTGCCGTGCGGATGATGGCGCCCAGATTGTGCGGGTCCTCGATCCCGTCCAGCAGGATCAGGAAGGGGGCTTCGCCCTTCTCCTCTGCCTTTTTCAGCAGGTCCTCCACCTCCGCGTATTCATAGGCGGAGGCAAAGGCGATCACGCCCTGATGCTTACCGGTCTCGGACATCTCGTCCAGCCGTTCCTTCGGCACGAAGCGCAGCAGCGCGTCGGTCTTATTGGCCTCCCGGAGGATCGCCGTGATGGGGCTGTCCTTGACGCCCTCCTGGACGAAAAGCTTATCGATGGTCTTTCCGGCCCGGAAGGCCTCCAGCACCGCATTGCGTCCCTCAATCAGACTGCTTTCCGCATTCTTCTGCATACGCCACTCCTTTTTTCACCAGCTCCAGCACCCGTTCCGTGCGGCCGCTCAGATACAGATAGCCGAGCAGGGCCTCGAAGCCCGTCGCCTTCAGATAAACGGCGGCACCCGCGTGCTTCGGGATGCTTTCCGGGTGCGCGTTCTTGCCCCTCCGGAAGATCCCGCTTTCCTCTTCGCTCAGCTCCGGCAGCAAATACTCGGCAATGGCTGCCTGCGCCTCCGCCCGGACGAATTGCTGCATCCGTTTGGTCATCGCGGCGCCCCGCAAATGATTTTCCTCCGTAAAGACAGTGCGGAGGATCAGCTCGTAAACTGAATCCCCCACAAAGGCCAGGTTTAGGACCGGTACGGTCCTGAGATCCGGCGCGCTGAGCCCGAAGGCCTTTCTTATGCTTTCTTCCATTTAACGCCCTCTTTGGTATCCTCCAGGAGGATGCCTCTGTCTGAGAGCTCCTTTCTGATCTGATCCGCCAGCGCGTAGTTCTTGGCCTTGCGGGCCGCCTGCCGCTCGGCGATCTTCGCCTCGATATCGGCCTCCAGCAGCTCCGCCTGCTTTTCCTCGATGCCCTGGACGTCCGCCAGCGTCAGGAAGGCCTTCCGCAGGGCCGCGATCCCTTCCCGGCTGGCCGCCGCCATATCCAGGGTGTTGGCGTATTTCACCATTTCAAACAGCACCGCGATGGCATCCGCCGTGTTGAAGTCGTCGTCCATGGCGGCCTCGTACTTCCTGACGAAAGCCTCCACCGCCGCCTGCTCGGCTTCGGTCATCGGCACATCCAGCCCCAGCTGCTTCTCTTCGGCTTCCTTCAGCCGCTCCATGGCCGTCTGGATGCGGTCCAGACCGCTCTTTGCGGCCTCCATCAGATCCGCGCTGAAGTTCAGCGGGCTGCGGTAGTGGGCGCTGAGCATGAAGAAGCGCAGCACCGCCAGATCGTATTTTTTGCTGATGTCCCGCACCAGCAGGAAATTGCCCAGAGATTTGGACATCTTGACGTTATCGATATTCAGGAAGGCGTTGTGCATCCAGTAACGGCTGAAGGTCTTGCCGGTGCAGGCCTCGCTCTGCGCGATCTCATTCTCATGGTGCGGGAAGATCAGGTCCTCACCGCCGCCGTGGATATCGATCTCCTCGCCCAGGTATTTGCGGGACATCACGGAGCATTCGGTGTGCCAGCCGGGACGTCCCTCGCACCAGGGGCTCACCCAATAGGGCTCGCCCTCCTTCTTCGGCTTCCACAGCACGAAGTCCATGGTGTCTTCCTTTTCATCCTCACCCGTCACCAGCAGCTGACGGTTGCCGCCCTTCAGATCGTCCAGATTCTTTCCGGACAGCTTGCCGTAATCCTTGAACCGGCGCACCCGGTAGTAGACCGTGCCGTTCTTCTCATAGGCATAGCCCTTCTCGATCAGCTCGCCGATCAGGTCGATCATGCCCTGGATCTCCTCGGTGGCCTTGGGATGGACCGTAGCCGGGCGGACGCCCATGCCGGCCATATCCTTCTTGCATTCCGCGATATACCGCTCGCTGATCACCGAGGAATCCACCCCTTCGTTCTGGGCGGCCTTGATGATCTTGTCGTCCACGTCCGTGAAGTTGGACACGAATTTGACCTCGTAGCCCTTATATTCCAGGTAGCGCCGCACGGTATCGAAGAAGATCATGGGGCGGGCGTTGCCGATATGAATCAGATTATAGACCGTGGGGCCGCAGACGTACATCCGCACCTTTCCGGGTTCGACGGGAACGAATTCCTCCTTCTTCCGGCTCATGGTATTGAAAATCTGCATAGCTGCCTCCTCAATAGTAAAAATAGTGATAGCAAATAAAGGTGTATTCCGTATATTTCTTGGGCTTATTGACCCAGCTGGCCGGCGAACAGAAGAACAGATACCGGGTATCGATCACTCGGGCGCCGTTCAGGATATCCTGCGCGATCTGCCGGCATTGCTGCTTAGCGCCCCGCGCCAGCACGATGGCCAGCGTGCCGCTCTCCACCGGCGTGAACTGTCCGGGCCCGTAGATCACGTCATACAGCGTCATCTGGAAATGCGGATCCAGGATCCGGTTATAGATGACGTTGCCGACGGCGACCTGGCCCTCCCAGGTCTGGTTGCCGCATTCGCATTCCAGGATAGCGGCCAAAAGCTCCAGGTTGGTATATCCGCTGGGATTGAGCCAATCCCCCCGGATATCCGTGCTGCCGACGCCCCGGGCGTCGGAGGGCTTCATCTGCTCCGCTTTTCTGCGGGCCAGAGCCTCCGCCTCCGCCTTCCTGCGGGCCTCCTCCGCCGCCAGACGGGCGGCCTCCTGCAGCTTCTTCAGCTGCTCCTGCTGCTCGCTGATCTCCTGCCGCAGGGCGGCAGCCTCCGCGTTTGCCGTGTCGATCCGCGAGGAATAGTCGTTCATCTTAGCCAGAATCTCGTCGATGCGGCTGACGATGGCGGCCTTCCGTGCTTCGGTCCGGGCCTGCAGCTCCAGGATCTCCTGCTTTTTCTGCTCCGTCTCGAGGCGGCAGTCCTCCAGGGCCTGCAGCTGTTCCTTGTAGGCCTCCTGCATCTTATGGTCATAGGTCGAAAGGGAGCTGATGTAGTCCGCGCTGTTCAGCACGTCGCCCAGCGTCTTCGCGTCAGCCAGCATTTCCCAGAAGGATGCCGTCTGCTGCTCGTACATATAGCGGATGCGCAGGGCCATGGCGCTCTTCTGCTCCGCCAGGGTCGCCTCGCCCTCCTCCGTCTGCCGGGCCAGCTCCTCCAGATCCTGGTTGACCTCCCGCACCTGCCGGTCAATGTCCTGCAGGCTTTCGATCAGCTCGTCCAGATCGTCGTTCGCGGTCTCCAGCTCCTTCTGCAGCTCGGCCTTCAGACCTCTGTAGTAAGCGGCCTTCTCCTCTTCTTCCTTCTTCCGCCGTTCGTCTTCCTGAATATCCTCCTGCACATCGGAGATATTGTCTGCCCTGACGGTATCGGCAAATACCAGACACAGCGTCAGCAGAGCGATCAGCAAACGGCTTATCAGGGACTTTTTCCTGCTCATCAGGACCTCCTTTCCCCGGTATAGCTTTCGCAGCTTAAGGGGTTCTTAAGCTGCGAAAAGCGGCATTACAGTCTGAATTTGTCCTCGAACCAGGTCTTCAGCTCGGCGATCGGAACACGGACCTGCTCCATGGAATCCCGCTCGCGGATGGTCACGGCCTTGTCCGTTTCGGATTCGAAGTCGTAGGTCACGCAGTAAGGCGTGCCGATCTCATCCTCCCGGCGGTAGCGTTTGCCGATGTTGCCGGTGACGTCGAAGTCGCACATCCAGTACTTGGACAGCTCGCCGAAGATCTCCTCAGCGGGCTCCGCCAGCTTCTTGGACAGCGGCAGCACGGCGATCTTGACGGGAGCGATGGCGGGATGGAAATGCATCACCGTCCGGACGTCGTTCTTCTCCGCGTCCAGCACCTCCTCGTCGTAGGCGCCGCAGAGCACGGCCAGCACGCTGCGCTCCACGCCCAGAGAGGGCTCGACCACGTAAGGGATGTAGCGCTCGTTGGTCTCGGGATCGAAGTAGGTAAGATCCTGGCCGGAGGTGTTCTGATGCTGGGTCAGGTCGTAATCGGTACGGTCAGCCACGCCCCAGAGCTCGCCCCAGCCGAAGGGGAACAGGTACTCGAAGTCCGTGGTGGCCTTGGAGTAGAAGCACAGCTCCTCGGGATCGTGGTCTCTCAGCCGCAGGTCCTCGTCCTTGAGGCCGATGGACAGCAGCCAGTTGTGGCAGAAGCTTCTCCAGTACTGGAACCATTCCAGATCGGTGCCGGGCTTGCAGAAGAACTCCAGCTCCATCTGCTCGAACTCACGTACCCGGAAAATGAAGTTGCCGGGCGTGATCTCGTTGCGGAAGGATTTGCCGATCTGGCCGATGCCGAAGGGCACCTTCTTGCGGGTGGTGCGCTGAACGTTCACGAAGTTGGTGAAAATACCCTGAGCCGTTTCGGGCCGCAGGTAAATGGTGTTCTTGGAATCCTCCGTCACGCCCTGGAAGGTCTTGAACATCAGGTTGAACTGACGGATATCGGTGAAATTGTGCTTGCCGCAGGAGGGGCAGGGGATGTTGTGGTCTTCCACGAAGGCCTTCATCTCCGCCTGAGAGAAAGCGTCGATGGGCTTTTCGAGGGTGACGCCATTCTGTCCGCACCAGTCCTCGATCAGCTTGTCGGCTCTGAAGCGCTCGTGGCATTCCCGGCAGTCCATCAGAGGATCGGAGAAGCCGGACAGATGGCCGGAGGCCTTCCAGGTGGTGGGGTTCATCAGGATAGCGGCATCCAGGCCCACGTTGTATTTGTTTTCCTGGACGAACTTCTGCCACCAGGCTTTTTTGATATTGTTCTTCAGCTCTACGCCCAGAGGACCGTAGTCCCAGGTATTGGCCAGGCCGCCGTAGATCTCGGAGCCGGGGAAGATAAAGCCCCGGTTCTTGCAGAGTGCCACAATCTTATCCATCGTCTTTTCCATATTGCTTCTCCTCGTTTCGGTTGAAATATCGGTATCAGATGCCGCCTGCGGCTTCATCACTTAAAGAAAATAAAGCTGACGCCCTTGTCCTGCAGACGGACGCAGTTGGGGGCCACCAGGGTCTGGGAGGAGGACAGGAACTTCACCTCTCCGCTCAGATAGGCCAGGCCGGTCCCGGAGATCTTCACGACGGTCAGGGTCTCATCCGCCAGCGCCTCGGCAGGCGTCACGTTCTTCCCCTGAGCGTCCATCAGGTTCGTCAGCTGATAGTTCCAGGCCGCGTACTCCGCGTTTCCGGTCTCCACGTCGGTGAAGCCGAAATCGGCTCCCTGGAATTCCAGGAAAGCGTGATAGCTGTCGTAGCGGATCACCAGCGTTGCCTTCTTGTCCTTGACCTCCAGCTTTTCCAGGGCCACTTCGTTCCTGCCCTTGGCTTCGTTATAGTCCTTGATCCATCCGGTCACGTACTCTCTCAGCACGCTTTCGTCGTAGCGGGTCTCGGTATAATCCTTGTTGTCGAAGCTTTCGATCTCCGCGGTCTTGATGGTGCCGTCCCGCATGATATAGATGCCGGACACCTCAGGATCGAATTCCAGTTCCTTCGGCATGGTCTCGGGCTCAGTCTCCGTGCTGGTCTCCTGCACCGTCGGCTGATGAGAGATACTCTCTGTGGAGGTCGTCTCGTTCCCGCCGCAGGCCGTCAGCGCCGCCATCAGGCAGCCGGCCAGTAAGATCGCCATGATATTTCTGTATTTCATAGGGGCAAATACCTCCTAAGGTCATAATCGGTAAATATTTTACTGCATTTTCCCGAAAAATGCAAGCTGTATATTTTTTCCTCAGCCGATCCCCACCGCGTGCAGGACCTCGGGCAGCAGCTGCTTCTTCCGGCTCATGACGCCCGGCATGTTGAACACGTGGGGCTTCAGCGGCTGATACTGCAGGTGCTTTTCGGCTCTGTACTCCGTGCTCAGCAGCACGCTGTGCTCCTTCAGCACGTCGGTGATCATCAGCGTGGCCCAATCCAGGCCGTTCTTCCGCCGGACCTCCTCCAGCGCCTCCAGATAGCGGCCGCAGTAATCCGGCAGATCGTGCAGCGTCGTCACCTCGCACTGGCCGATCCCCAGGTGGCAGCCCTTCTCCCGGTACTGCTTGAAGTCGGCGGAGATGGCCTCCTCGGGATCCCGGTTTTTCAGACCCTCGATGCTGCTGAACATCCGGCGGCCGAATTCCTCGGTCTCCATGCCGCAGATCGCGGAGAGGATGTAAGCGGATTCCCGGTCGATCCGGGTGGTCGTGGGGCTCTTCAGGATCACCGTATCCGCCAGGATGCCGGCCAGCATGGTCTTTGCCGTCTGCGGATCCGGCCGGATGCCGTTGCGCAGATACATCTGATAGATCACGGTGCAGCTGGAGCCCAGCGGCTCGGAATCCACGAACAGCGGCATGCTGGTCTTCACGGCGTTCAGCCGGTGATGGTCGATGATCTCCACCACGTCCGCGGTCTCGATGCCCCGGATGCTCTGCTCCGGCTCGTTGTGGTCCACCAGGATCAGCTTATAGCGGGGCGTGTTCATGAAGCAGCGCTGGGTCACGTATCCGACGTATTCCTCTCCGGAAAATACCGCCAGGCCCCGTTTGCCGCGGGTCTCCAGCATTCTCTTGGCGTCCTCGTACAGATCCGTCTTCTGGACCCGCAGCACCTCCGTGCTCAGCAGCTCGCGGATCTCCGGCACGGGGATCTGCTCCAGCTTATCCTGCTCCCGGATGCTCTCCATCAGCCATTTGACGATATTGTCGATGGTGAGCAGCCCGGCAAAGACGTTGTGATCGAACACCGGCACGGCGGAGGGCCTGTCGCTGTTATAGCCCTTGGCGTACTCCCGCAGGGAATCCGTCACCTCGATCCGCTCGGTGGAATGCAGCATCACGTCCTCGACCTTGGGATTGACGTTGTTCATATAGGGCGGAGGCGTGATCTCCAGGGAATTCAGGACCTGCTTCACTTCCTCGCTCAGATGGGAGCAGCGCACGGGGACGTATTCGCTGCGGGGATCGATCAGGTTCTTCAGATTTCCGTAGGCCAGCGCTCCGCAAATGCTGTCCAGATCCGGATTGCGATGTCCGGTGATGTAGATTTTCTCCATATTGCCTCCTTTGTCCCTCCTCCGGGCCTTTGGCGCGGCGGCTAAAGCCGCTCCGCTCTCCCTTATCCCGCGGAAGGAACGCGTCGCCCGAGAAAACAAACAGCGGGATCCGATGAGGATCCCGCCGTCTCTGCCTCTCGGCATCTAAATCTTATTCTTCCTTAGCCGCTTCCAGGATCTCCTGAGGGATCTCGATGGTAGCCTTGCTTTCGTCTTCGGTGGCCTTATCCATCTCGAGAGCCTTGATGGAAATGCTGATCTTGCGGTCTTCGCTGTTGAAGTCCACGATCTTCGCCTCGATCTCCTGGCCGATGGTCAGCACGTCGCTGGGCTTGTCCACATGATCCTTGGAGATCTGGGAAACGTGCAGCAGCGCGTCAACACCGGGAACCAGCTCTACGAAAGCGCCGAAATCGGTCATGCGGGCTACCTTACCGGTAACGATGTTGCCGATGGCGTATTTCTCGTCAGCGTTCAGCCAAGGGTTCTTTTCGGGGAACTTCATGGACAGAGCGATCTTGGAGCCCTTGATGCTCTTGATGAAGGCTTCCACTTCCTGGCCAACCTTGAAGACCTTCTTGGGATTCTCGATGCGGCCCCAGCTCATCTCGGAGATGTGCAGCAGACCGTCAGCGCCGCCCAGGTCGATGAATACACCGAAATCGGTGAGGTTCTTCACGGTACCGTTCACGACCATGCCTTCCTGAATGGTCTCGAACAGAGCCTTCTCAGCCTCCGCCTTCTTGGCGGCAACGACCTGCTTGCGGTCGCCGATGACTCTGCGCTTGTGGGGATTGCACTCGATCACCACAAACTCAACTTCCTGACCCATGTACTTGCTCAGATCCCGCTCGAAGCTGTCGGAGACCAGGCTGGCGGGGATGAAGACGCGAACGCCCTCGACCATCACGGACAGACCGCCGGGCAGAGCCTGGGAAACGGTGCCGCTCATGACCGTGCCGTTCTCGCAGGCTTCCTGCAGGACCTCGTTGGCACGGTCCATGGCCAAGCGCTTGTAGGACAGGAGGACCTGACCCTCGCCGTCATTGACCTTCAGGACCTTAACTTTCATCACGTCGCCCACGTGGACTGCTTCCAGCAGATCCAGGTTGGCATCGTTGGTGTACTCGGATTTGGCGATCACACCGTCGGCCTTGTAGCCGATGTTCAGGTTGATCTCGTTTTCCTTCACGCCGATGACCGTACCCGTAACGGTCGCGCCAGTACGTACCTGGTTCAGAGAACCTTCTTCGTTCAGCAACTGTTCAAAACTTACTTCGGACATAAGAATGAACCTCCTCAATAATATTCTTTGGGGTGCTGGCCCCTGCTGTGATGCCTACGCTGCGTACCGGTGCAAACCCTTGGTTACATAAATCATCCAGTGACTGGATGAGGTAAGTGGAGGCACAGTGGGCTTTGCAGATGTCGTAAAGCTTCCTGGTGTTGGAGCTCTCCCTGCCGCCGATAACGATCATGCTGTCGACTTTCCGGGAAATCTCCTCCGCCTCCGACTGGCGTCTCTGTGTAGCATTGCAAATAGTATTCACAACGTACACATAATACCCGTTTTTCTCAAGATTTGCAACTATTTTTGCAAATTTTTTTTGATTAAATGTCGTTTGACTCAAAAGAACGTAGGACCGCTCCTTCGAGAGGGCCGGAAGCTCCCCCTCGTCCCGGATCACCAGGGGTCTTACCCGGCTCCAGCCGCAGATCCCCTGCACCTCCGGGTGCTCGGGATCGCCGGTGATCAGCAGCTCCTTGCCCTCCTCCGAGGCCTCCTGCGCCAGCCGGTGGATTTTCTTGACGAAGGGGCAGGTGGCATCCACCACCGCAAAGCCCAGCTGCTCCATCAGCTCCTGCTCCCGCCTGGTGACGCCGTGGGAGCGGATCACCAGGGTGCCCCGGGGCGCCGTTCTCAGGTCCTCTTCATTTTTCAGGATGCGGACGCCCCTGCTCTCCAGGTCCTCCACCACCCATTCGTTATGGATGATGGGGCCGTAGGTATACAGGGGCCTGCGGCCTTCCTCCAGCAGCCGGTATACCGTGCTCACGGCCCGCTCCACGCCGAAGCAGAAGCCGGCGCTTTCCGCCAGGATGACGCGCCCCTCCTCCGTTTCCTCCGGGCTCAGGGCGTCAGCGAAAAAATCCCGCCTTTTCTTTTTCTCTGTACAGATCCATCACGGCGTCCGTGACCTCTTCGATCCCCATGTAGGAGGTGTCCAGCAGCACCGCGTCCTCCGCCTGCTTAAGCGGAGCGATATCCCGGTGCATGTCCCGGAAATCCCGCTCCTCGATCTCCTTCTGCAGCTGCGCCAGGTCCGGGGTCTCGCCCTTCGCCGTCAGCTCCTCGAAGCGGCGCTTCGCTCTCACCTCGGAGGAAGCCGTCAGATACAGCTTCAGGAAGGCGTCCGGCAGCACCACGGTGCCGATGTCCCGGCCGTCCATCACCACGTCCTTTTCCCGGGCCAGCTGCTGCTGCAGGGCCGTCATCTTGGTCCGCACGGGGCCGTAAACGGAGCTGGCGGAGGCCATTTTCCCGACCTCCTCCTGCCGCAGGAAGGGCGTCACGTTCTCGCCGTTCAGGATCACCTGCTGGCTGCCGTCCCGGTATTCGATGGTCACCTGCGCATCGGCCACGGCCCGGGTGATGCCCTCCTCGTCCTCGGCCGCGAGGCCCAGCCGCAGAAAATACACCGACAGCGCCCGGTACATGGCGCCGGTGTCCACGTAGATCAGTCCCAGCTTCCCCGCCACGGCCTTGGCGATGGTGCTTTTCCCGGCCCCGGCCGGTCCGTCGATGGCAATGTGTTTGTTCATGGTAAATCCTTTCTCAGGCTCAAGCCTGTGCCGCGGCCCTTCCCGCCGCATGGCCGGTGCTCCAGGCGATCTGCAGATTGAAGCCGCCGGTCTCCGCGTCCAGATCCAGCACCTCACCCGCAAAATACAGTCCCTTCACCCGCTTCGACGCCATGGTGGCGGGCTCGATCTCCCTGACCTCCACGCCGCCCCGGGTCACGATGGCCTCATCGTAATCTCTCAGTCCGTGTATTTCCAGCTTCAGGCACTTCAAGGCGGCCAGAAGGATGCCTCTGTCCCGGGCGGATACCCCCGCGACCTTCCGGTCGCCGGCCAGTCCCGCCTGCCCCAGCACGGCCGGGATCAGCGCTCTGGGCAGCCAGCCGCCCAGGAAGGTGCCCAGCTGCTTCGCGCCCTGGCCCTCCGCCTCCCGCAGGAACCGCGCCTCCAGCTGCTCCGCGGTCAGCGCCGGCTTCAGGTCCAGCTCCAGACTGACCGGTCCCGCGGCTCTGCCCTTTTCCGTCAGCAGTGCCTCGCCCAGCCTTCCGGAGGCCGAAAGGATCACCGGGCCGCTGACGCCGAAGTGGGTGAACAGCATTTCCCCGAAATCGTAGTACAGCTCTCTGCCGCTTTGCCTAAAGCGCACCGCGACGTTCTTCAGGGACAGGCCCATCAGATCCCTGCAGCTGAGGCTTTTCCCCAGCGGCGGGGCAAATGAAGCCTCAAGCGGCACCAGCGAGGGCATCCTCTCCGTCAGGAGATGGCCCGCCGCCTCCGCCATCCGGTAGCCGTCGCCGGTGGAGCCGGTGGAGGGATAGGACAGCCCTCCCGTGGCCACGATGACCCGGTCCGCGGGAAGCTCCTCAGAGCCCCGGGCTGCGCTCACGCGCACGCCGCGGACCGTCTTCTCGTCCGGAGTAAACAGCAGCTCCTCCGCCCGGGTCCCCAGGCGGATCCTCACGCCCGCCTGCTTCAGCGCCCTGTCCAGGGCCTTCTGGACGTCCGAGGATCTGTCGGAGGCGGGAAATGCCCGCTCGCCCCGCTCGGTCTTGCAGGGGGTGCCGTTGGCCTCGATGAAGTCCATCATGTCCCAGTTGGACCATTTGCCGAAGGAGGAATACAGGAAGCGGGGGTTCCGCAGCACGTGGCCGAAAAAGGCTTCCCGGTCACAGGCATTCGTCAGGTTGCAGCGGCCCTTGCCGGTGATATACAGCTTCTTGCCCAGCTTCTCGTTTTTCTCCAGCAGCGTCACCTCGGCGCCCTCCCGGGCTGCCGCGACGGCCGCCATCATCCCGGCGGCTCCGCCGCCGATCACCACGACCCGCATGGTTCCTCCTTTCCCTCTGCCGCAGGCGCTTACGCCCCGCGGCGCGCATTTTTCGCCTCTGAACGGCCGCCTTCCGCTCCGGCTCACACCGGCGCTTCCAGGTCCTCCGCCTCCAGGGTCTCCAGCACGGTCCTGGTCCGCTGCTCCTTCGGCAGACGGGTCACCCGCCCCGCGTGGTTCAGCATGGCCTTTTCCAGCATGTTCCGCACCTCCCGGGCGTTGGCGAAATTCTCCGGCTTATCGGCGCAGCGGGCGGTGAACAGCTCCCGCGCCCTGGCCAGAGCGCCCTCCGACAGCACGTATTGGTTCTTCCGGCACTGCAGCTTCAGGATCTCCGTCAGCTCCTCCGGATCGTAATCGGGAAATTCAATGAAATAGTTGAAGCGGGATTTGAGGCCGGGGTTGCTGTTCAGGAATTCCTGCATCAGATCCGTATATCCGGCCACCACGACCACCAGACTGTCCCGGGAATCCTCCATGGCCTTCAGCAGCGTGTCCACCGCCTCCTGCCCGAAGTCGTTCTGACCCTTGCCCGCCGTGAGCGTATAAGCCTCGTCGATGAAGAGCAGGCCGCCCATGGCCTCGTCGATGACCTCCCGGGTCTTCATGGCGGTCTGGCCCACGTAGCCGCCCACCAGTCCGGAGCGGTCCACCTCCACCAGCTGTCCCGTGGGCAGCAGGCCCAGACTGCCGTAGATCTCCGCCAGCATCCTGGCCACCGTGCTTTTCCCGGTGCCGGGATTGCCGTAAAATACCATGTGTCTTGAGGTGGGCAGGTTTTTCAGCCCCTGCTCCTTCCTCAGCTGCTGCACCCGCAGCAGATCCACCAGCTTGCCGATCTCCTTTTTCACGGAGCGCAGGCCGATCAGCTCGTTGAGCTCCCGCAGCACCTCGTCCACCCGGTCCTGGGAAAGGTCGGGCGCCGCTTCTCCGGCGGTCTCCGCCGCGGTCCCGGCCGCCTCGGGGGCGTTCCCTCCGGCAGTTCCGGGCGTCCGGGCAGGCTTCCCTTCGGCAGGCTCCTGCGGCTTCGGCGCCGCCGCCCTTCCGCCGCTCACCTTGACGTAGGTATTGCGGGTCAGACCGTAACCGGAAATGAATTTCTCCAGGCTCTTCACGTAGGCCTTGAGCCGCTTTTCCGACGCGGTCCCCGCGCCCTTGCACAGGGCCAGCAGCTCCTTTCCGACAGCCTCGTAGCATTCCAGCAGCTGCACGGTCTTCTTATGCTTCCAGGGGTCGTTTTCCACCCGTCTGCCCGCGTCCGCCAGCACGAAATATTTGAGGGTCGTGGGGATCTTCTCTCCGAAATCGGTCCCCAGGCGTTCCAGGGTCAGGGTCCGCTGCCGGTAGCTGAGGTCCGCGCCCAGAAGCTCCCGCGCGTAGGCCTCCGCCTCCGGGGCGAAGCTCCCCTCTCCGCAGGCCAGGTAAACGCAGAAATCCGTCAGATCCCGCCGCAGCATGGCCTTGAGGTCCCGATAGCCGGAATCGCTGACCTTGGCGGCGGTGATGACGTCACACATTTGCCGGCAGTTTTCCAGTCTCTCCGCTCCGGTCATGCTCTGCTCTCCGCCTCATAGCTTCTGAAGAGGACCCCGTCCAGCGTCTTCCACTGAAAGCTTCGGCCCTCCCAAAGCATGTAGCCCTTCTCGCTCCCGCCCTTGGGCAGGGAAACCGAGCCGGGATTCATATACAGATAGGTCCCGTAGTCCTTGAGCGCCGGGATATGCGTATGCCCGCCCAGCACCACGCTGCCGGGCTCCAGTCCCTTGGGCGGACGGTTCTCTCCGTAAATGTGGCCGTGGGTGGCCGCGACGGTCAGCCCCTCCTCCCGCAGATACAGCACCGGCTCGAATATGCCGAACTCCAGCACCTCCAGGTCGATGTCCGCGTCGCAGTTGCCCCGCACCGCGAAGATCCGGTCCTTATAGGCATTCAGCTGTGCCATGACGCCCTTGGGCCCGAAGCCCTCCGGCAGGTCGTTCCGGGGACCGTGGTACAGCAGATCTCCCAACAGCAGCAGCCGGTCGGCCTTTTCCCGCTCGAAGGCCTGCAGCAGCCTTTCGCAGCAGCCTGCGCTGCCGTGGATGTCCGAGGCGATAAGATATTTCATGCGAAGCTCCTTTCTTAATGGCCGGCCACCAGCGCGGGGATCCCGTAGCTGATGATGCACATGATCAGCGTGGCCAGCAGCAGGCCCAGATATACGGCGGGAACTGCCTTTTTCTTCTCGATATTCAGTAGGGAAGCGATCAGGGAGCCGGTCCAGGCGCCGGTGCCGGGCAGGGGGATGCCCACGAACAGCACCAGGCCCCAGAACTGGTATTTGCGGATCTTTTCGCTCTTGCCCAGGGATTTCGCCTCCAGCTTTTCCACCAGCGGGCGGAACAGCTTCGTCCGCTTCAGCCAGTTGAAGATGGGGGTGATGAACCAGAGGATGAAGGGCACCGGCAGCATATTGCCCAGCAGACAGAAGAAAATGCCGCGCCACATGGGCATATCCAGCAGCGCTGCCGCGATCAGTCCGCCCCGCAGCTCCACGATGGGGATCATGGAGACCACAAAAACGATGAGTTCGGAGGGCAGTCCTGCCATCCAGCCCATAAACGTCTGAAGAATCGATTCGGTCATGAAAGCTCCTTTTTCGGCGGCAAATATACAACAAAGGGTGCGGCTCCTCAGCCACACCCTTTGACACAGGGGCAGTAAGATTCGAACTCACATCGATGGTTTTGGAGACCACTGTTCTACCCTTGAACTATGCCCCTATACGTTTCCGCCAAACCTTTATACCAAATTAAAGGGGCTGTGTCAAGGGGTATTTTGCTTTATTTTTCCGTCCTCCGCCGCTCCCGCCGCGGCGGCCCTGCCGCCGCGGTCTGGGTGCTCAGACGCGCCGTCCGGGATCCCGGGCCAGCTTCAGGAACAGCTGCAGCAAATGCCCGACGGCCCGCTCCAGCTCCTTCCGGCTGATCCTGCCCTCCGCCAGAGCCGTTATCATCTCGGCCGGGTCTCCGTAGGGCATCTTGACGTCGATGCCGGCGGCGATCTCCGCAGGATAGTCTCCGTTGGTGCGCCAGTCGGTCATCACCAGGCCGGTATAGCCCCACTCCTCCCGGAGGATGTGGGTCAGAGTGTCCGCATTTTCCGTGGCCTGAGTACCGTTGATGATGTTGTAGGACACCATCAGGGTCCAGGGATCGGCCTCCCGGATGCAGAGCTCAAAGCCCTTCAGATAGATCTCCCGGAGGGCCCGCTCGGAGAGCCGGGAATCGGAGCCGCGGCGCAGCGTTTCCTTATTATTGCAGGCAAAATGCTTGACGCAGCCCGCCGCCTGCATTTGCTGCGCGCCCCGGACGAAGGCCGCGGAGAGCAGCCCCGCCACCAGAGGGTCCTCGGAATAGTATTCGAAGTTTCTGCCGCAGAGCGGATTCCGGTGGATGTTGATCCCGGGTGCCAGCAGCATCCCCATGTTGTTCTCCAGGGCCTCCGCCGCGATGGCCTTTCCGACCTCCTCCAGCAGCTCCCGGTCAAAGCTGGCCGCCAGCAGCGTGGTGGAGGGGAAAGCGGTGGTGGTGACCCGGCACTCCGGGCGGATGCGCACGCCGCAGGGCCCGTCGCAGGTCATGATGTTGGGGATCTTCCAGTAATCGTTGTTGCCCATGCCGCAGGTATTGGCGATCCCCCGGGCCGGCTGACCGCCGGTCATCCAGCAGAGCTCCTCGTCGGAGATCCCGGCGATAAATTCCTCCAGGCTCATATTGCCCCGGATCACCTCGTCAAAGGCAGGCACCTTCGGCAGAAGCTCGCCGGTCTTCGCGGTGCGGCCGAAGTTATTTTCCAGCGGCGAAGCGCTGTGATGATCCCGCTTGAAGGCGGCTTCGTCATAGTCCCGCTCCGGGATCACCGCGTCCGTCGGCAGCGGCTCCAGACTGCCGTCCGGCCGCAGCCGCGCCTTTAACGCATGGGGCACCGCCTGAGGCGTCAGCTGCTTCAGCACCCGATCCTCCGGCTCCTGCCAGGCATAGACCTCCCGGGCACACCGCACGTCGGTCCCGGTCAGGATCCGGTACTCTCCCGCCTCCAGCACGTAGGCGGAAGCGGCGACCTTCCCCAGGTCGTCATAGCTGGCCAGCTCGTAGGCGGTGAAGCTGACGGACAGCGTCTCCGTCTCGCCCGGCTGCAGCAGCGCGGTCTTGGCAAAGCCCACCAGGCTCTTCGCGGGCTTGCCCAAGCGGCCCTGGGGCTGGGACACAAAGACGAACAAGGTCTCGCGGCCTGCTCTGCCGCCGCAGTTTTTCACCGGCTGGGTCAGGGTAAAGCGGTCCCCCTCCCTTTGCAGCTTCGCCTCGCCCGGCTCAAATGCCGTATAGGACAGACCGAAGCCGAAGGGATAGACCACCTTTTCCGCGGCCCCGGGCAGGGTCTCGAAGTAGCGGTAGCCCACGTAGATATCTTCCGTATAGTCAACGTATTTATCGGAGGC
Organism: Lachnospiraceae bacterium; assembly: GCA_045617825.1. Lineage (GTDB taxonomy): Bacteria > Bacillota > Clostridia > Lachnospirales > Lachnospiraceae > UBA6987. The sequence goes on from JAZLJI010000120.1 coordinate 54,966, forward strand.
ATAAAAGCCCTCCGCATAGGGATAGGCGTCAAAGCTCTCGGCAAAGGTATCCGGCAGCTTCCCCTCCGGGCAGCGCTGGCCGAACAGCAGGTCCGCGGCGGCGGAGCCGCCCTCCATGCCGGCCATCCACAGGAAAAGCGCCGCGCCGATGCGCGCGTCCCGCTTCACCCAGGAAAGGTCCACGATGCTGCCGGCATTGAGCAGCACGGCCACCTTCGGGAAATGCCTGCACAGCTGTTCCTTCAGCTGCTCCTCCTCCCGGCTCAGGTAAAAGTCTCCGTCATAGGGCTCTGCGGTCCTGTCGGCGGATTCCCGGGACCGTCTCGAGATCACGAAGACGGCGGTATCCGTAAAGGCCGCCGCGGCGGCGACCGTTTCCTCCGGAAGGACCTGCTCCCGGACCTCGCCGGGCAGTACCCCCTCCGCGTAGGCAGCCCGCACCGTCTCCCGGTACAGGGAAACCAGCGGAGCATACAGGCGGCAATAGCCCTCAGCCTCCTTTTCCTCCAGGCCCTCCCGCACGCTCTTCACGTAGGCGCAGGTGACGTCGCTGGAGCCGCCGCCCCCTTTCACGTAATCCTCACTGCCCACGCCGAACAGCGCCAGCTTCGTGCCCTTGCCGAAGGGCAGCAGGGAAGCCTCGTTCTTCAGCAGGACCATGCCCGCGGCTGCCGCTTTTCTGGCCAGGGCAATATGCTCCGGGCTGCCGGTCACACGCCGGTCACCGGAAAGAGGAAGGCCTGAGGGAAACTGAAAGCGGGTAAAATATTCGTATGCCATATCGCACGTCTCCTATCACGGTTCTCTGACTGCATTATACAAGAAAAACGAGGAAACAGCAAGCTGTTCCCTCAGTTTTCGGATGATATCTCTCGCAGCGGACCTTCCGAGGCCTGCCGGCTTCTCTTTTCCTATCAGATCAGAAAAGGCTGAATCTGACCACCAGCGCGGCAAATACGATGGAGACCATGCTCAGCAGCTTGATCAGGATGTTGATGGAGGGACCGGCGGTATCCTTGAAGGGATCGCCCACGGTATCGCCCACCACGCCGGCCTTGTGCTGCAGGGAGCCCTTGCCGCCGTGATGACCGCCTTCGATATACTTCTTAGCATTGTCCCAGGCGCCGCCCGCGTTGGACATGAAGATGGCCAGCAGGAAGCCGCTGACGGTGGCGCCGCTCAGCATGCCGACCACACCGCGATAGCCGAGGATCATGCCCACCGCGATCGGGGCGATCACGGCCACCAGCGTCGGCAGGACCATTTCCTTCAGAGAGGCTGCGGTGCAGATATCCACGCAGCGGGCGTAGTCGGCTTCGGCTTTGCCCTCCATCAGGCCGGTGATCTCCCGGAACTGGCGGCGGACCTCCAGCACGACGGACTGGGCCGCCCGACCCACGCTGTCCATGGTCAGCGCCGCGAAAAGGAAGGGCAGGCAGGCGCCGATGAGCAGGCCGCTCAGGACCAGCGGATTCATCAGCGAGAAATCGTCCAGGCTGATGGCCGACTCGGAAACGGACCGGATCTTGTCGATGTAGGAAGCGATCAGGGCCAGCGCCGTCAGAGCGGCGGAGCCGATGGCAAAGCCCTTGCCGGTGGCAGCGGTGGTATTTCCCAGGGAATCCAGCGCGTCCGTGCGCTGACGCACCGCAGCATCCAGGCCGGCCATTTCGGCGATACCGCCGGCATTGTCAGCCACGGGGCCATAGGCATCCGTCGCCAGCGTGATGCCCAGCGTGGACAGCATGCCCACGGCAGCGAGAGCGATGCCGAACAGGCCCATGGCGGGATCGGCCATGCTGCCGCCGGAGCAGAAGAAGGCCACCAGGATGGCCGCCACCACGATCACGATGGGGAGCAGGGTGGATTTCATGCCCAGACCGATACCGCCGATCACGATGGTGGCGGCGCCGGTCTCGGACTCATCGGAGAGGTCCTGGGTGGGCTTATAGGTATCGGAGGTATAGTATTCGGTGATCTTGCCGATCAGGACACCGGCCAGCAGACCGGCCAGAACGGCCAGGTACAGGCCCCAGTGCTCCCGGCCCAGCGTCATCACGATCACGGGATAGGCTACGGCGGCGATCAGCACCGCGGAGAAGGTGGTACCGCGGCTCATGGCCTTCAGCAGCGTCCGCTGATCGGCCTGCTCCTTCGTGCGGATCAGGAAGGTGCCCAGGATGGAGGCCAGGATGCCGACGGAAGCCATCAGCAGCGGCACCACCATCGCCTTGAATTCGCCGGAAAACGCCGCCACGCCCAGCGCGGAGGCAGAGATCAGCGAGCCGACGTAGGACTCGTACAGATCGGCGCCCATGCCGGCTACGTCGCCCACGTTATCGCCCACGTTATCGGCGATGACCGCGGGGTTGCGGGGGTCATCCTCGGGGATCCCGGCTTCCACCTTGCCCACCAGATCGGCGCCCACGTCGGCGGCCTTGGTAAAGATACCGCCGCCCACCCGGGCGAACAGCGCCATGGAGGAGGCGCCCATGCCGAAGGTCAGCATGGCACTGGTGATCTCGGAAGCCGGAAGCTTAAAGACGTATTTCAGCAGGATCAGCCAGACCGAAATGTCCGTCAGGCCCAGTCCGACCACGGTAAAGCCCATCACGGAGCCGGCGGAAAAGGCCACCTTCAGACCCTTGTTCAGGCTGTTTTCGCAGGCGCAGGCGGTACGGCTGTTGGCCCTGGTCGCGATGGTCATCCCGACGAAGCCGCTGAGAGCGGAGAAAATACCGCCGGTCAGGAAGGCAAAGGGCACGTAGGGGGTCAGCATTCCGGCAAAGGCCATCACGGTCAGCACCGCCGCCATGCAGACGAAGAAGATCGCGACGACCTTATACTGACGCTTCAGATACGCGGCGGCGCCGGTACGGACGTAGCCGGAGATCCGCTTCATGGCATCACTGCCTTCGGAATAGCCGAGTACTTTTTTAGCCTTCACAAAGGCGAACAATAAGGCGACAACAGCGCAGGCCAGGGTGATCCAGGCCAAATAATTTTCCATATCGTTTTTCCTTTTTGCGTTTTCAACCTGTTCTGTGATTTACAGGCGATTATGAGATTGTGCTATCTTATCACAAAAAGATTATCTGTCAACCCTTTTAAGGAAAAAAGATAAAAAACGCCCGAATTTGCCCGAATTAGTCAATATTTGATGAAAAATAGCACTAAAAAAGGCAACATTTTTTTAAAAAATGCGCCTTTTTCCGTAAAAATATCCCGTTTTTTCGTTCTTACTTCTTCTTCCTTACCGAATACCCGAAGCTGCCCAGCAGCTCGCCCAGCAGATGATACTCTCCGTGGGAATAGGCCACCAGCTCCGCCCGGTCCAGGTCCAGCGCGCCCTTTTCGTCCAGCAGGCTGTCCTCCACCAGGACCCCGAGGATCTTCGCCAGGAACATATCATGGGAGCCCAGCTCCAGGACCTCCGTCACCCGGCATTCCAGGCTGACGGGGCTCTGCCCGATGGCCGGCGCCAGCGAAAGGTGCGGCGTTTTCTCCGCCGTCAGGCCCATCTCGGCAAATTTATCGGTGTCCCGACCGGAGCGCACCCCGCAGAAATCGCATGCCCGCACCAGTTCCCGGCTGACCAGATTCACGACGAATTCGCCGCTCTCCCGGATCATGTCGTGGGAATAGCGTTCCTTCCGCACGGATACCGAAAGCATGGGCGGCTCGCTGCACACGGTGCCCGCCCAGGCGGCGGTAATGATATTGGGCTTTTCTCCCGCTCTCCCGCAGCTCACCATCACCACGGGGACCGGATACAGCATGTTGCCGGGTTTCCAGATCTGCTTCATGACTTCCTCCCTGCGCCGGCGCTTCTTCCCGCTCCGGCAGTTCTGTTCTCCGCGCTCAGCACGTCTTCTCCAGGATCGCCACAGCCTCCTCGGGGCTGTCCGCGGAGGTGACCAGCGCCAGATCCTCCGCTGCGATGAAGCCAGCCTTCACCATGCCCTCAAGCAGAGCGGTCAGCGGCTCGTAGTAATGCTTTTCGTTCAGATACAGCACCCTCCGGCTGCTCACCCGGAGCCGGGCCTGTGAGATCGCCTCGGAGAGCTCCTCCAGGGTCCCGGGGCCGCCGGGCAGGGCGATGCAGGCATCCGCCAGCTCCATCATCCGGGCCTTCCGGGCATCCAGGTCCTTCACGGTCTCGCAGACCGTGAGCAGCGGATGTCTGGTCTCTATGATCTCCGGCATCTCCGTCAGGATCCCGGTGACGCTGCCGCCGGCCTCGGCCACCGCCGTCGCCACGGTCCCCATCAGGCCCTCCACCGCTCCCCCGTAGACCAGGGTCCAGCCCCGCTCGCCGATCAGCCGGCCGAGGCGCTTCGCCGCCTCCGCGAAGTCCGGATCCTTGCCGGCCCGGGAGCCGCAGAATACCGCAATTTTCATCCTTCCTATCCTCTTCGCCGTCCCGCAGGCGGGCGCGGTCCCGTTCCTTCGGAGGACCGCCGTCGGCGCTTTCTTCGTCATTTTCCCGGGATAAGGCCCCCGGGCAGGCTCAAAACAGGATCCCCCTGAAGCACAGCTCCGGCCGCATTTCCTCCAGGTTCCAGCTGTGGAAGGAGTCTCCGCCGCAGTAGCGAAAATACTCGCAGGAGGCGCATTTTCCGGTCCTGCGGAAGTCCGTCCGATACTTGGCAAAGCCGTCCCGCCAGACCGTCAGAAAATCGTCCCGGCGGATATTGCCCTCGATATACTCCGGCCGCCGCTCCAGGTCCAGGCAGCTGGTGATGTCGCCGTTATAGCAGATGCTGGCGGTATAGACCCCCGCGTTGCAGAGGAAATACCAGGGCCGCACCTCCCGCTCCAGCTCTATGCCGAGGAAATGGCTGCAGCCGTAACACACCTCCACGGGGCCCGCGAAGCGCTTCTCCCGGATGAAGGCGAACAGCTGCCGGTATTCCTCCGGAGAAAGGCACAGCTCCGGCTGCTCCTTGGCTCTTCCGATGGGCTCCATATTGATGACCCGCCAGGAACGCACGCCCAGCGAGGACACCAGCCGGTACAGCTCCTCCAGCTCGCCGATGTTGCGGTGATGTACCACCGTGGTGATCTGCACGTGGTCGAAGCTGCCCTGCGCCAGCAGGTTTCGCACGCCCTCCAGGGTCCGCCCGAAGCTGCCCGGCAGCTGCCGGAACCACTCGTGGCTCTCCTTCAGGCCGTCCAGGCTCACGGACACCGTCCGCATCCCGGTCCTTGCCAGCGCCGTCACCGTTTCCTTATCCATCAGCAGTCCGTTGGAGGTCATGCCCCACTGGTAGCCCAGCCGGTGCGCGCCCTCCATGATCGCAAAAAAGTCGGGGCGCAGCAGAGGCTCCCCGCCGGTGATGCAGAGCTTCAGCCTGGAAATGTCCATCTGCCCCTTCAGGCCGTGCAGAAATCCCAGGATTTCTTCCTTGCTGAGCGGCTCCTCCTCCCGGATGTCCCCGCAGCTGGAGCCGCAGTGACGGCAGTGCTCGTTGCAGCGCACCGTCATTTCCAGAAACAGGGTCCGCAGCTCGGGATGCTTCTTTAACGTATCCTCCCGGTAAGCCGCCAGCTGCTCCAGATGCCGTCTCTTCTGTCTGTTGTTCGATCCGGAATTATCTCCCATCCGTTCATCTCCGAGAAGTCTCAGGGCTTCTGCTCCCCTTTGTTTTCAAACCATTCCGGCGGGCCGTACACCGGCGCGTTCTCATTGTTCTTCGGATCGTACTTCGATTCGAACCATTCCGGCGGGCCGTAGACGTCCACGTTCTCGTTATTCTTCGGATCGTACTCCGATTCGAACCATTCCGGCGGACCGTACACGCAGACCGGAGTGTTCCCGATGGGATTGAACCTTCCCGGCAGACTGCAGAGGACCAACAGCGCAACGAAGCCCACGCCCACCGCCAGCATCAGGAAGGCCCAGAAGCCGCTCCGTTCCACGCTGTGGAGCCGGCGCACCGTCAGGGACACTAACGGTACCAGACTGATCCCCGCCAGGACCGTCAGGATGATCCCGGGCAGCGTGGAGCTGCCGGTTTTGATCTCCAGGAACAGCGCGGCAAAGGCGGCCGCCGCCAGCAGCAGGAAGCCCGCCACCGGGATCCAGTATTCTTTTTTGTCGGCAGCGCCCCGGTAATCGAAGCATTTGCCCCAGAAGGAGCCGAGACTGCGCAGGATCTGCTTCATAGTTCACCCTCCTTTAGCCTGACGGAGCTTCCGTCATTCCTTATACCGATAGACCTTATAGTCATCCGCGAACATCCGGTTGATGTCCGTGAGCGTCTCACGCACCAGCAGCTCACCGCCCTCGTGACCGATCACGCCGGATCCGACAAATGCGGAATAGTGTCCGTGGCGCTCGGCCTTAGCGGTCGGCAGATATCCCTTGGAGCCGTTGGCCAGCTGGATGAGGAAGCTCTGCTCGCAGAGCTCGCGCGCCTTGATCTGATTGCCGTAGTCCAGGAACACCTCGCAGGGGAACGTGGCGATGGCCACGGAGCCCATCCGGATCACGTGTACCTCGGTCTCCACGATATCCTGTTTTTCCTGCAGTTCAAAGCGCTCGGTGACGCCGAAGAACCGCTGGCAGTTGGCCACGTCCATGAAATTGACGTTGCCCTTGATCCCGCGGCAGTATTCCGCCAGGCCCTTTTCCGCCTCCAGCTTTTCGCTGAGCGTCACGCGGCGGAGCGGCAGATGCAGGCTGTGAACGTGGTGCTCAAAGCGGACATCCTTCTGAGGATCCCCGGAAAGCTCCCCGTAGGCGTCCATTACGGCATTGGCCACCCGGCGGCCGGCCTTTCTCATGCCTGCCAGATCGAACATGGACGGATCGGCCTTTCTCACGGGCGGATCGTGCCGGATCAGGTTCGGATCGTGCACGTCCGTTTCGGGATTTACCCAGCGGACCAGGTCCACCGGGCACTGGTCTCCGGCGGTGGAGCAGGTGGGAAGCATGTAGAAATCCTCCCCGAACCGCTCCCGCAGCAGCTTTTTCGTCTCGCCCCAGTAGTCCGGCGAAACGAACAGCCGGTGCTGGACGCACTGTGCCGGGCAGCAGACGTTCACCATGGCCCCCGTGAGCTTACCGCTTCCGTCAAAGGTGAACATGATCTCCACGCCGGAGTCGTTTCCGCCCTCCAGCTCGGTAAAGATCGCCGTATTGGCATCGCCCCACATCTGCGCGGTATTGTCGGAATAAGCCACGCGGCGGCACATGCCCACCGCGGCACGGTCGAAGGCGTTCCTAAAGGAGCCTTCCCTTCTGTTCTGCCAGGCCTCGGCGGCCACCGCGGCAATGCGCTCCGTCAGGAGGTCGAACACTTCCTCGTCCGTGGCGATCTCGGGATTTCCCGCGATAGAGACCGCCTCCTCATAGACCTGATCCTCTCTCAGGTATTTCTTCATGCGCCTGTACCACGCCATGGCCCAGTTGGAGGGGGTATTGCCCCGCTTGGAATAACCGGGGCCGGTGTGGGTATGGATCGCGTTGATGATCAGCTTGTCGGGATCGATGCCCAGGGAATTGCCCCGCAGCGCGTTCCTGACGCTCTCCACCAGATCCGCCTCGATGGCGGCCAGATCGCAGCCGACGATGATCATCTGATCGCCGCCGCATTCCACGGCCATGGCGGTCGCCGTCAGCGGCTTTTCCACGTATTCGGAGATCCGTTCCGCGAACTGTCCGGTCAGCGATACCTTTTTGTCGGGAGTGATGCTGACCTCGGACCAACCGATGTACAACTGTGCCATAATGAATCCTCCTTTATATCTGCCGCCGGAGCCGTCCGATCAGGCCTGCTCCGCGATCTCCCGCGCCACGAAAACGCCGCTGGCGGAGGCATGAGACAGGGAATGGGTCACGCCGCTGCCGTCGCCGATCACGTACAGTCCCGGGATCGAGGTCTCCAGCCTGTCGGAAAGCTCCACCTCCATGTTGTAGAATTTCACCTCCACCCCGTACAGCAGGGTGTCCTCATTGGCCGTGCCGGGCGCGATCTTGTCCAGCGCGTAGATCATCTCGATGATCCCGTCCAGGATCCGTTTGGGCATCACCAGCGACAGATCGCCGGGTGTGGCCTTCAGGGTCGGCGTCACGAAGCTCTCCTCGATGCGCTTGACGGTGCTGCGGCGGCCCGCCACCAGATCCCCGAAGCGCTGCACGATCACGCCGCCGCCCAGCATGTTGGACAGGCGGACGATATTTTCCGCGTAGGCGTTGGAATCGTTGAAGGGCTCCGTAAAATGCTTCGCCACCAGCAGCGCGAAATTGGTATAGTCCGTGTGCAGCGCCGGGTCCTCGTAGCTGTGTCCGTTCACGGTCACGATGCCGTTGGTGTTCTCGTTCACCACTGCGCCGTGGGGATTCATGCAGAAGGTCCGTACCAGGTCGCCGTATTTCTCGGTGCGGTACACGATCTTGCTCTCGTACAGCTCGTCGGTCAGCTGGGAGAAGATCTCCGCCGGGAGCTCCACCCGGACGCCGATATCCACCCGGTTGCTGTGGGTCCGGATCCCCAGCTTTCTGCAGAGGTTCTCCATCCAGGAGCTGCCGCTGCGGCCCACCGAGATCACCAGCCGGGAAGCGGTGTAGCGCTTTCCGCCGGCCAGAGCGGCAAAGCTGCCCTCCTCCAGACGGTCCACGGTCTCCACCGGCGTCCGGAAGAAGAAATCCACCTTATCCTTCAGATGCTGATAGAGATTGCCCAGCACCACGTAGTTCTTGTCCGTGCCCAGATGTCTGACCGAGGCGTCCAGCAAATGCAGCTTGTTCTGCAGGCAGAGCTTCCGGATGGCCGTCCCTGCCGTGGAATACAGCCTGGAGCCCTCGCCGCCGTTGGCCATGTTGATGTCGTCCACGTAGCGCATCAGCTCCAGGGCCTTTTCCTTGCCGATATATTCGTAAAGCGTACCGCCAAAATCGTTGGTGATGTTATATTTGCCGTCGGAGAAGGCGCCCGCTCCGCCGAAGCCTCTCATGATGGCGCAGCTCTGGCAGTGGACGCAGCTCTTGATCTTGTCGCCGTCGATGGGGCATTTGCGGCTCTCCAGCGGGCCGCCCGCCTCAAATACCGCGATCTTCAGATCCTTCCGCTTCTCCAACAGCTCATAGGCCGTAAAGATCCCGCCGGGACCGGCCCCGATAATGATCAGATCGTAATCCATTTTACACCTCTATTTTATGTCAAATGAGTCCCTTCTGGAACCGCCAGGAATCCCGGCAGCAGTCCTCCAGGCTCTTCTCCGCTCTCCAGCCCAAAAGCTTCTCCGCCTTGTCCGTGGCGGCATAGCAGCTGGCGATGTCACCGGGCCGTCTTTCCGCGATGCGGTACGGGATCGGGATCCCGTTTGCCGCCTCGAAGGCCTTCACCATGTCCAGCACGCTGACGCCCCGGCCGGTGCCCAGATTGACGGCCTCCGCACCGGCATGCTCCGCCGAATAGCGCAGCGCCGCCACGTGGCCCCGGGCCAGATCCGTAACGTGGATATAATCCCGCACGCCGGTGCCGTCAGGGGTGTCGTAATCGTTCCCGTACACCGACAGCTCCTTCCGGATCCCGGCCGCCACCTGCGTCACGTAGGGCATCAGGTTGTTGGGGATCCCGTTGGGCAGCTCGCCGATCAGGCCGCTCTCATCCGCCCCGATGGGGTTGAAATACCGCAGCATCACCAGAGACAGCGAGGGATCCGCCTTGGCGGTATCCTTCAGCATCTCCTCGATCATGAACTTGGTCCGTCCGTAGGGATTCGTGCAGCCGCCGGTGGGCATATCCTCCGTGAAGGGCGGCGTATTCGTCTCGCCGTAGACCGTCGCGGAGCTGCTGAAGATCAGCCGCCGCACGCCGTGCTTTTTCATCAGCTCCAGCACCGTGAGGGCGCTGTCCAGATTGTTGCGGAAATACATGAGGGGCTTCGCCACGGACTCGCCCACGGCCTTATAGCCCGCAAAGTGGATCACCGCCGCGATCTCGTTTTCGGCAAATACCCGCTCCGTCTCCGCAGGGCTGCAGGCATCCGCCTGATAAAAGGCGGGCCGCACCCCGGTGATCGTCTCGATCCGGTCCAGGATCCTCAGGCTGCTGTTGTACAGATTATCCAGGATCACGACCCGGAAGCCCTCCCGGATCAGCTCCACTGCCGTATGACTGCCGATATATCCCAATCCGCCGGTCAATAATACCGTTTCCATCGCATTTATCCTCCGTTGCCGCCGCAGGGGCAGGCTCTCTTCCGCCGCCTGCGCGGCCATGCCCGCGCCGCGGTCAGGCGCTTTCCTCCGTGCGTTCCTCCGCGGTCAGGCGCTCCGCCGCCGCCAAAGACAGCGCATAGTAGGCCAGGCCCAGGGCCGCGTTCATCCAGGGGTTGAAATAGGTCGCCGCCAGGAAGGGCAGCAAGCCCAAAAACAGCAGCTCCGCTTCCGGCCTCTGCCGGCGCTTCTCCCAGCCCGCCCGGATGAAGCGCCAAAGCGCGTACAGGAAGGGCGACAAATACAGCAGCAGGCCGATCACGCCGGTCCGCGCCAGCATATCCAGATAGAAATACTCATCCTTGCCGTCTCTGAGCGGCGAGGTGGCGCCCAGACCGCTGCCGATGAGCGGATGGGCCTTGATCAGCTCCGTCAGGCCCTCCACGGTGCGGTCGCGGGTGGCGTCGGTCTCCTCCGTCGTCTTCTCGACGTCTGCCGTATCGTCGACCCAGGTGTGCGGAACAGGCAGATGGGCCGACAGATCGAAGTGGACGCAGCGGGCCACCGCGTACTGGAACATGCCCTGCTTCAGCGCCAGCTCCAGGCCGTAGGTCAGCAGCACGAAGACGCCCAGCAGGAAGCCGGTGCGCAGCAGCACCCGTTTCACCTGATACCGCCGCAGCAGCAGGATAAAGAAGACCAGGAAGCCCACCGCCGCCGCCAGATATACGCTGCGGGTGTAGCTGAGGAGCAGGCCCGAGCCGATGAAGAAGAACGCGATGCCGTATTTCAGCTTGGCCTTTCCGCTCTCCGCCCGGATGAAGCGCTTAAGCGCCAGCCCCGCCGCGGGGATCATGAACAGGCCGCTTTTGCCGAAAAAGCGGTAGGTGTGATATTCATTCAGGGACAGATTGCCCCAGCCGAACCTCCAGATGAAATGCAGCGTCGGGTCGAAATGCTCCGGCACCAGGCAGAACCAGAGATTGCCGATGAAGCAGAGCAGTCCCATCAGAAAGCCGCCCAGCAGGATCAGGTCCGCCAGCCTCCGCAGGTCCTTATCCTTTACGCACAGGCAGCCGGTCACCGGCAGCAGCACGATCCAGAGAAAGCCCCTGATGTCCAGCAGCCAGACCTCGGCATTGTTGCCTCTTGCCCTTCCCCGCAGCGCCGCGAAGACCAGATACAGGCAGAAGGCCAGCGCCAGCCAGTTCACCGGTTTCTTTAACTGCCCGCGGATATCCCGGAAAAACAGCGGCAGCGCCGCCAGCCCGGCTGCAAGCGCCAGCAGCATCCGCAGGGTCAGCGGGCCCAGCAGCATGATCCGGCCGGAGCCGGTCAGGCAGCATTCCAGCAGAAACAGGCCCAGCATCAGCAGACCTGCCTGCCGATGCTTCTCCCAGCTTCCGGTTTTGTTGGTCTTATCCGTCATGTTCTTCCTCCCCGGGAGGTCAGTCTTCCCTTGATCGCATACAGCATTTTCCACAGGCGGGGCCGGCGGAGCGCCAGCCGTTCCTTGGCCTCCAGGCCTCCGCCGCCCTGCTCCTTCAGCAGGGCCAGACCCAGACGCCGCGCCTCCTGCAGGCGTCCCTCCGCCGTCAGAGCGGCCCATTCGCCGTCTCTGAGGCAGCTCACGAAAAAGCTCATGAAGCCCCCAAAGCACAGGGGCAGCAGCTCCCGCAGGCCCATCGCCTTCAGCTCCTCATAGCGGTCCGCGAGGGCCAGCGCCCCGTCCAGATGCCGGGGATTGCGATAGTCGCCGGTGATGCTGCTCTCCCGGATCCGGTAATGGTAGAAGGCGGCATCCACCGTCGCCACGCTCCCCGCCCGGCGGAGCAGCCGGTGCGCGGTAAATTCATCCTCGTGCAGCCTGCCCTCCGGAAAACGCACGCCGTCGAAGCAGGCTCTTCCGTACAGCTTGTCGCAGGCGATCACGTACAGCGGTGCCTTCGGGGCGCAGAGCCGCTCCAGCGCCTGTCGGCTGTCCAGCAGCGCGGTGCCCGGCGTCAGGTCCTCCGCCGCTCTTCCGTCCTCATACTCATAGCGCAGGCCGCAGAGAGCCATGCCCGCGCCGGTCTTCTCCAGCACCGTGAGCATCGTTTCAAGCATCTCCGGGTCCACCCAGTCGTCACTGTCGATAAAGGCCAGGTATTCGCCCCGGGCGGCATCGATCCCGGCATTCCGGGCCGAGGACAGGCCGCCGTTTGCCTGATGCAGCACCCGCACGCGGCTGTCCCGCGCCGCATAGGCCTCCGCGATGGTCCCCGAAGCGTCCGGGGAACCGTCATCCACTAAAATAAACTCCGTTTCCCGATGGGTCTGGGCCAGCAGACTGTCCAGACAGGCGGGCAGATACGCTTCCACCTTATACATCGGTACGATCACGGAAATCAGACTCATTTGGGCCTCCCTCTTCCGGCCAGCCCCGGCAGAAGGGCCAGCAGACTCAGCCGCAGCTTCTGCTTAAGCGGGACCCCGGCGGTCCTTCGCAGCGTCCGGGTCTGCTGCCGCAGCTCCAGACGGAGGGTCTTTTCCCGCGGCCGCTCGGCCTCTGCTCTCGCCTGCAGCAGGCAGTTCAGACACCAGTCACAGCCGATGCGGCGAAGCAGCGGCGTGAGGCGCGCGCTGTCCTCCCAGACCCCGGCGATGCTCCGCCAGGCCCGGTAAATGCCCTCGCAGCGTTTAAGGCTCTTGACGCCCTGGGTATTTCCCGCCCGCAGCGCCATGTAATGATACAAAGGCGCAGGATCGAACTGCAGCTGCCGGCAGCCCTTAAGGAGCGACGCGAAGAACAGGGCGTCCTCTCCGTAGGCCAGGCTGCGGTCGAAGCGCAGATGCCCCAGCCGATCCCGGGGAAAGGCCAGCTGCCAGACCGCCAGACTGATCCCCGCTTCTCCGGTGAAGGCCTTCTCCAGGAATTCCTCCGTCTCGTGGAGCCCCGCCGGATACGCGGCGCAGGGACAGCTCTCCCCGCTTTCCTCGTGGAGCACGTAGCCGTACGCGCAGGGCAGCTCCGGCTCCCGCGCAAAGGCCTCCCGCAAATGCGCCAGCAGCTCGGGCTCCGCCCGGTCGTCGCTGTCCGCGAACAGGATATACCGGCCCCGGGCTTCCTCCAGCCCCCGGTTCCTGGCGGCGCTCACCCCAGCATTCTTCTGATGGAAGACCCGCACCCGGGCGTCCTCCCGGGCAAAGCCGTCGCAGAGCGCCCCGCAGCCGTCCGGTGAGCCGTCCTCGATGAGCAGCAGCTCAAAGTCCGGAAAGCTCTGGCACAGCAGAGAACGCACGCAGGCGGGAAGCCAGGCTTCCGTCCGGTACACGGGAACGATAATCGAAAACATCGGGTCTGCCATGCCGTCTCTCCTCTCGCATTTGTTGTCATTATAAATCATTTTGAAATCTATTTCAAGTTTTTGTGGATTTGTGCTATACTTTCGCTGAAGGGCCCGCCGCAGGGGCGGGGAAGAAATCTGCAGAGGAGTTTTAGATGAGATTCAGTATTCTCGTGCCCGTGTACCGGGCGGAAGCCTATTTGCCGGCGGCGGTGGAATCCGTCCTTAGGCAGGACTATCAGGACTATGAGCTGCTGCTGCTCGAGGACGGCTCTCCCGACGGCTGCGGCGCGCTCTGCGACGCGCTGGCGGCGGCCCATCCGGAGCGGATCCGCTCCCTGCGCCGTCCCCATCAGGGCACCGTTTGGTCCCGGCGGGAGCTGATCGCCGAGGCGAAGGGCGAATACTGCCTGTGGCTGGACTCCGACGATCTGCTGAAGGAGGGCGCGCTGTCCCTGCTGGCGGAAAAGCTGGAGGCCGATCCCGGGCTGGACGGCATCCTCTACGACCTCTCCTTCTTCACCGAAGGCGAAGCGCCCCAGGACCGCCCTCACCCGCTGCCCACGGAAAAGGTCATCGAGGGCGACGGCAAGCGGGAGCTCTACGAGCTGCTGATCGGCGGCAATACGCTGGACAGCCTCTGCATCAAGCTGCTGCGGACCTCCCTGCTGCAGCAGGATCCCTCCGATTATTCCGCCGCCTCGGCAAATCCCTTCGGGGAGGACGTGCTGCACTGTCTCTATCCGCTCACCCGGGCCCGGAGGCTCCTGGCCCTGCCCCGGTCCCTGTATCTGTACCGGATGCATCAGGGCAGCGTCATGCACCGCTTCGACCCGGCCACCCTGGACCGGCGGCTCAATCTGGCCAAGCCCGCCTTCTTCGCCCCCTTCCTGCGGGAATGGGGTCTGGACGATCAGCCGCACCGGGACCGCCTGGCCGCCTCCGGCTACAAGGGCGTTCTGGACGGGGTGCTGTATTTTCTGGAAGAGGAGACTCACCGGAAGGAAGCCAGGGCCTACGGAAAGGACTTTGCCCGAAAGCATCCGGAGATGAAGCAGGTCGCGTCCTCTTCCGCTCTTCCCCGGAAGCTCCGGCTGATCCTGGGGCTATTCGCCCGGGGCCGCATCGGACTGCTGGAGCAGAGCCTGAAGCTGTACCGGAAGCTGCGGTAAACGCGCCGCGGCATTCCCGCGGCAGGGCATGCAGAGAACAGGAGGAAGAAAATGAAAGGCTTTTGGCCGGAAGATGAATTGGTAAGATACGCCAAGCCGTATCTGAAAGAAAGAGGCTTCAAAAAAAAGAAGAAAAGATGGATCAAGGATACCGGTGAATTTACCGTTTCTTTTTTGATCCAGGGCAGCATCTTTTCCAAGAATGATTATTATATTCGCCCGGGGGTCTATATCAATTCGCTGCTGCCGGAAAACCCGAACTATTACGGTCATTGGTTTTTGGAGATCAAACGGGATGATCCGGAAGCCGTTATGGGCTGCTTTACGAAATGGGCTGAGGAATGGACGAATAAGCCCTTGATAAAGGAACGTTTACTGACGTTTCTGGAGTGGGAAGAGCGCAATCCCCTGGAAAAGCGAAGAGCCAATCAGGTCGATTATGCAGCCGATCCGGTCCCGTCAAGAGAGTTTTTCACCGTTAATTCTAAAGTCAGACAATACATTTTGGATACGTTCTGACGGCAGCTCCGCGGTCGTTTTCTGAAAGCGGATACGTTTTCCGATAACCCGCCAAAAAGAATATGCTTCCTTATATGCGGCAGCGCGCCGGGGCTCATCGCCCCGGCGCGCTGCGCATTCATCATATGCTTGATTCAGATGCTCATTCGCCCTTGAAGCCAAGGATCTCCAGCTCATACATCCGGACACGGGGCTCGGCAGCCTCGGTGCCCTTCATGGCTTCCTCAGCCACGTACTTGATGTAGCGGGCCTTGACGGGAGCCGCGAAATCGCAGCCGTTGGGCTTGCCGTCCATGATTACCGTGAAGTACTGTGTGCCGGCGGTGAAGCCCTCCGTATCGATGGACTCCTCGTGCAGCTCGGTGTAATTCACGCCATCTTCAGAGCCGTAAATCTTCCACTTGGTGGCCATACCGTACTGAACGGGCCATTCGTAGCTGTAGATCCGGTAGCCGGTCACGTCGCAGACGCTGCCCAGATCGAAAAGGATCTCGCCGCCTTCCTTCCACTTCAGGTTGGCCAGATTCTGTCCGTCCACGTCCTTCTTTCCGTTGTTGATCATATCCAGCGGGAAGGTGATGCTGTTGTACAGCTCGTAGGTGGTAGTCACGGTCGCATCCAGCGCCAGGTTGGTGGCGCCGGCCTCGTAGCCCATGATCTCGAACTCATACATCCGGATATGCGGCGCAGTGCACTGGGTACCGGTAATGCATTCGTCAACCACCAGCTTGATGTAGCGGGCCTGCACCGGTTCGGCAAAGGTGCATCCGTCAGGCTCACCGCCCTTGACCTTGGAAGCATACTGGGTTCCGGCATTGAAATTGGAAATGTCCAGCTTCACCTGATCCAGCAGCGTATAACTGCTGCCATCCTCAGAACCGTAAACGCTCTAG
>JAZLJI010000121.1:0-3589 GCA_045617825.1 Lachnospiraceae bacterium
CCGCCCCCAGAAACAGCCCGGCAGCGCTGCCGATATTGAAATTGATGAACGGCAGGGGGATCAAAAAAGCTGCCAGGAGAAGTCCTCCCGACAGCAGAAACATCAGGGAAACCATGCTCAGTCCTCAGTGCAGAACGCATAGGCCACCGCGCCGGGGCCTACGTGAGTGCCGATGATCAGACTGACCGAATCCAGACACAGCGCCTCGATCCCCAGCTCGGCCTTCGCCATGTCGCAGAAGGCCTGTCCCTCCTCAGGCGCCATCGTATGAGCGCCCGCGAAATAATGTCTGTCCAGCTTCTTGTTCTTCAGCTGCTCCAGCACGGCCTTCTTGGCGGCCTGTTTGCCGCGGCATTTCATGAGAGGCACGATCTTGCCGTTCTCAAAGTGCAGGATGGGCTTGATGCTCAGCATGTTGCCGACCATGCCGCTGATGGGGGACAGACGTCCGCCCCGCACCAGATAATCCAGATGATCCACCAGGAAATACACGTCGCAGTGGCTCTTCCGCCGTTCCAGCATGTCGATGCAGTCCTGCATGCTCTTTCCGGCTTCCTTATCGTCCACGGCCATCCGCACCAGCAGACCCGCGGGGCTGCATTCCAGCAGCGAATCCAGCACGTAGATGCGGCTGCCGGGGTATTCCTCCTCCAGCTCCTCTGCCTCCAGGCGCACCGTGTTATAGCTTCCGCTGCATTCCGAGGAGCCCATGATCACCAGGATATCCTTCTCCTGCTTCAGCGCTTCCTCCATGATGCCCCGCACCCGCTCCGGGTTGCAGCCCATCGAATAAGCCCGTTCCTTGGCCAGTCTGCCGTAGAAGGCCTCGTCGGTAAGCACCTGCTCGTCACCGTAGATCACCCCGTCGTTGAAATGATAATACTGAGGCAGGATCGCGATGCCCTTCTCCCGGGCATACTCCCGATCGATATCCGTATTCACATCCGCCATGATCACGTAATCGCGCATGTTTCCTCTGCAGCGGTGACAGCGTCACCGTCTCTCCTTTTCCTGTTGTATAGCGAAATTGCGTTTTTCCCGTTCCCCGGGAAATCTGTTTCTCACTATATCACAAATATTTCACCGTTTCAATGTGAATTTGCCGATTATGCGGCCTGCTTTGCGCTGCCCCGCCGTTTTTTCCTCCGCCGCGCGGCCCTTCCGGCTCTTTTCCCGCTTCGGCTTGCATTTTTCCCTCCGCTGTGGTTTAATGAGACTATCATGTCATGCAAAGGAAACGACGATGTCTTCTGATAAAATAACGAACGCTCCTTCCGAGACCCTCAGCGAAAAGCCCTCCCGCCGCGGCCGGGAGCTCCTGTGCTTCCTGCTGTCTCTTCTGCTGGCCGTCCTGTTCATCGGGATCACCAGCAAGAGCTCACCGCTGTACCCGCTCAACGACTGGGTGGACGTGAACTGCTTCATGACGCTGGGGCGGGGCATCCTCCACGGTCAGGTGCCCTACCGGGACCTGTATGAGCAGAAGGGGCCGGTGCTGTACCTGCTGTACGCCGGAGCCGCCCTCATCGACGAGAGCAGCTATCTGGGCGTTTTCCTGCTGGAGGTGCTGTGCTTCGGGGTCTTCCTGTACTTCGCGGGCCGCTGCGTCTCGCTGTATACGCAGGGGCTCTTCTGCCGTCTGGCCGGGCAGCTGCCGCTGGGCGCGCTCATCTGCATTTCCCATGCCTATGCCCACGGCGCCGGAGCCGAGGAGCTGCACCTGCCCTGTATGGCCCTGTCGCTATTCCTGGTGCTGCGGGCCGCCAAGGAGAAACGGGCGGCCGGCTTCTGGGAGGCCTTCGCCATCGGCGCCTCCTTTGCCGCGGGTGCCTGGATCAAATTCAGCTTCATCGGCTTTTACGCGGGGCTGGCCCTGTTCGTGATCCTGCTGTATCTCAGCCTGCGCTGCCGCTTCTGCGAGCTCCTTTCCGCCGTCAGCAGCTTCCTGGCGGGCTTTCTGGCCCTGACGCTACCGATCTTCGTCTATCTGGCGGCCAACGGGGCGCTGGGCGACATGATCCAGGTCTATATCCTGGACAATCTGAACACCTACGCCATCACCGACACGCCGTTAGTCGAGCGGATCGTCAGCTCGGTCAAGGGCACGCTCTCCCTTTCCGGTCATCCCCTGTGGAATCCCTACACGCCGCTGGTGCTGATGAGCGGGCTGTTCCTGCTGTGGCGGCTTTTTGCGGACGGCTGGCGGGAGATCCTCGCGCCTGTCCTGTCCTTCGCGCTTCTGGCCCTCACCACCTACTACGGCGGCCGGGCCTACAGCTATTACGGCCTGATCTTCGCGCCCTTCGCCCTGCTGGGGCTGCTGGCCCCCGCCGCGGCGCTGGACCGGCTCTTCGTCCGGTTGAAAGGGAAGCTGTCCCGGGGCCTCTCCCGGGTCCTGGCGGTGCTGGGCGCGCTGCTGCTCCTGGCCGCCGCGGGAGCCGCCGGGTACCTTTGTCAGACCCGTGGGCGCAACGTGTATCTCATGAAGGTGGCCCGGGAGGATACCCCGCAGTATCGATTTGCCGAGATCATCCGGGCCGTGCCGGACGCCACTCTGCTCAATTACGGCTTCCTGGACGGCGGCTTCTATTTCGCCTCCGGGACGATGCCCAACACCACCGCCTTCTGCCGCCTCAACATCGACAAGCCGGAGCTGGTGAGCGAGCAGCAGCGTCTGGTGAACGAGGGCGGCGTGGACTTTGTGGTCACCCGCAAATACCAGCTTTCCGCCTACAACGTCAAGGCCTCGAAATACCGGCTGGCCGCCAAAGCCAGTCTCTACTTTGAGGGAGCCGACTACGAATACTTCCTCTGGCAGCTGAAGGAATGACCGGCTGTCTTTTCAAGGAGACCTTTTATGCGCCTGCTTTTAGCCATCAATGAAGCCGCCCTCGCCCGATCCGTCAGCGGGTATCTGCGGCACTGCCGCTTTACCGTGGAGCTCGCCGAGGACGCCGAGGCCGTCCGGCAGAGCTTCGCGGCGGAGCCGCCGGAGCTGCTGGTCCTGGATGAGTGTCTGGGCACGGAGGATACCTGTCCTCTGGTGCAGGAGCTGCGCGGCCGTCATTTCGAGCTGCCGATCCTGATGCTGACCCGCCGGAACGATTTCCAGCACCGGATCGCCGCCTACGACGCCGGCGCGGACAACGTCCTGCCGGAGCCCTTCCTGATGGCGGAGCTGTATTCCCGGATCCGGGCGGTCCTCCGGCGCGGCGGAGCCTACAGGCAAAACAGCTTCGGTCTGGGCAATACCGCCTTGGATCCCGAAGCCTACTGTCTCACCGGCCCCTTAGGCCAGGTGAGTCTGGGACGCAACGAATACCGCCTGCTGGAGCGGCTGCTCAGGGAGCCCTTCCGCCTGCTCGGCGCCGAGGAGCTCCGGGAGCAGTTTTCCGGCGGGGCCGAAGCCAAGCCGAATTTCGGCTGGACCACCGTGGCGGCCATCCGCCGCAAGCTGACGGAGGTCGGCAGCGATCTCAGCCTCCGGACCCTGCGGGGCGTGGGCTACCGTCTGGAGCTTGCGGGCAGAGCCGTCCGGCAGGAGGATATGTAAAGTCGCTAAACCTAATAGGTGAAAAGCCCCCGGGGT
>JAZLJI010000122.1:0-19012 GCA_045617825.1 Lachnospiraceae bacterium
CAAAGCCCCCACTGCGTGAGGTCCCCCACCACGTCCTCCCTTCCCGCTCCCGGAGAGGGGAGCGCATAGCTCTTTTCAGGCGCATGACTGCCGGAGAAAGCCCGGCAGACGGTCATTTGTTGATGAGATAAAGGCCTGCCAGGCAGACCACCACGCCGATGATCTTGTTGGGGGTGATCTTCTCGTGATAGGCGAAGGCGCCCAGCAGGATCAGCAGCAGGGCCAGGATCGAGGCCTGAGTGATGAAGCCGGTGCTGACCTGCCAGCCGGCCTTGTAGGCGAAGATCCAGCCGGCCTCCAGTCCGATGATCACCAACCCCAGGACAAAGGGCGCCCAGTTCAGCCGGCGGTATTGGGCGAGCAGCGAGCCCTCCTGGCGGCCCAGCAGAAGATAAAGCAGCAGGGAGGCAGCCGCGCCGACGGCGTAGGTGACGGTCAGAGAAGCAAAGGGGTTGATGTCCGGGGTCTCCTTGGCGCAGACCTGGTAGACGGTATTGCAGAGAATGATGAGGGCCATGGACCAGACGTATGCCATATCAGTATTCCTCCGTCGCTAAGGGCTGCAGGGGCTTCAGCATCTGCAGGCCGGTAAATCCCAGCGCGATCAGCTTTTCCCGCTCCTCCGCGGTGCTCACCTGCGCCATATGCATTTCCACGCCCAGAGACGCAGCCAGGCGGCGGGCCGGCAGCGAGGCCTCCACGATGGCAAAGGCATCGCCCTTGTCCGGGAAGGAGAACATGGTCACGCAGCAGGGCTTTAGCCGCGCCATGTTCCGCACGGTGTCCTCCGCCAGCAGCTGCCGCAGGGGCTGCACGTGGGAGAGGGGCACGGACGCGTTATAGCGCCGGGCCTCCGCGAGCGCCTCGTAGGTGAAGGAATTGATGATCAGCCGATCCTCCATCCCCAGCTCCCGCACGGTGCCGAACAGGGACGCCATCACCTCCGGGATGCGGTCGCCCCGGACGGTGGCGTAGATGAGCTTGCCCGCGTCCCGGCAGAGCTCCGCGTATTCCGCAAAGCTCAGCGGCTGAGCGTCCAGCCCCTTCAGCGCCCCGGCGTCGCCCAGACGGCAGCGGCGCACCTCGTCCCAGCTCATGTCCAGGAAGGAGCGGTAACGGGCCTTATCGAAGGCGGTGACTCTTCCGTCCGGGCCGAAGGTATAGCCCGGGTCGTGGCACATGACCAGCTTTCCGTCGGCGGTGATGCGGACGTCTCCCTTCAGCGCCGGATAGGCCTGTCGGGCCGCGTATTCAAAATGCGGCCGGGAGTTACGGACGTATTTGCCCAGGTCGGAATAGGCGATCTCTAAAACGGCATGACCGAACATGCGCGGCTCCTTTCTCGCGGGACGGGGCCCGGATCAGACAGTCATTTCTCTGCCAGGAAATTCAGGGCGCTCCGGACCAGCAGCTCGATGCCGATGGGCAGAGCCTTTTCATCCGGATAGAAGGACCCGCTGTGGATGGGATAGTAAGGCTGGCCCTCCTCGCGGCAGCCCAGCCAGAGGAAGCAGCTGGGGACCTTCTCGCAGTAGTAGGAGAAATCCTCTCCGCCCAGCGCGGCCTGCTCGGGGATGACCACACCGGCCTCGCCGACCACCTCGGCGGCGGTCTCCTTCGCCTTCAGGAAGCGCTCGGGATCGTTGACGGTGGGGCTGTAGCAGAATTTGTAGGTGAAATCGTAGCTGCCGCCCATGCCCTCGGTGACGCCCCTGATGATGTTCTCCATGCGGGCGGGCATGGCGTTCCGGACCGCCGGATTCAGGTTCCGGCAGGTGCCCTCCAGATAGACGGTGTCGGCGATCACGTTGTAGCGGTTGCCGCCCTTGATCACGCCGATAGTCAGCACGCAGCTGTCCAACGGAGCCACGTTCCGGGAAACGATGGACTGGAGGGCAGTGATCACCTGCGCGGCGATCACGATGGCGTCGATCCCGGATTCGGGGGCGGAGCCGTGGCTGTTCTTGCCGTGGACCGTGATGAAGAAGCGGTCGGAGGCGGCCATCATGGCGCCGTTCCGCAGGGCCACGGTGCCGGTCTTATAGAGGGGCCAGACGTGCTGGCCGAACATGGCGTCCACGTGGGGGTTTTCCAGCACGCCGTCCTCGATCATGGCCTTGGCGCCGGGGTCGCCGGCATCCTCCTCGGAGGGCTGGAACACCAGCTTGACCGTTCCGGCAAATTCCTCCTTCAGCTCGTTCAGCACGTAGGCGGCGCCCAGCAGCATGGCGGTGTGGGCATCGTGGCCGCAGGCATGGGCCACGCCGGGATTTTCGGAGGCAAAGGGAAGGCCGGTGGCCTCCGTCACGGGAAGGGCATCGAAATCCGCCCGGAGGCCGACGCATTTGCCGGGGGCGGAGCCCTTGATCAGGGCGACGACGCCGTGCTTCCCCACGTGCTCGGTGGGCTCAAGCCCCATGTCTCTGAGGACCTGCGCGATATAGGCAGCGGTCTGCTCCTCCTCGTGGGACAGCTCCGGATGGCGGTGCAGCCATTCCCGGTGCTCGGTCACTTTATCGTAATAGCGGGCGATCAGTTCCTGATAGTCTTTCATGGGGGCCTCCTATATGGACAGCAGCCGGCCCGGGCAGCCCTGCCGGCGGATGCTGCGGGATATTGTCCCCATCATACCAAGTGTGGGCCGAAATGCAAGCGTAATTTCTCGGCAAAGGGGGCCTGAGAGACCAAAAAGGGAAAAATCACCGCCTGCTGCGGGATTTATCGGAGATTTTTAAGTTTTTCTTTACTTTCCCGTCCGTTTGCAGGGAAAAACGATTTACAAGGCGCGGCATTTGTGATAGATTGAAAGTTAAGATAGGCTTACTAAGGAGTTTTATCATGCAGTATGTCATGAAAGGCGGAAATCCTCTTGTAGGGGAGGTCACGATCAGCGGCGCGAAGAATGCGGCGCTGGGGATCCTGCCCGCCGCTATTATGGCGGATGAGAGCGTCACCGTCGAAAATCTTCCGGACGTTAAGGATGTGGAGGTCATGCTGAGTGCCTTCGAGGAGATCGGTGTCTCCGTGAAGCGCCAGAACCGCCACACGGTGGTCCTGAACGGGGCCAACATCTTCAGCGCCTGCGCAAACTCCTCCAGCATAAAGAAAATTCGCGCCGGCTACTATCTGCTGGGTGCGCTTCTGGGCAAATACCACCACGCGGAGGTGGCCATGCCCGGCGGCTGCAATATCGGCAACCGTCCCATCGATCAGCATCTGAAGGGCTTCCGTCTGCTGGGAGCGCAGGTGGAGCTGAAGGACGGACGGGTGATCCTGGACGCGAAGGAGCTGCATGGAGCGCACATTTTCCTGGATATGGCTTCCGTCGGAGCGACCATCAATCTGATGCTGGCGGCTTCCCTGGCGAAGGGAGACACGGTGATCGAGAACGCCGCGAAGGAGCCGCATATCGTGGACGTGGCCAATATGCTGAACAGCATGGGCGCCAAGATCAAGGGCGCCGGCATGGACGTGATCCGCATCCGGGGCGTGGAAAGCCTTCATGGCTCCGAATACATGATCATTCCCGATCAGATCGAGGCCGGGACCTTCATGATGGCCGCCGCGGTGACCCGGGGCGACGTGCTGGTGCACAACGTCATTCCGCAGCATATGGACGCTATTTCCGCGAAGCTCACGGAGATGGGCTGCGAGGTGCTGGAGCTGGGCGATTCCATCCGGGTGGTGGGCCGCCATCAGCTGTATGCCTGCAGTGTGAAGACCCTGCCCTATCCGGGCTTTCCGACGGATATGCAGCCGCAGATCGGTGTGTGCCTCGCCTTAGCCGAGGGCACGGGCACCATCAGCGAGGGCATTTTCGATAACCGCTTCAAATACGTGGACGAGCTGGCCAAGATGGGGGCCGATGCCGAGGTGAAGGGTACCATAGCGGTGTTCCGAGGCGTGGATTCCCTGTCCGGAGCGGATCTGATCGCTCCCGATCTGAGAGCGGGCGCGGCGCTGGTGCTGGCCGGACTTGCCGCGGAGGGCGTCACCACCGTGGACAATATCGAATTCGTGCTCAGAGGCTACGAGGACTTCGACGAGAAGCTGCGGGGACTGGGCGCGGAGATCATCCTGGCGAAGGATGAAAAGGAAGTACAGAAGTTTAAAATGAAAGTCGGCTGAGCGCCCGGCGGCGTCTGACGGCTTTTCTGAATAACGAAAGTACCATGGAGAGTGCGTAAGGGACAGGCCCGATGACCGCACAGCAACCTGCCGCAGGGCAAGGTGCTAAAGCCTAAGCGATGGGAAACCTTAAGGGTGCCCTCGGGTGCCCTTTTTGCTGCCGCAGGACCCGCGGCGGACAGACAAGGAGAAGAAATGGAAAGAAGATTGTTTACCTCAGAGTCGGTGACGGAAGGCCATCCCGACAAAATGTGCGACCAGATCTCGGACGCGATCCTGGACGAGCTGCTTAGGCAGGATCCCATGAGCCGGGTCGCCTGCGAGACCCTGACCAGCACCGGCTTCGTGGTAGTCATGGGCGAGATCAGCACCCACGCCTACGTGGATATTCCGAAGATCGTGCGGGAGACTGTGCTGGAGATCGGCTACGATTCCTCGGGTTACGGCTTTGACGGCCATACCTGCGGCGTATTTACCGCCATCGACGAGCAATCAAGCGATATCGCCATGGGCGTGAACAAGGCGCTGGAGGCGAAGGAGAATACCATGTCCGACGCGGAGCTGGAGGCCATCGGCGCCGGCGATCAGGGCATGATGTTCGGCTACGCCACCAACGAGACCCCTGAATTTATGCCGTACCCCATCGCCATGAGCCACCGTCTGGCGAGACAGCTGACCAAGGTGCGCAAGGACGGCACCCTCGGCTACCTGCGTCCCGACGGAAAGACCCAGGTGACGGTGGAATACGACGAGGCCGGAAAGCCGGTGCGCATCACCAATATCGTGGTCTCCGCCCAGCATGATCCGGAGGTGACTCAGGAGCAGCTTCACGCGGACATCCGCAAATACGTGATCGACGCGGTGGTGCCCGCGGACATGGTGGACAAGGATACGGTCTACTACATCAATCCCACCGGACGCTTCGTGATCGGCGGTCCTCACGGGGATTCGGGCCTGACCGGTCGGAAGATCATCGTGGATACCTACGGCGGCTACGCTCACCACGGCGGCGGAGCATTTTCCGGGAAGGACCCGACCAAGGTGGACCGGAGCGCGGCCTACGCGGTGCGCTACGTGGCGAAGAACCTGGTGGCGGCGGGCCTCTGCGACAAATGCGAGATCCAGATCGCCTATGCCATCGGTGTGGCCAACCCCACCTCCATCCAGATCGACACCTTCGGCACCGGAAAGCTTCCGGAGTCCGAGCTGGTGAAGATCGTGCGGGAGAATTTCGACCTGAGACCGGCCGGGATCATCCGCATGCTGGATCTGCGGAGACCCATTTACAAGCAGACGGCGGCCTACGGACACTTCGGCCGCACCGACATTGACGTGAGCTGGGAGAAGACCGACAAGGCGGAAGCCCTGAAGCGGTATCTGAAATAAGCATTTTCATCAAAAGCGCTCCTTCCTCCGGCGGGAAAGGCCGAGGGGAAGGCAGAAAGGAAAGGTAAAAACTATGATGCAGTCCAGAACCCATACCTGCGGCGAGCTGCGGCTGGCGCAGGTGGGTCAGGTGGTGACCCTGGCCGGATTTATGGAAAATATGCGGGAGGTCGGCGGCAGCCTGGCCTTCGTGATCCTGCGGGATTTCTATGGCACCACGCAGCTGGTGGCCGAGACGCCGGAGATCCTGGCGCAGTTCAAGGACCTGAACAAGGAGACCACTCTGCAGGTCACCGGCGTGGTGCGCGAGCGCTCCAGCAAGAACCCCAAGCTGCCCACCGGCGATATCGAGGTGGTGCCCACCGAGGTGAAGGTCCTGGGCCGCTGCCGCTACAACGCGCTGCCCTTCGAGATCAACCGCAGCCGGGAGGCCGACGAGACCCAGCGGCTGAAATACCGTTATCTGGACCTGCGGAATCCCGAGGTCAAGAAGAATATCATCCTGCGCTGCCAGGTGGTGGCGGCTCTGCGGGCGGCCATGCAGGAGCAGGGCTTCCTGGAGATCACCACACCCATCCTGACCGCCTCTTCCCCCGAGGGCGCCCGGGACTATCTGGTCCCCGCCCGCAAGCACCCCGGCAAATTCTACGCCCTGCCGCAGGCCCCGCAGCAGTTCAAGCAGCTGCTGATGACCGCCGGCTTCGACCGGTATTTCCAGATCGCTCCCTGCTTCCGTGACGAGGACGCCAGAGGCGACCGCTCCCCGGGCGAATTCTATCAGCTGGATATGGAGATGGCCTTTGCCACCCAGGAGGACGTCTTCGCGGTGCTGGAGCAGGTGCTGCCGCCCATCTTCGCCAAATTCGGCGCGTACAATATCGCTTCCGAAGCTCCCTTCAGAAGGATTTCCTATAACGATGCCTTAAGAGACTACGGCAGCGACAAGCCGGATCTCCGGATCGACCTTAAGGGCAAGGACATCAGCGCTTTCTTTGCCGGCAGCGAGTTTGAGCCGCTGAAGGACAAGACCGTGAAGGCCGTGGCGATCTCCGACTGCGCGCTGACCCGCAAGCAGATCGAGAAGCTGCTGACGGACTGCGAGGTCCAGAGCGGCTCCAAGGGCTACTGGTTCAAGCTGGACGAGAACGGCGAGCTGGCCGGCGGTATCGCCAAGTTCCTGGCAGCGAAAAAGGACGAGATCGTGGCGGAGCTGGGCCTTAAGCCCAATACCCTGGTGACGGTGGCCGCGGGCGAGCTGGCGACCAAGTCCATGGGCGTGATGATCAAGACCTTCGGCGCGAATTGCCCCGGTCACATGGATAAGGAACGCTACGAATTCTGCTGGATCGTGGATTTCCCGATGTATGAGATCGGCGAGGAGAGCGGCGAACTGGAATTCTGCCACAATCCCTTCTCCATGCCCTCCGGCGGGCTGGAGGTGCTGCTGAAGGCCGAGCGGGGCGAGATCGATCCGCTGACCATCACCGCGGATCAGTACGACCTGGTCTGCAACGGCGTGGAGCTGTCCTCCGGCGCCGTGCGGAACCACGACCCCGAGATCATGATCAAGGCCTTCGAGCTGGTACGGCTGGGCGAGGACGACGTCAAGGCCAAATTCCCGGCCATGTACAATGCCTTCTGCTACGGCGCACCGCCTCATGCCGGCATCGCGCCCGGCGTGGACCGCATGGTCATGCTGCTGGCCGGCGAGGACTGCATCCGGGAGATCATTCCCTTCCCGATGAACAAGAACGCCCAGGATATGATGATGGGCGCTCCCTCCGAGGTCACTCAGAAGCAGCTGGATGAGCTGCATATCGCCATCAATATCCCCGAAGAAAAATAATACCGTTCTGCGGAGACGTCTGCGGCAGAGCTGCACGGACGTCGGTAAGGATCCGCCCTGAAAATTCGTTTTCAGGGCGGATCTGTTCTTTTCTGCAGGAACAGCGGTGTCTGTCCGAAAAGGAAGTAGGGCGGATGGAAAAGCCTGCATAGCCGATAGCGGGCAAAATTTCCACTATTTTTTCACTATATTTTCACTATTCGGAAGAAGCAAAAGCTCGGTCCTATAGCCGGCCCTAAACAACGTTGGCAAAACCTACGGGCTTGGGATACCCTGAATCTTTTGTTTCATTGCTCATCCGTTTATCTGGGGCCCGGAGACCGCGAAGGACGGAGAGACGGTTTTCCGCGCGCAGGATAGGCGGCATCCGGCCGCCGACGGCTTTCCGGAGGGAGACTGACGGACAGCGGAAAACGGGGCGTGTGAAAGGTCAAACCTTTCACACGCCCCGTTTTCCGGCTTAACCTGTCTTCGCGCAGGCTTATTTTTTCTTAGGGAAGATCTGCTTCCGGAAGGAGATCAGGTTGAAGGCAATGAACAGCAGCGCGCAGACGCCCATGGTGAGCCAGGATTTGCCGAGGCTCTGGGGATTGACGCCCATGAGCAGCAGCATGGGGGCGCCGAAGAGGATGGCCCAGGTCTGCTGGTACACCAGGTTATTTGCCGCGGGGGTCTTGAACTGGGGATCCAGCTCCCGGAGCAGGATCACACCGGTGGAGGCGGTGCCGGTCAGCATGCCGTACAGGGCCAGGAAGGCCTCGTGACGGTACTCGGGGTAAAGCACCCGGCAGCAGAAATTCACATACAGGTAGGTGGCCACAGCGCCCACCAGGCAGAGAGCGATCAGCGGGATCACGAATTCCTTGTGGGTGAAGGCGGACAGATTGATCGCGGCGATGGAGGCCACCACCATCACGTCGAACATGAAGCCGGCGATGTGGTTCTGCATGAAGGTGTTGGTGTATTCCCGCTTGATGATCTTCTTTTTCTGCAGGCCCCGGAACACGTTCTTCACGATGATACCGAAGATGGAGGAGAAGAGGAAGTTGAAGCCCCAGATCAGCGGCTGGATGGTCTTGTAGCCGAAGTCGCCCATGGCGCCGGTCTCGATGATGGCATTGACGCCGCGCATGAAGAGGTAGGCCAGGGTGTAGGTGCCGAACACCAGCGCCAGCTGCACAGTGAATTTGTCCATGGATTCGGACAGCGGGATCTCGTTATCGCCGGTGATGGACTGAGCGGAAAGCTCCTCCTCCCTGAACTCGGCGGATTCGCCCTGGATGATGTCCTTGCGGCGCAGTCGGTTCAGGTAAATGATGCCGCCGATGCTGGAGGCGATGAAGCCCATGGCCGCGATGGTCAGACCGAAGCTGGTCCCGTTGGGGAAATCGTAGTTCATCTCATAGTTGTGGCCCCAGTTGTAGGCCTGTCCCGGACCCTGGCCGTAGCCCATGGGGAGGATCAGACCGGAGGCGAAGAAGCAGTTCAGCACCTTGGAAAGACCTATGGTGATGAGCAGCCCCAGCACGCCCTGCAGCAGGTAGGTATTGACCACGTTGAGAGCGGTATCGAAGGCATCGCCCTTCATGGCGCCGCCTTCCTTCTTCTGCTGCCGGTCCAGGTTGCGCAGACTCATGGCGGCAAAGCCGAGGCCCAGGCCGTGGTAGGTGAGGGCTTCCAGCATGGATACCGGCAGGAGCGTCTTCCCGGTGAGCTCCTTATAGGCGAAGCTGATAAACAGGATCAGAAATCCGCCCAGCACGCTGCTGGGGATCATCAGCTTCTTCACGAAGGGCAGCAGATTGCGCAGCATGTTGGCGATCAGCATCACGATGAGCAGGATCGACAGCGTAATGATAAAGCTCCAGACGCTGCCGTCCCAGAAATTTACACCGCTGGTCATATAAGCACCTCTTTTTTGCTTTAATTATGGTTCCCCGCAAATGCGTCGAACAGCAGCTTGTATTTTCTTCCGCTGTAGTCGCTGTCTGCGGCCTTCTTGAGTTCAAAATAGCGTCCGTCGGTGAGAGAGAAGCTGACGATGCCGTGGAGCCGTACCTCCAGGGAGGCCAGCTCTTCCATGGACCAGCTCAGGCTGGCCAGAGAAAACTGCCGGGCGCTCATGCTGAGGGTGCCCCGGGCGATCTCCGTCCGCTTGTGGCCCTCCACCTGCAGCAGGACCATATCCTCGTCGGAGGCCAGCACCGTGCCGTCCTCCCGGGGAAGACCGGCGATCCATTCCTTCTGCCAGGCGTCCCAGGCCTTGATTGTGGTGAAGGAGAAGCCCTCGCCGCTTAGGCGGCAGTATTCGTCGTAGCGGCCCGTGAGCCCGCAGGGGCAGGAGAAGCCGTCGGCGGTGCTGGAAAAGCTGCCGATCCTATGGCATTTCGGGCAGACCAGCAGGACGTGCTCCAGCCCCTTGGACAGGGCCTTGCCCTTGTAGGACCGGGGATCCTGCTCCTGTCTGGCGTAGGCGTCCTCGAAAATATCCTCCGCCACGTGGGCGTTGATCTCCTCGGGGGTCATGGCCCGCAGCTCCTCGGGCTGGTAGACCCGGACCATGTGCCCGGTCACCGGACCCTTGCGGAAGCCGTAGCTCCAGCGGGGGTAGCCGAAGTAGCCGCCCTCGATCTTGAAGGTGACGAGCGGCACCTTGGCGGTGCGGATCATCTTGCCGGTGGATTCGGGGAAGGAGGCGGTACAGCCGTCCCAGCTGGTATTGCCCTCCGCGAAAAGGCAGACGGATTTGCCGTCACGCAGCCGGTGCAGGATCTCCATCACGGCGCTGGCCGCGTTGCCGCCCTTGGGCCGGGGGATGGGATCCGCCAGAAACTCGATCATGCGGGTCTTCCAGCCGAGGCTGAACAGATGCTCCGTGGCCACGTAGTACATCTGCCGCTTCAGCACGACGCCCACGATAAAGGGATCGTAGTTGGTGACGTGGTTGGTGATCAGCAGGAAATGATCCGGAAGCTCCGGCGCCTTTTCCTTGGTGAAGCGGAAACGAAGCCGCAGAAAATGATCGAAGGGGATGATGAGGGCCTTGTAAAAAGCCTTATGAAAACCATATGAAGCGGTTCTTTTCATGCGCGGTCAGCCTCCCGGTTCGATATCGGTACAATTATAGAGAATAAACGGTGCGGTGACAAGGGATTATCCTTAAAAATTTATGAAATTTGAAGGAAATCTTAAACCTTTCCCGCAAATGCGCCTTCGGCAGAAGACAGCTTTCTTCAATATTCTTCAAAGGTCCCGCTGCAGGGAGGCCTTACCCCCTGTCCTGCTTTGCCGCGGGGAGCCGGAAAACGAACTCCGTGCCGCTGCCGGGGGTAGAGGTGACATCGATGGTCTCTCCGTGGGCGGCGATGATCTCCTTGACGATGGAAAGCCCCAGGCCGGTGCCCTTTTTGTCCTTGCCCCGGGAGCTGTCGGTCTTGTAGAAGCGGGTCCAGATCTTGCTCAGATCCTCCTTGGCGATGCCGATGCCCCGGTCCTTCACGGACACGGAAACGGCGTCCCCGACCTCATGGATGCGGATGCGGATGGCCGAGCCGTCGGGGGAGAATTTGACGGCGTTGTCGATCAGATTGTACAGCACCTGCTGGATGCGCCCCATATCCGCGTGGACGGACAGCTCCGGCTTGGAAAAGACCAGATCGAAGCTGATGCTCCGGCTGACGCAGATGCCCTCGAAGGTCTCGCAGATGGATTTGACCAGGGTGGTGATGGGAAAATCGGACAGCTCCAGCTTCAGCCGCGCGTCGTCCAGCGAGTTGAGTGCCAGCATGCTCTGGGTCATATTGGTCAGCCGGTCCGTTTCGGAGACGATGATCTGCATGTATTTGTCCTGCTTCTCCGGCGGGATCACTCCGTCCTGGATCGCCTGGATGTAGCCCCGGATGGAGGTCAGCGGCGAACGGAAATCGTGGGACACGTTGGCGATGAACTTCTTCTGGTAGTCCCCCGCGGTCTTGATCTCCTCTGCCATCAGGTTCAGGGTCTTGGCCAGATAGCCCAGCTCGTCCTGACTCTCCACCGGGATGCGGTGGTCCAGATTTCGCTTGGCAAATTCCTCCGCTCCGTCGGTGATGGCCCGGATGGGCCGCACCACGGTGAGGTGCAGCATGATGAGCAGCAGGAGCGACGCGGCAAATATGCCCAGAAAGACCAGATAGGCGCGGCCCAGCACCGCATTGACCCGCGCGTCCGCCACGGACAGGGACTGGTGCAGCGTCACGTAGCCCAGCTGGTTGGCCTGCATGGTGATGGGCGTAAAGACACTGAGACAGGGCTCCGTGAAGGCCCCGTAGAAGTCGCCGACGCGGTAGTATTTGTCGCTGTCGGCGGGGTTGAAGGCCAGGGACCGGCCCAGCAGCTCGCCGTTCCGGGAGTCGAAGGCCACGGTATTTTTGGCGTTGAGGATGATGATCCGCTGCCCGGTCAGGGTATCCAGCCGCTCCAGATGGGCCAGATCGTAGCTTCTGGTGGTGCGGTAGCTCTCGTTCTGGAAATCCGCCATCAGCCGGACCTCCCGGTACAGCTCCTGGGCGGCGCTGCTCCGGCAGGCAGACTGAAAGATCCGGCTGCCGAAAACAGCCAGGAACACGAAGCCGGCCAGGCCGAAGACCGCGTAGGCCAGCAGGAATTTCAGGGAAAGCGTATGCCGCATGGCTTCACCTCGCTCTTACGGATTGACCTCGAAACGGTAGCCGACGCCCCAGACCGTGGACAGACGCCAGGCGGGATGGTCCGGCAGCTTGGCCCGCAGCTTCTTGATGTAGGCGTCCACGGTACGGCTCTCACCCATGTAGCTGTAGCCCCAGAGCTGTTCCAGCAGCTGCTCCCGGGTAAAGACCTGATTGGGCGAGGAGGCCAGGAAATACAGGATCTCGATCTCCTTGGCGGACATCAGCAGGGTCTCGCCCATGTAGGTGACGCTGTAGTTGGTCAGGTTGATCTCCAGATCCGGCAGGGTGACCTTCTGCTCCCGGGCCGCCTCCGGCTGCTCCGTCTGAGCGCTGCGGCTGCGGCGCAGGATCGCCTTGACCCGGGCGACCATTTCCTTATTGTCGAAGGGCTTGATCATATAGTCGTCGGCGCCCAGCTCCAGGCCGAGCACCTTGTCGAAGACCTCGCCCTTTGCCGACATCATCATGATGGGGACATTGCTTTCCTGCCGGATGATGCGGCAGACCTGATAGCCGTCGATGCCGGGCAGCATGATGTCCAGCAGCAGGAGATCGGGACGGAAGGAGCGGAAGACCTCCAGGGCCTCCTGGCCGTCGCCGACGGTCTCGGTCTCAAAGCATTCCTTGGTCAGATAAAGGGAAATCAGCTCGGCGATATTGGGATCGTCGTCAACGATGAGGATACGCTGCTTGGCCATGGATGCCTCCTATTTATTCTTGATTTCCGCCACGGTGGCGCCGTAGCCGCCCTCGTTGAAGGGGGCCGTGTAGAAATTGGTGACGTATTTGCTGCGCTTCAGGGTCTTTTCCACCATGGACTTCAGGGCGCCGGTGCCCCGGCCGTGGATGATGCGCACCTTTTCCAGATGGGCCAGGTAGGCGTCGTCCAGATACTTCTCTAACGCCATCAGCGCGTCGTCGGTGGTCATGCCGATGAGCTTCAGCTCGGGGCTGATGGTGAGGGCCTTGGAAAAGCTGTTGCCGCCGCCGTTGCCCGCGTGGCGCCTGCCCTCCAGGGTCGTGGTGACCTCCTCCACCAGCTCCACCTCCGTTGCCGGAACGTCCGCCTTGAGGATGCCGGTCTGGACCTTGACGATGCCCTTCGCGTCCGGCAGACCGATCACGGTCCCCTTCAGTCCCAGACTGTGGACAAATACGGTATCGCCCAGCTTCAGCTTCTTTTCGGTGACGGTGACGCGGCGGGGCTCCTTGGGCGCGGCCAGCTGCTGCTGGGTGCTCTCCACGGCCAGCCGCAGGGAGGCACGGGTCTCCTCCATATCCCGGCTCACGGACTGACCGCTCTTCCGGAGATCCCGGATCGCCTTGTCCGCGGTGTCCTTGGCCTCCTGCAGGATATTTTTCGCTTCCTCCCGGGCGCTGCGGAGGATCTTTTCCTTCTGGGCCTCCAGGCTGCCCTGGTGCTTTTCGGCCTCCTCCTTCAGCTTCAGCGTCTCCTGCTTCAGGTGGCGGATCTCCGCCTCGGCCTTCTCCATCTCGCTGCGCTGGCGGTCCAGCTGAGCGATCACGTCCTCGAAGGCCTCCTCGTTGGAGTCGATATAGGAGCCGGCCTCCTGGATGATGGAGTCCGCAAGGCCCAATTTGCCGGCGATGGCAAAGGCGTTGCTCTTGCCGGGGATCCCCAGCATCAGGCGGTAGGTGGGACGGAGCGTGGCCACGTCGAACTCGCAGGAGGCATTTTCCACGCCCGCGGTCTCCAGCGCATAGACCTTCAGCTCGGCGTAGTGGGTGGTGGCCATGGTCCGGATGCCCCGGCTGTGGAGGCGGTTCAGGATCGCCATTGCCAGCGCGGCGCCCTCGGTGGGATCCGTGCCGGCCCCCAGCTCGTCGAAGAGGCAAAGGGAGCTTTCGTCTGCCCGGTCCAGGATGGAGACGATATTGGTCATATGGGAAGAGAAGGTGGACAGACTCTGCTCGATGCTCTGCTCATCTCCGATATCGGCAAATATTTCCCGGTACACCGCGAGCTTCGAGCCGGGGGCGGCGGGAATGTGCAGACCGGCCTGGCCCATCATCTGCAGCAGGCCCAGGGTCTTCAGCGACACGGTCTTGCCGCCGGTGTTGGGGCCGGTGACGATCAGCAGGTCGTAGTCTCCGCCCAGCTTCAGGTCGATGGGGACCACGGTCCTGGGGTTAAGGAGCGGGTGCCGGGCCTTCTTCAGCTCGGTGTACCGGTCGCTCCGCACCTCGGGGGCGATGCCCTTATAGCTGCGGGAGAGCCGGGCCTTGGCGAAGATGAAATCCAGAAGCACCAGCAGCTCGTAGTCCCGCTTCAGGGCGGCGGAGACCTCCACGGCCCGGGAGGTCAGGTCCGCCAGGACCAGCTCGATCTCCTTCTGCTCCTGGATCTCCAGCTCCCGCCACTCGTTGTTCAGCTTCACCACCGAAAGGGGCTCGATGAAAACGGCCTTGCCGCTGCCGGACTGGTCGTGGACGATGCCGCCGATCTGGGCCTTGTTCTCGGCCTTGACGGGCAGGCAGTAGCGGCCGTCCCGCATGGTGACCACCGCCTCCTGCAGCAGCGCCCGGTTCTTGATCAGCAGGGCGTTCAGCTCCGTGTGGATGCGGTCGGAAATGGTATGCAGCTGGCGGCGGACCCGGAGCAGCCCCGGGCTGGCATCGTCCGCGATCTCCTCCTCGGAAAGGATGGCGGCCTCCAGCGCGTTTTTGAGGGGCGTCAGGGGCTCCAGCTCCGAAAAATACTCCGTCAGGCTGTCGGGCTCGTCCTTCTCCTCCTGGCGGCCGTAGGCCTTGGCCCGGCCGGCCATATAGCACAGCTGCTCGACCCGGAGCAGCTCGGTGATGCTTAAGGAGGAGCTTGAGGAGGCCCGCAGCAGGGAGGCGCGGATATCGTTCACCCCGGAAAATCCCAGCGAGCCCTTGGCGATCAGCCGGGTCTCCGCGTCGGAGGTCTCCACCTGCGCGTGGAGAATGGCCTCGCGTTCCTCCAGGGGGCGCAGCGCCAGGCAGAGGGCTTTGCCGCCCTCCGAACCGGCCAGGTCCGCCAGAGACGCGAGGATCTTATGATATTCTAAGGTATGGTAAGCTTTTTCGTTCATGATCACAGCAGGCGGCGCCTGCGGGGGGACGGTCGGCACGGACCGGGGCCGCGGACAGACCGGGGCATCCTCACCGGGCGGTGCCGGCGCAGGAGACCGGCAGGAGATCGGACGGTCCGCATAGTTTCCTTAATATTTTAACGCAAGTTGCCCGGGGGGTCAAGGAAAATCACCGTCAGAGCATTTACCGGCAGGAGGAACTGAACATGACGGTGTTCAGATTGCTGCCGGACCTTTTCGTCCAATTACGAAGCGCGTGAAAGCGCTGATGCCGGACGGCACGAAGCAGAGAATGACCCGACGCCATTTATCCGCTATATGCTGCAGGTGATTTTGGCTTGCTGCACAGACCTTGAAGAGCGTGAGGGACTTGTCGGTAATTCGGAAGTGAAAAGTACTTCGTATGACATTGTAAAAAGCTTTACTGTAAAAACGATCGGAAAATTTGACAGTGCTGAAGTGATGGCGAACTGTCCGACAGTAAGCAGATCATCCGCATTATCCGCTTTGCAGAAGCTTGTAAAAGAGGGGACGATCATCAAAATGGGAAGCGGAAAAAACACGTTCTATGTGAGAGCCGACAGTCTTGACGGGAGGGACCTGTCCGACTGAAAAATTCGGGCAAAAATCATATTTTTTTAATGATTGAACGGTTGACCCCGCCGGAAAATATGGTAGAATAAAGAAAAACCTATATGTCAGGAGGCACGGTATGACGAAACAACAGAAACTTATTTTAGCGGCATCTCTGGGCGCATTGGCGGGAGCCGCCGCAGCAGCCTACTTCATCTACAGGAAAAAGACCGCCGGAGCTCTGGCAGTAGACACGGACGGTGACGGCGTGGAAGACAGCGTTGTGATCGACGTGGATGGCGACGGTGTGGCAGATGCGGTAGTATCCCTGGAGGATGCTCCCGAGGAGAAGGCCGAGGACGAAGCGTAAAGGACTGCGGCTGAAGCTGAAGGGACCTTATGCGGAAACGCGGCGGGATCCCCGAAAGGGCGTGTGAGGCTTTCACACGCCCTTTTTGCGTGCGGCGGCCGCAGCATTTTCGGGAGCGGACCGGGCGCGGCGGAGGTCTGCCGCCGCGGCGGGAAAGAATTTTCCGTAATTCGCAAAAAACACTTTACAACTTCATCGAAATGAAGTATAAAAGTACCTGCCGGCAGGAGCCGGCAAAAAGGAGAAGAGACATGAAAAAGATGAAGCGGCTTCTAATCTCTATGGCAATAATAGTTGTTCTGGCAGTGGGAGGACTTTTATATGCCAAGGCCAATCCCCGAGTGATTTTGGGAAAAGCAGTATCGGACTCGGAAACACATAAAGAAGAACGGCTGATGATCACGTGCGCGGCTCTGTTTAATATGAAAATCAATAATAGGACCGATGAGCGCGTCAAAGAGGTGAGCGATTGGAGTAATCAGTTCCTGACAAAACTGACAAATGACTGTCAGGGCAGAGCCTGTGATATCCGTTTATCCGGTGAGATGAAAGACGGGAAAACTACGATAACCTATAGCGGTACTTATATTGATGCCCAGGGTAATACGGTTCCTGTGAAAGAAAGCAAAACGTTCGATTTCAAGCTTTGCGGCGAGAAGGATTTCCTCAAGTAATACCGATAGAACAAGAAAACTGTGAAAGACCAGCGCTCCATGACGCTTTGGTAATAAAAAAGGAGACAAGACATTATGAAGAAGATTCTGGCATTGATCCTGAGTCTGGTGACCGTGCTGACCCTGTGCAGCGCCTGCGGTCAGAAGGAAAAGGTTACCTACGGCTTCCTGACGGAGAGCCTGGGCGTGGAGTCCTACGCCATCGGCTTCCGCAAGGGCGATCAGGCTCTGGCCGATCAGGTCAGCGGTGCTCTGAAGGCCCTGGTCAAGGACGGCACCTACGCCAAGATCGGTGAGAAGTACCCCGACATCAAGGACTATCTGAGCCTTAAGGCTGCGGATATCAAGGACAGCGAGATCGCGGCCAAGGGCTCCGGCGATCCCAATTTCACCTTCAAGCACGGCTTCGACCTGGACTATCCGCCTTACTCCGGCCTGCAGTCCGACGGATCCGTCGGCGGCTTTGACGTAGAGCTGTGCCAGGCCGTCTGCGAATACCTGGGCTGGAAGTATGAGCCGGTTCCCTTCAACTGGGATGCCAAGGACGCCGAGCTGAACGCCGGCTCCTGCGACTGCATCTGGTCCGGCTTCACCAAGGAAGGCCGTGAGGACGATTACACCTGGGGCGCTACCTATTCCCTGAATACGCAGGGCATCCTGGTGGCTTCCAATTCCGGCATCAAGACTCTGGCCGATCTGAAGGGCAAGGTCGTCGGCGTACAGATCTCCACCAGCGCTGCGGATCTGCTGGCTGACGAGGAAGGGCAGAAGGCTCTGGCCGATACCTTCAAGGAACTGAAGACCTACGAGACCTATACCATCGCCTTCAACGACCTGAAGGCCGGTTCCATCGATGCCATCGCCATCGATATGACCGCCGGTTCCTTCCTGATCGCCAACGAGAACAAGTAATCGCCGAAAAGAAAAGGGTCAGGGGATGATCCCCTGACCCTTTTCTTTGCAAAGGAGGATCTATGACATTTTCCGTAATGCTGAAGACCATGGGCGCCGGGATGCTGCGCACCGTGGGGATCTTCGTTCTGACCCTGCTGGGCTCGCTGCCCATGGGACTGGTGGTGTATTTTCTGAGACAGTCCAAATTCGCTCCGCTGCGGGTCATCACCAAGGTCTTCATCTCTGTGATGCGGGGCACGCCCCTGATGCTGCAGCTGCTGGCCTGGTATTTCGGCCCCTACTATCTGTTCGGGCTGTCCATCCGCAGCTGGCGCTATCCGGCCATCATCGTGGGCTTCGTGATGAACTACGCGGCGTATTTCTCGGAGATCTACCGGGGCGGCATCGAATCCATCTCCAAGGGCCAGTACGAGGCGGCGGAGGTGCTGGGCTTCAACAAGCGGCAGGCCTTCTTCCGGATCATCCTGCCCCAGGTGGTGAAGCGCATCCTGCCCTCCGTGACCAACGAGGTGATCACGCTGGTAAAGGACACCTCTCTGGCCTTCACGCTGGCCTACGCGGAGGTATTTTCCCTGGCGAAGCAGATCAGCGCGGCGGAGACCAGCTTCGTGCCCTTCGTGATCGCCGGTGTGTTCTACTTCGTGGCCAACTACGTGGTGGCCTTCGTCATGGAGCGCATCGAAAAATCCCTGGATTATTATCACTAAGGAGGCCTTTATGAATATTCTGTCCTTAACAAATGCCCGGAAGGCCTTCGGTGAGCTGGAGGTCCTGAAGGATATCACCTTGACGGTGGACAAGGGTGAGGTGGTCTCCATCATCGGCCCCTCCGGCTCCGGCAAATCCACCCTGCTCCGCTGCGCGACGCTGCTGGAGACTCTGGACGGCGGAGAGCTGTCCTATCTGGGGGAGAAGGTGGCCTGGGAGGAAAACGGGGCGATGGTGTATACCAAGGACCTCAAAAAGGCCCGTCAGGCCTTCGGCCTGGTGTTCCAGAATTTCAACCTGTTCCCGCATTATACCGTGCTGAAGAATATCTGCGACGCTCCCATCATCGTGCAGAAGCGCGATCCCCGGGAGGTGGAGCAGGAGGCACTGGCGCTGCTGGATTCCATGGGGCTGAAGGACAAGGCGCAGGCCTATCCCTGCCAGCTGTCCGGCGGACAGCAGCAGCGGGTGTCCATCGTCCGGGCGCTGGCCATGAAGCCGGAGATCCTGTTTTTCGACGAGCCCACCTCCGCGCTGGATCCGGAGCTGACCGGCGAGGTGCTGAAGGTCATCCGGGACCTGGCGGCGCGGAAGATGACCATGGTCATCGTGACCCATGAGATGCCCTTTGCCCGGGCGGTCTCGGA
>JAZLJI010000123.1:0-17702 GCA_045617825.1 Lachnospiraceae bacterium
AAGGAGCTCTTTTCACTGTAGCGGGCGCGGCGGCGGGAGAGGACTCCGGCCGCAAAAAGCGCGCAGCAAAAAAGCCGCGGAGCGACGTCCTTCCGGACCGCTCCCCCGATTTCTGCAGGTGGTTCTATGCGGTTTTACTTCTCTTCGGGGACCAGCTCGTCGAAGTCCTCTTCGTCGGAGACCTCGTCGAAGCGGTCGCATACGGCGTCGAATTCGGCGTCATCCTCGATATCGTCCAGGATGGGATTGCCTTCCTCATCCTCAGAGTAGCCGTACAGATAAACGTCGGCATCATCGTCATCCTGCTGGCTGACAGGCAGAAGAGCGATGTACTGCTTTTCATCCATGGGGAAGATGGCCAGCACGATGCAATCCTCGGTGGTACCGTCCTCCATTTCCAGAGTCAGGATCAGCTCATCGTCTTCCAGGTTCTCGGTTTCGTTGACTTTCTTTTCTTCCATTTTCTTCTCCTATTCTGCCCCCGAGCGGAGCTCGAGGGAGCCCGTCGCAGGCCCCCCGCGACTTCAAAGATTCGCTTTGCGAATCTTCCTATTCTGCCCCCGAGCGGGGCTCGAGGGAGCCCGTCGCGGCTTAGAGCGACTTCAAAGATTCGCTTTGCGAATCTTCCTATTCTGCCCCCGAGCGGAGCTCGAGGGAGCCCGTCGCGGCTCTCCGCGACTTCAAAGCTTCTTTGTGCATATCGTCTTGGGTACGCTTATGTTATACACGAACAGGCAGGCTTTGGCAAGCCCCTCCCGCAGTTTCTATGCCCCCGAGCGAAGCTTCCTTATTTTGTGCGGCGGCTTATACGTTGAAGCGGAAGACCACCACGTCGCCGTCCTGCATCACGTAATCCTTGCCCTCGATGCGCACCAGGCCCTTATCCCGGGCGGCGGCATAGGAGCCGGCATCCAGCAGCTCCCGGAAATTGACCACCTCGGCCTTGATGAAGCCCCGCTCGAAATCCGTATGGATCTTGCCGGCGGCGCCGGGCGCCTTGGTGCCCTGCTTGATGGTCCAGGCCCGGGTCTCCTTCTCCCCGGCGGTCAGGAAGCTCATCAGGCCCAGCAGCTTGTAGCTGGCGGCCACCAGCTTGTCCAGACCGGAGCCGGTCAGGCCCAGGTCGGCCAGGAATTCCTTCTTTTCCTCCTCGTCCAGCTCGGACAGCTCCTCCTCCAGCTTGGCGGAGATCACGAAGACCTCGCTGCCTTCCTTCGCGGCAAATTCCCGCACCTTTTCGACCATGGGATTGGAGGCCCCGTCGTCGGCCAGGTCGTCCTCGGTGACGTTGGCGGCGTAGATGACCGGCTTGGCGGTCAGGAGCTCCAGAGAATCGATAAAGGCGGCCTCGTCGTCATTTTCCGGGACGTAGGCCTTGGCCTGCTTGCCGGTGCTCATCACGTCCTGAAGCTTCTTCAGGATAACCAGCTCCTTGGCGGCGGCCTTGTCCATCATGGCGCTGCGGCCGGTCTTGGCGATGCGGCGCTCCAGCACCTCCAGATCCGCGAAAATCAGCTCCAGCTGGATCGTGTCGATGTCGCGCAGCGGATCGATGCTGCCGTCCACGTGGATCACGTTGCTGTCCTCGAAGCAGCGCACCACGTGCACGATGGCATCCGTCTCACGGATATGCGCCAGGAACTGATTGCCCAGGCCTTCGCCCTTGCTGGCGCCCTTCACCAGTCCGGCGATATCGACAAATTCGATCACCGCCGGGGTGATCTTCTTGCTGGCATAGAAATCGCCCAGCAGCTTCAGACGGAAGTCAGGCACCTCCACGATGCCCACGTTGGGGTCGATGGTGCAGAAGGGATAATTGGCGGCCTCAGCGCCGGCCTTGGTCAGGGAATTGAACAGGGTGCTCTTGCCCACGTTGGGCAGACCCACGATACCTAATTTCATGGATGGTCACGTCTCCTTAAAACCATACTGGACCGGATCGCGGAGGTCGGTGCAGGGGCACCGTCCGGCGCTTTTCCGGAGGGAGCGGAGGGCCTGAAAGATAAGCCCGAACCGCAGCTTCAGTTTATCACAACACGGCAGGCTTTTCAATACAATTCAGTACATTTGCGCGAGCGGGGCGATCCGGGGCGATCCTCTCTGCGGGAACGGGGAGGTCCTTTGCGCGAACGGTCCTGCGCTTCCCGTGTGAGAGGCCCGGCGCATCCTGTGTGACAGGCTCGGCGCTTCCCACGTGACCGGCGCTCAGTCTCGGCAAAGTCTCGGCAAATTTCATCATTTTCCGGGAAGGGCTTGACAGCGCCTGTCTTTGAGAGTAACATAAGTCATGGAGATGAGAGATGTAAAGTACGGGGGTGTGCTTTGCGTCTTTATTTTTATTTTGAGGAGGATGCGTTTTGACAGCTGACAGTATCGTGGATCTTTTGGCCTCTTCGCCGGTCATCGCGGCGACCGATTCCGCAGGCTGGCAGGCGGCCCTCCGTTCCGACGCGGGGGTGCTGTTCCATCTCGGTGCCGATATCATGACCATCGAGAGCGAGATCAAGGCCGCCAAGCGGGTGGGCAAGGCGGTATTTGTCCACATCGATCTGGCGGAGGGCATCGGGAAGGACAAGACCGGCATCCGCTGGCTGGCCGCCTGCGGCGCCGACGGGATCATCAGCACCCGCACCAATCTGATCCGGAATGCCCGAGAATGCGGTCTGCTCACCGTCCAGCGCTTTTTCATCCTGGATACGAAGGGGCTGCATTCGATCCAGGAGACGATCGATAATACCAATCCGGACCTGATCGAGATCATGCCCGGCGTGATCCCGAAGGCGATCAGGCTCTTCTCCGGGCAGCCTATCCCGGTCATTGCCGGAGGCCTGATCGAAACGAAGGCGGAGGTCATTTCCGCCCTCAGCGCCGGCGCGATCGCCGTATCTACCGGGAAAAAGGACCTGTGGTCTGAATAATACGACATAACCTGCGGAGACTCAGAGAGCAGAGAAGACAGCGAAGCCGCGCTTCGTTTCTTTTCTGCTCTTTTTCTGCGGCAGTTTTCAAGCTTTGAAGGAGGAAAAGGTATGTTTGACGTTGCCGTCATCGGAGCCGGTGTGATCGGCGGGATGCTGGCCAGAGAGCTGACCCGCTATCAACTGTCGGTCTGCCTGCTGGAAAAGGAAAGTGACGTGGCCATGGGCGCCAGCAAGGCCAACAGCGGGATCGTTCACGGCGGATACGACCCGGTCCCGGGCACGCTGAAGGCCCGGATGAATATCGAGGGCGTCCCGCTGATCATAGAGGCTGCCCGGGAGCTCCAGGTCCCTTACCGCGAAAACGGGTCCCTGGTCGTGGCCTTTGACGAAAAGGAGGACGCAGAGCTCGAGGGGCTGTATGAGCGGGGGAAGATCAACGGCGTGAAGGAGCTTCGGCTGCTGAGCGGCGACGAGGCCCGGCAGCTGGAGCCGGCGCTGTCCGGAGCAGTGACGAAGGCGCTCCTGGTCCCCCGGGCGGGGATCGTCTGCCCCTACGCGCTGACGATCGCCGCGGTGGGGAATGCCATGGATAACGGCGCCGAGCTGCTGACGGATTTTGGCGTGAACGCGGTGAGCCGCTCCGAGGAGGTCTTTACCGTTACGGCCTCCGACGGCAGGCAGGTCCGGGCGCGGTATCTGGTGAACTGCGCCGGTGGCTATGCGGACCGCGTGGCGGAGCTGGCCG
Organism: Lachnospiraceae bacterium; assembly: GCA_045617825.1. Taxonomy (GTDB): domain Bacteria; phylum Bacillota; class Clostridia; order Lachnospirales; family Lachnospiraceae; genus UBA6987. The sequence continues at coordinate 3,667 of JAZLJI010000123.1, forward strand.
GAGACGGCTTCTTCCGGATCATTCCCCGCGCCGGGGAATACCTGGTCCTGGACAAGACGGAGGGTGATACGGTCTCCCGCACGATCTTCCAGGCGCCAACGGCCAACGGCAAAGGGATCCTGGTGACGCCTACCGCGGACGGTAACCTGCTGATCGGCCCGACGGCGGTCCCTGTCGCGGCGCCGGATTCCACCGAGACCACGGCGGAGGGGCTGGCGGCCGTGCAGGCGCTGGCGCGAAAGAGCGTCCCCTCGGTCAATACCGCGGCGGTCATCACCTCATTTTCCGGGGTGCGGGCCTCGGAGAAGAGCGGCGACTTCATCATCGAGGCCTCCCGCAGGGTGGAGGGACTGGTCCACGTGGCGGCCATCGATTCCCCGGGCCTGACCTCCTGCGTGGCGATCGCCCGCCGTGCGGTGGGGATACTGAAGGAGCTCGGCCTGCCCCTGACCGAAAATACGGCCTTCGACGGCCGCCGGCCGGCGATGCACGCATTCAGGGACCTTAGCGACCGGGAAAAGGACGCCTATATCCGGGAGCATCCGGCCTACGGCAGGATCGTTTGCCGCTGTGAGCAGATCAGTGAGGGCGAGATCCTGGAGGCGCTGCACCGGAACCCGGTGCCGACCGATCTGGACGGCATCAAGCGCAGGACGCGGGCCGGCATGGGCCGCTGCCAGGGCGGCTTCTGCTCCCCCTACGTGATGAAGCTGATCGCACGGGAGAGCGGCAGAAGACCGGAGACGGTGACGAAGAAGGGCGGCAGCTCGAAGCTGATCGAGGCCCGGACGGGAGGTGAAGACGATGACAGAGCATGATATCGTGGTGATCGGAGGCGGTCCGGCCGGCATGGCCGCGGCTGCCGCAGCCTACGACCGCGGCGTGACGGACGTGGTCATCCTTGACCGGGAGGAGAGCCCGGGCGGGATCCTGAAGCAGTGCATCCATAACGGCTTCGGCCTCCATAAGCTGGGCCGGGAGCTGACAGGGCCGGAATATGCCGCGGTTTATGAAAGGATGGTCAGGGAGCGCGGCATCAGGATCTATCCCGCGACCACGGTGACCGGGATCTCGCCGGACCGGATCGTGACCGCGCAGAATACCGAGGGGCTCCTGACCATCCGGGCCAGGGCCGTCATCCTGGCGATGGGCTGCCGGGAACGTAGCCGCGGAGCCCTGAACATTCCCGGGACGCGTCCCGCGGGGGTCTACAGCGCCGGGACCGCCCAGAAGCTGATCAACTGCGAGGGCTTCATGGTCGGTAAGCGCGTCGTGATCCTGGGCTCCGGCGATATCGGCCTGATCATGGCCAGACGCCTGTCCCTGGAGGGCGCTCGGGTGGAGGCCGTCTGCGAGCTCCTGCCGTACTCCGGCGGTCTCAAGCGGAATATCGTGCAGTGTCTGGAGGATTTCGGCATTCCGCTGTATCTGTCCACCACGGTCACCGCGATCCGCGGGAAGGACCGGGTGGAGGGCGTCACGGTGGCGCAGGTGGACGCCTCCCGCCGGCCCGTCCCCGGGACTGAGCGCGATATTCCCTGCGACACCCTGCTGCTTTCCGTCGGTCTGATCCCGGAAAACGAGCTGACCCGAACGGCCGGCATCCCTCTGGATGAGCTGACCCACGGCGCGCTGGTGGATGAGCGGCGGCAAACGGAGCGGGAGGGCATCTTTGCCTGCGGGAACGTCCTGCAGGTCCACGATCTGGTGGATTACGTCTCGGAGGAGGCGGAGATCGCCGGGATCGGCGCGGCAGATTATTGCCTGGGACAGCTTCTGCCGGACGCAGGGACCGCCGCGGTGCGGCCCGGAGACGGTGTCCGCTACGTACTGCCGCAGCGGGTCCACAGGAACGCGGAAAAGGACGTGGAGCTGTTCCTCAGGGTCCGGGAGCCGATGGGCAGGGTCCGCTATACGGTGAGCGCGAACGGCCGGGTGCTGACGACGGTACAGCGGCTCAGGGCGACACCGGGAGAAATGGAGAAGCTGGTGCTGAAGGCCGGTGATCTGGCCCGGGTAGGAGAAGAAATCGTCGTCAGTGCGGAGGAGGTAGTATGAGAAGAGAGCTTACCTGTATCATTTGCCCGCGGGGCTGCGCGCTGACCGCCGAGGGGGAGGGAGGCCTTCTTACGGTCAGCGGCAACGGCTGCCCGAAGGGAAAGGAATATGCCGTCCGGGAATGCACGGCTCCCACCAGGACCGTGACCTCCACGGTGCGGGTGAGCAACCGCGGAGACCGGCCCGTCAGCGTCAAAACGGCCTCTCCGGTGCCGAAGGACCAGATTTTTGAGGTGATGCGGCAGATCCGTGCGGCGAAAGTCCTTGCACCTGTCGCGATTGGTGATATGATGATCAGGGACGTCTGCGGTACGGATATCGTGGCGACCGCAAATTTAGACTGAGAGGCTGTCATGGATATCACGAAGCTCAGCGAGATCCGGCTGTTTTTGTTTGACATGGACGGGACCCTGTATATCGGCGACCGGCTGTTTCCCTTCACGAAGGCGCTGCTGGAGGAGATCCGCGCCCGGGGGAAACGGTATCTTTTCATCACCAACAATTCCTCGAAAAGCGTCAGCGCCTACGTGGAAAAGCTGGCCCGGCTGGGGATCGCGGCTGAAAAAGGGGATTTTCTGACCTCGTCCCAGGCCACGGCCTCTTATCTGAAGCGGCATTATCCCGGGAAGACGCTCTACGTCTGCGGGACCCGGTCGCTGAAGGAGGAGCTGGAGCAGAACGGCTTCCGCGTCACCGAGGACACCGAGGAGACCGAATGCATCGTGATGGGCTACGACACGGAGCTGACCTACCGGAAGCTGGACGACGTGTCCCGGCTGCTCTGTACCCGGGAGCTGCCCTATATCGCGACCAATCCCGACTACGTGTGCCCCACGGAATACGGGAGCGTTCCCGACTGCGGGAGCGTCTGCGACATGATCTACAACGCCACCGGCAAACGCCCCTTCGTCATCGGGAAGCCTTCCCCGCTGATGATCGAGATGGCGATGGAGAAGGAAAACTGTCTGCCGGAGGAAACGGCGGTGGTGGGAGACCGGATCTATACGGATATCAAAAGCGGGCTGAACGCGGGTGCGGTCGGCGTCCTGGTGATGAGCGGCGAGACCACGGAGGAGATCCTGAGGGCGTCCGCGGATAAGCCGGACCTGGTCCTTTCGAGCGGAGAGGAGATCCTGAAGGTCCTGCAGCGGGAAGCCTGAAGGGCAGAGCTCATATTTTCCCATAATCAAAGCACAAAAAAACACCCGGCGGCCGGTGACGTCACGACGTGACGCGAAGGACCTCCGGGTGTTTTTGTCTGTCTGTTACAGGGCGGAAAAGCGGATCTCGATCCGATTGGTGCGGCTTTCAAAGGCCTTCAGGATCAGGGCGTTGTCCGCCTCCCGTTCGCCGACGCGGCCTCTCAGGCGGCAGTTGGTGGGCTCCAGACCCAGGGCATAGTCGCCGAAGGCCATGGTGCGCCATTCGGAGAGGGTGGGCAGCGTATCGCCGCTCCAGGAAAGGGTCATGGCGATCTTCAGGGCGGGATTTTCCAGGCGGGCCCAGAATTCCTCCTGCATATCCTGAAGATAGACCCGTTCCTTTTCCTCGGCGCCGGGGGCCTCGAAGAAGAGCTGCCTGTCCAGCGCCTCCTGAGCATAGGGGGATTTTCCCTCGGTGGTGCGGTTTTCCGGCAGGATCAGCCGGGCCTCCTCGCTGAGCAGCGGATAGCCGAAATTGCAGTGATACAGCTGCAGGATCTGCTCATCCCGGGGGGTCTCATTGGTCAGGGTGTCCGTGATCTCCACGCTGCTGCCGTAGACCGGGATGCGGATCACCCGCTTCAGCACCAGAGCGGAGCCGAAGAGGGCCGTTTCGCGGACGGTCCCGGAGACGGTGATCGTGTCGTCACTCACCTCGGCGGAGACCAGCTCCGCGGGCAGGGTATGCAGGCGGCCGTGGATGGGCTGCCATTCGCTGCCGTCCCGTCCGGCGGGACCGGCATTTCTCAGGCCGCAGCTGTAGAGCAGGCCGCCCGGGAAGGTATGCAGGAACTCCAGCTCGAAGGGATGATCCACCGCGGGGCTGTCGTAGCCGTTCTTGCAGAGGAAGGTCATGTTCTGCCCCAGGTAGCGGGCCTGACCGATGTCCAGGCCGTTTCCGGGCAGCAGATCCAGCTCCAGGCCGCCGGCGGTCTTGACCTCGATGATCTCGCTGCCGCGGGCCTTGCCCTCCTCAAGGGTCACGCGCCGCACCGTGCAGAGCTGCGCGGGATGTCCGATATAGCCTTTTCTGATCTCTTCCAGCATGGGTGGCGGCCTCCTTACTGCTTGTCTGCGGGAGCGTCTTCGGCGCTGTCGGTCAGCAGGGTGAAGCCCTCGAGCACCTGCGCCACGACCGCCTCGGCGGCCTCGTCAGCCGCTTCCTTCAGTGCCTCGTCAGCCGCTTCCTTCACTGCCTCGGCGGCCTTGTCTGCCGCTTCCTTCGGCTCCTCCGCGGCCTCCGCGGCGGGGGCGGCCTCGCTCTGACTCAGCTCCTCGATCAGCCGGTCACCGACGCTTTTCTCGGGCTCCAGCTCCAGCAGCTGCTGCTCCCGGCGCTTTTCCGCGGGGGAACCCCCCTTCGGCAAATGGGCCCCTGTCTCCTCGGTCAGACCATCCCGCTCTCTTTCCTGCGCGTCCAGCTCCCGTAAGCGCTCCATGCGCTCCTTGCCGGGAGCGGCCGCCAGAAGGTCCTCCTCATGTTCTTCTTTCTCACTGCGGCGGGCCTTCAGGCTGCGCAGCACGAAGAGCAGCAGAGCGATGAGCAGGAGCAGGGCCAGAGCGGCCAGACTGATCCAAAGACCCAGAGAAGCGCCCTTGGCGGTATAGCTGATCGCGATCTCATGGCTTCCTGCGGGAAGCTGCAGGGCCAGCAGAGAGCCGGCGGCAATGGAGATGGGATCCACCTGCTGTCTGTCGACGGTGGCCTTCCAGCCCTCGTCGTAAGGGATGGAGAACATCAGGCAGGCGCTTTCCTCAGTCGTCACGGTGCCCTTGATCTGCGTCAGCTTCCGGGTATCGGACCATTCGGTGATGGTGAAGGGCTGAGCGGTCAGCCGCTCGTAGGCTTCGATGAAGAGGTCGGTATCAAAACGGTAAACGGTGCCGGAGATATTGCCGGATTCGCTGTTCACCAGCTTCAGCTCGGAGCCGGCCTTGCAGTAGCCGAAATTGACCAGATAGCCCCGGTTCACGCAGTCCCAGACCCGGGAGCCGGCCCCGTCCACGCTGGCGGTGACCTTGGTCACGCCGCTGGTGTAGGCGAAATAGAAGGCGTCCTCGGGCGCCGTGGCGGTCAGAACGGTGCCCTCCGTCTTAGTGCTGACGGAGTTCAGCACGTTCCCGAGACCGGTGGACAGGTTGACGAAGCTGTTCTGCACCTTGATCGGGTTTCCGCTCATGGTCCACAGCTCCGGCATATCCGCCGGCACCAGGAAGCCCAGAGGAAGGGTGTAGGTATTTTCATACAGATAGGAGATCCCCATCTTGGCATCCAGGGCAGAGGCCTTCTCCTGATACAGAGGGCTGTCCGGCAGCTTGGTGTCGGAGATGCGGTATTTGACGGAGAGCAGCGAGTGGATGAGGGGCGTCGCACCGTTGAAGGCGTAGGCGTTGGTGTTGCCCTCCAGGCCGATCTTCTTGTAGAGATTGGAGATCTTCGCGTAGGTGGTGGAGGAGAAGATCGAGGCGGAACGGTAGCCGAAATACGGCCCGTCGTTCTTGGTGCGCAGCGAATTCCGCTCCATCCGGTAGAAGCTGCCCTCGGGCTCGCCGGTGGCGGCGATCAGCTCGTCGTAGCTCTTATCGTAGCGGGTAAATTCCGACCGGTCCACGGTGGATACGCTGGTCACCGCGGTATTCAGGCCCATCTCGATGATCAGCAGACAGATGCCCAGCGCCGCGGCGGTGACGCCGTCGACCCTCCGGACCTTGTGCAGGTAGAAGATGAAGGCGTACAGGCAGATAAAGAGGATGGTGGCATAGCAGGCGTAGTAGGGGATCTCCTCGGGATCGCAGATCACCTCGAGGATCATGATGAGGGCGACGGAGCCCCACATGGTCCCCAGCAGCTTGCCCTTCGGCAGCTTGGGCAGGGCCCGGATCCCTTCAAAGCACATCACCAGCAGCACGAAATTGTACAGGAAGGACTGACGGCAGGGCAGGGAGTTGGGATAGTGCAGGCCGTGCCAGATGAAGTTCAGGGCATTGGTATTGAAGCCCAGGAGCATGAAGCCGATCATCAGGATGTTGGCCATCTTTTCCTTGAAATGCACGTCCCGGTTCATGAAATACATGGGGACCAGCAGGAATACGCCGACGCCGCAGTACAGGTTCGGCCAATGGTTCAGACCGGTCTCCACGTCCACCACCACCATGTGGCGGGCCAGCATTTCCAGCAGGGCGAAGTAATTCTGGATCTTCTTGGGGAAGCTGGAGTCCGCGGAGGCGGTGCCCTGCAGGGCAAAGGCAGCCGGGACGATCAGCACGGCGGCCAGCGCGCCCGCCAGCAGCGAGAAGAGGCCGAAGTTGAAGATCTTCAGCAAATACTGCCTGAAGGGCGTCTTCTCCGGCAGGCAGAGCATCCGGCAGATGAAATAGAACACCAGGAAGATGCAGAGCATGATGCCGATGTAGTAATTGCAGAGGATCGCCAGCCCCAGGGAAATGCAGTACAGGAAGGGCTTGTTCTTCTCCACCAGCAGCTCCAGACCGTACAGCACGACGGGGGTGAGCCACAGCACGTCCAGCCACATCACGTTCCAGCTGTAGGCGGCCATGTAGCCGGAGAGGGCATAGCAGACGCCGCAGAAGGTGATGCCGATATGTCTGGTATTGAACCGCTTGGACAGGTACCAGGCCATGGACAGACCGCAGAGACCGATCTTGAGCACGATCAGAGCGGTGATGAATTCGATGATGCTCCCCTCGGGGATCAGAAAGGCCAGCAGCTGCATGGGCCCGCTGAGATAGTAGGCGAACAGCGCCAGATAATTGCTGCCCAGACCGATCTCCCAGGCATAGCTCAGGCTCTGACCGTTCCGGACCCGCTCGGCGAAATTCTCAAAGAAGGCCACGTATTGGTGGTAGAGGTCCGTGCGCAGGAAGCAGCGGTTGCCGAAGGGATAGATCTCCTTGCCGGCAAAGATGCCCAGCATGATCAGGATCGGCAGCGCAAAGGCCAGCAGCAGAGGCAGCTTCTCTTCAAAGCTCCGTTTGTTCTTTTTCATGAGCTTGCTCCTTTTTGAAAATAAACAGTTTGCTGAAAACATAGTTGAGGATGACCGTGATCACGGAGACCGGGATCTTCATCCACTTGTCCGAGAAGTGACAGAGATCGACCAGGACGAAAAGCAGGGCGGTCTCGATCAGGAAGGTGAGGAGCCGGGCGCCGATGAAGGCGAAGAACTCCTTCAGGACAGCCTTTCTCCCCTGCGTTTTGCTGTCAAATACGTATTTGCGGTTGGTGTAATAGGCGAAGACCACCGCTGCGATCCAGGCAATCACCTGAGCCAGCAGATAGGGGACCCCGGCAAAGGAGAGCCCGTAGTAGACGATCCAGTTCACCAGGGTGGTGAGGACGCCGAAGACCAGATACATGATGGTCTCCCGGTTCAGGTATTTGTTCGGATAGCGGGCGGAAAGGCGGTCCAGCCAGTCGATCAGCTTGTTCATCGCTTCTCCTCCAGATCGGTCTCCCGGATGATGCAGATGGGACGGTCCTTAGCCTCCAGATAGATGTGGGCGATGTATTCGCCGACGATCCCGATGGAGAGCTCCAGCACGCCGCCCAGGAAAAGCACCACGCAGAGCAGCGAGGCATAGCCGGGCACGTCGATGCCGGTGACCAGCGTCTTGATCAGGGTGATCAGGATGTAGATCAGCGACAGGCAGAAGAGCACCGCGCCGGTGTTGCGGACCAGCCGGAGGGGCGCCACCGTGAAGGCGGTGATGCCGTCGATGGCGTATTTGACGAGGCCCTTGAAGCTCCATTTGCTGGTGCCCACGGCCCGCTCCACGTTCTCGTAGGGCAGCCATTTGGTGGAATAGCCCACCCAGGCGAACAGGCCCTTGGAAAAGCGCTCCACCTCGGACAGGGCGCAGAGGGAGTCCACCATTTTGCGGCTCATGATCCGGAAATCCACGGCGTTCTGCGGCAGCTTCACCTCCGTGAGCGCGTTGCTGAAGCGGTAGAAGAGGCCGGAGAGGAAGCTCCGGAGGCCCTTCTCGCCCTCCCGGTCGGTGCGCATCGCGGCGGCGCAGTCATAGCCCTCCTCCACGGCGGCGATCATCTGAGGGATGAGTGCCGGCGGATGCTGCAGATCCGCGTCCATGATGATCACGTAATCGCCGTCGGAATGGGTCAGTCCGGCGTACATGCCGGCCTCCTTCCCGAAATTCCGGGAGAAGGAGATATAATGCACCCGCGGATTTCCTGAGGCCATTTCCCGCATCAGAACAAGGGAGTTGTCCCGGCTCCCGTCGTCGATAAAGATATAGCGGAACTCGTAGCCCGCGATGGCGGAGACCATCTTTTCGGTCTCCGTCAGAAAAAGTCTCAGCCCCTCCGCCTCGTTGAAGCAGGGGACCACAATGTCTACCGTTTTCATCGTTCACCCTTCTTGCAGGTAAAAATCGTCTTTGACCCTTCTGCCCCCGGTCCGCTGACCGAACGGCAGAATATCTATCTTATTATAGTATATTGCCCGGAAAACGGCAAGGAGGAATGTGCGCCTTCGCGGACCCCCATCGCGCTTCGGACCGGGACCGCAGGGGCGCGCCTCTGCGCAGAAAACCGCGTCAGGTCTTCGGCTCTTCTGCGCCGTCCCCAGGCTCCTCCTCCGCTTCGGGAGTCTCCTCGGGAACGGGCTCCCCGGGCTTCGGGCCCAGGACCTTGGCCAGCAGCAGACAGCCGTAGAGCACCACCGGCAGCGCGATGGTGAGGCCCAGGGCGGCCTTGAAGGTGGTGCTGGCCCTGCCGGGATCCGTCACGGCGAAGATGAGACACAGCAAATAAGAGTCCAAAAGGACGACGACGGTGACGAGAGCCAGTATTTTCTTGGCTTTTTCCATGAAAAACCTCCTTAATTTCCCGCTTCAAGTTGACGAAAAATCCACAATGCATTATAATAAAGCCTGTACGTAAAGTCAATGAAAGAGGAAAGAAGATGTTTGGAAGAAGAAAAAAAGAAAAAGAAAAGAAGGGTGCGCTCCTGGTCGTTTCCGGATTTTCCGGAGTAGGCAAGGGGACGGTCATCGCCAAACTGATGAAGGACCACCCGGAGTACAGCTTCTCGGTCTCGGCGACCACCAGAAGCCCCCGTCCCGGCGAGCTGGACGGCAGGGAGTACTTCTTCATCGACCGGGAGACCTTTGACCAGTACGTGAAGGAGGACCGCTTCCTGGAGCATACTGAGTATCTGGACCGCTGCTACGGCACCCTGAGATCCTACGTGGAGGATCAGCGGAACCAGAGCCACAGCATCATCCTGGATATTGAGGTGGAGGGCGCGCTGAACGTGAAGCGGGCCTGCCCCGACGCCAAGCTGATCTACATCATTCCCCCCAGCGCGGAGGAGCTGATGAAGCGGCTGACCGGCAGAGGCACGGAATCTCAGGAGCAGATCCGGGGCCGGGTCATGCGGGCCGTAGAGGAGACCGACGTCATCCCGCAGTATGATTACGTCGTGGTCAACGACGAGGTCGACACCACCGCCGAGGAGATCCACCGGCTGGCCCAGAGCAAGGGCAGCCTCAGAAGAAGCCGTGAGGAGACCCTGGCGCTGGCGGAGCAGATCCGCGCGGATCTGCGGGAGATCCTGAAGAGCTTATAAAACAAATAAATCACCGTACACAAAACTAAGTTATTATCATAAAGGAGACTGAACATGCTGCATCCTTCCTATTCGGAGCTGATGACCAAGATCAATAACCAGGCTGAGGGCGAGGAGCCCGTAGTCAAGAGCCGCTACACCATCGTGATGGGCACCGCCAAGCGGGCCAGACAGATGGTGGACAACGGCTATATGGAAGAGGAAGACCATAGCCGCAAGCCACTGTCCATCGCCGTGGAGGAGCTGGACGAGGGCAAGATCCGCATCCTGACCGACGCGGAGCGGGAGAAGATGGAGGCTGAATTTGCCGCCAAGCACGCGGCACAGGAGGAGGCCCCGGAGGCCGAGGCTCAGCCTGAGGAGGAGCAGCCTGCCGAGGAGCTTCCCGCTGAGGAGAAGACCGAAGAGCCCGCCGAGGAAAACTAAACGATGAACAAGATCTTCTTTGAATCGCTGGGCTGTGATAAGAATCTGGTGGATTCAGAGGAAATGCTGGGGCTGCTGGCCCGGGAGGGCTTCTGCTTTACCGACCGGGAACAGGAAGCCGAGGTGATCATCGTCAATACCTGTGCCTTCATCGGCGACGCCAAGGAGGAGAGCATCGAGACCATCCTGCGGCTGGCCCAGTATAAGGAAAGCGGCAGCTGCCGGGTCCTTCTGGCAGCCGGGTGTCTGGCGGAGCGTTATCAGGAGGAGATCCTGACCGAGCTGCCGGAGCTGGACGGCATCGTGGGCATCGGCTCCTGGGACCGGATCGTCACGGCAGTGAAGGATGCCCTGGCCGCGGCGGAGGCCGGAAGCGGCGAGAAGGTCCGGATCACGGAGGACAGCAGCCGTCTGCCGATGATCGGCGGCGTGAGACAGATCACCACCGGCGGCCATTACGCCTATCTGAAGATCGCGGAGGGCTGCGACAAATACTGCACCTACTGCGCGATCCCCTATATCCGCGGACATTACCGCAGCTATCCGATGGAGACGCTGATCGGGGAGGCCCGGCGGCTGGCGGAGAGCGGCGTGCGGGAGCTGATCCTGGTGGCCCAGGAAACGACCCTGTACGGCACCGACCTGTACGGCAGGAAGGCTCTGCCGGAGCTGGTCCGCGCGCTGGCGAAGATCCCGGAGATCAGATGGATCCGTCTGCTGTACGGCTATCCCGAGGAGCTTAACGATGAGATGATCCTGATGATGAAGCAGGAGAAAAAGCTGCTGCATTACCTGGACCTGCCGATCCAGCACGCCTCGGACGCGGTGCTGGCCCGCATGGGCCGGAGGACCACCGGCGCGGATATCCGGGCACTCGTGGCGAAGCTGCGTCGGGAGATCCCCGATATCACACTGCGGACCACGCTGATGAGCGGCTTCCCCGGGGAGACCGAGGCGGACCATCAGGAGAACCTGGCCCTGCTGCGGGAGCTACGCTTCGACCGGATGGGGGCATTTGCCTATTCCCGGGAAGAGGGCACGGCGGCCTACGGCTTCGGAGACCGGGTGCCCAAGCGGACGGCGGTGCGCAGACGGAACGAGCTGATGCGTCTGCAGCAGAGCATTGCCTATGAAAAGAACCTTGCTCTGCCGGGCCGGGAAATGGAAGTGATGGTGGAGGGGTATATCCCCGAGGAGGGCGTTTACGCCGCCCGTACGCCGATGGACGCGCCCGAGGTGGACGGCCTGCTGTTCTTCCCTGCCGACAGAGAATTCATGAGCGGAGACTTTGTCCGGGTCCGGGTGACCGGAGCCAGAGACTACGATCTTTTAGGGGAGGTCATCGATGAACCTGCCGAATAAGCTGACGATACTGCGGATGATCGCCGTGATCCCCACGGTGCTGCTCCTGCTGTTAGGAAAGAGCAGCGGGGCCGGGATCGCCGCCGGCGTCCTTTTCATATTGGCATCCGTAACGGATATGCTGGACGGGCTCATTGCCCGAAGAAGGAACCTGATCACGAACTTCGGAAAATTCATGGATCCGCTGGCGGATAAGCTGCTGGTGACGGCGGTCCTGGTCTGCCTGGTCAGTCTGGGCCGGGTCCCCGTCTGGGCGGTGCTGATCGTCCTGGGACGGGAATTTGCCATGACCGGCTTCCGGATGATCGCTGCGGAGAAGCAGATGGTGATTTCTGCCTCCCGTCTGGGCAAGCGCAAGGCTAATTTCCAGACCTTCTGGCTGATCGCCCTGCTGTTCCCCTTTGACTGGACCCCCTGGCAGATCTTAACGCAGGTCCTGATGTGGATCGCGCTGGCGCTGACCGTAGGCTCGTTCGTCGAGTATTTGCTGAAAAACCCCGGAATACTGAAGGAGTAAGGGATGAAGTGGCTGAGACCCCTGTATGTGGGAAAACATGTGGAAGGCTGCTGCCGCCGTGTGATGGCAGTCATCGAAAAGGGCGAGAAGGGAGCCTTCGGCTTCTGTCAGTGCCTGATGCTTTCCACGCATACGGAGGACTACGTGGATATCACCCCTGCAGGCCGGCTGCGGAACCGCTTCTACGCCGATAAGGACGTGGTCATCCTGGGACTGGCGGTGAACCGCCGGGAGGCCAGGCTGCTGGTGCTGCAAATGGCGGAGGACGCGGCGGCTGCCATCGGTAAGCCGGACATCCGCGCTTACGTGGAAAGCCTGCCGGAGTCTGCCTTTACCGACAGAGGGGAGGTGAGCCTATCCCTACCGTGATCATGATATTGCTGCAGTGCCTGAAGATCCTGGGCTTCGTGCTGTTGGGCATCCTGGGACTGGCGCTGCTGATCCTGATCCTGGTGCTGGCGGTCCCGATACGGATGGACCTGAAGCTCAGGTATGAGGAGGAAGTGAGAGCCCGGGCCCGGGTCCACTGGCTGCTCAAGGCGGTCCTGGTCAAGCTGGAATGGCTGAAGGACCACGGTCTGCTGAGAGTGGTGCTGCTGGGGATCTGGAAGCCCTTCAAGAAAAAACTGGGCGACTGGGGACCGGAGGACGAGCCTCCGGAGGAGGCAGCCGAAGCGGAGCCCGAGGAGCCCGCGGAGCCTACGGCAGAGGCTGATGCAGACGCAGACACCCCGGCCGATGCGGAGCCTGCGGAGGAAGCCGAAGCGGAGCCTGCGGAAGGCCCTGAAGCGGAAGGCTACCCCTGCCCGGAGATCGTACCCGTGTCCGAGCTGTACGCGGAGACCCTCGCGGAGACCTCAGAGGAGGACGCGCCGGAGAGCGACGCCGGGAACACTGAGGACGCCGCCGGAGAAAAGAGCAGTGAAGGCCTTGCCGATAAGCTGGCGGGGCTGGAGGATAAGCTGGCGGGGCTGGAGGAAAAGCTCCTGTGGTTCCTGGACATGCTTCAGGAAGAGAAAAACCACAGGGCGCTGGAGCTGGTCAAGCGGCAGCTCAAACGGATCGGGAAGCATTTGCTGCCCACGGAGCTGCTGATCGAGGGCTCCTTCGGCACGGGAAATCCCGCGAAGACCGGCGAGCTCATGGGAAAGCTGTACCGGCTCTACCCCCTGTACGGAGACCATATCCGGGTCACGGGGGTCTATGATCGGAAGGAACTGAAGGGCTACGTGGCCCTGAAGGAAAGGATACGCCTGGGAATATTCCTGGGAGCAGCCCTGAGGCTCCTGCTGAACCGCAGGATCCGTCAGTGGATCAGATACTTTATTCACAAGGATGATCCGGAAAAGGCAAAGCCTGTGCCCGGAGCCGCCGAACAAAAGAGGCCAGAGGAGGTCGACAATGGCAGATAAGAATAAACTTGCGGAAACCATGGAGTCCATGTTCAACGGAATGGACCATTTCTTCAGCACCAAGACCGTGGTGGGTGAAGCCATCAAGATCGACGCGGAAACCTATATCCTGCCGCTGGTCAACGTTTCCTTCGGCATGGGCGCCGGCGCGAACGTGAACGAAAAATACAGCACGAACCTGGGCGGCGGCGGTATGGGCGCCAAGATGAGCCCCAACTGCGTGCTGCTGGTCCAGAAGGGCAAGGCCCGGATCATCAATATCCAGGAAGAGGATAAGGTGATGCATCTGCTGGAATCCGTTCCGGATCTGGTGGGCCGGGTGACCGGGATGCTGCATAAGGACGCCCGCGTGGAAAAGGCCGTGGAAGAGGCCTTCGACAAGATGAAGATCTGAGCCTTCCGCTGAGCCGGACGGCCGGAACGGAAAAGCGCCCGAGAGACGTCGGTC
>JAZLJI010000124.1:0-10889 GCA_045617825.1 Lachnospiraceae bacterium
TTTCACATTGCGAAGCAATATTTCACAATCGCTATGCGATTATTTCACATTTGCCGTAGGCAAATATTTCACTATTCGGAAATTATATATAATTTCCCTGCTTGCTATGGCATGAGACAAAGATACCCGCTGAAAAAGAAAAACTTTTCAGCGGTTTGTTTCTTTTAGCTCGACAACTGGGATTTGTCGGATTAAATGACTGTTAACATTCTACAAAAAGAATGCCTTCTTTTCCGGCTGAGATTTCCTTGACAATTTTACCATTATCAAACAAAACTGCCCCTCCTTTTGCAATTTCACATTCATCTTTTTTGTCTATACAAAAAGAATTGACATATAAAACAGGAACATTTATTTTGTCAGCTTGTTCTGCATACTCATACTTAATCGCATTATTCCATTCCGTAAAGTTAAAATCTGTATAAACCGGCCAAAAAACCAAATCCGGATGTGTATCGTTAATGCTGCGTATATTTTCCTCAAACCACAAATCCCCGCACAGACCAATGGCTATTTTTTTCCTATTAAACTCAAACGTATGAAATCCTTTCCCTTCACAATATCTGTCGCATGCAAAATTTTCTTTCCATCCCGGAGACACTCTTCGATATATGTCAATTATTTTTCCGTCTGAATCTATCGTCATTTGTGAACTATAAAAGTTATCCTTTTCTTTTTCAATAAAGCCAAACGATACCGCTATGTTATATTCTTTTGCAGCAGTTGCTATTTCTTTTATTATCAAATCTTTCCGACTAAATGCTACATTCTTATCATGCTCTGTGTCAAAAGTTGCGCCATAAAATCCCTGCAAAAAAGCTTCGCCAAATATAACGATATCAACATCCCTTGAACATTTTGCTATAGTATCAACGATTACTTTTTGGTTGTATTGCACGTTCTCATTTATAAATCCCATTGCTGCTAATGCGCACTTCAAATATATCACCTCGGAAAATTTTGATTTGTCAATATCTCTTATATCTGATTTTACTGTACAAAACCAAAAAACATCCTTATCCACCCGTAGCGTTACGGCGCGCCGGTATTTTTCTTCAGCAGGATGACTAACGGAGGGATCAGGATGAGCTGCACCAGGATCCCGGGCAAGGCCTTCAGGAAGGCGCCGGACACGAAGGCGGCCCAGCTGAACCGGGCGTTTCCCAGGCCGAGCAGGATCACCTCCGCCGCGCCCCAGACGAGACGGCCGAACAGCATCGCGCCGATCAGCGCCAGATACACGCAGAGCTTTTTCTTCGGCAGCAGCCGGTACAGCAGCGCGGAGGACAGGCCATAGGCCGCCAGCTCAAAGGCCATGGCGATGCCGTTCGGCATCAGCGGCGGCATCCCGAACAGGAGGAACCGCAGCGGAGGCGCGATCAGGCCCACGGCCAAGCCGTAAAGGGGGCCGCAGAAGAAGCCGCAGAGCAGCACGGGGATATGCATGGGACAAAGGGCGCTGCCGACCTGAGGGATCTGCGCGGTCAGGAAGGGAAGCACCAGAGCCAGGGCCAGAAACATGGCGGCCAGGACCATACGGAACAGTTCTTTCGATGACATCATAATACACCAGTCTGCCGGTCAGTCAGCCCTTCCGGCGAATAATTGCGGTAAAAACTCGGTGCGGATCACCCGGTAGGCCGGATGATGCGCTGCGCGGAAGCCCTCGGAATGGTGCACCGGCGGGAAGCCCTCTTCCTTCCAGGCTTCGATCGCCCGGGCCAGCTCCTCCCGCGAAAAGGGGAGCTCCCCTCTTCCGGCAGCGGCCGTCAGCCGTTCCAGTTCCCGTTCGAGCCTCTCTCGTCCACCGGGGACCGGCTCCGCGGACCGCACGAACAGGCGGCAAAGGGTCTCCGGGTCCGCGCCCCGGCGCAGCAGCTTCAGATGGACGCGGCAATACTCGCCGTCCAGATATTCGATCTCCGGCAGATCGTCCTCCTCCGCCTGCTCCGCTTCTTTCCGGATCCACGCGAGCGCCTTTTCCGGCGCGGCGATCAGATGCTCACAGCCCAGACAGGACTGGAACAGAAATTTGAACAGGTCACGGATCCCGATATCCGGATTTGCCCGGCAGTAGCTCTCCGCGTCCTGTCTGTTTATCGTGGCTTCTTCGTTCATGCCTTATCCTCTCCGGCCCCTCTGCCGCCCGGCAGGAAGGGTCTGATCAGCGTCAGGATATAGGTGAAGCTGTCCAGCTTGAGCAGCAGGGAGCCGACCACGTAGATGGCGGCGCCCAGCAGGATCTGCAGGATCAGGGTCGGCAGGTCGCCCAGGCCCAAAAGGCCCAGGGTATAGACCGCAAGCGCCATCCCGCCGGACAGCAGCAAATGCGGCAGCATGTCCTTTAACTGCTCGCCGTAGCCGTAGCCCAGCAGCTTCCGGTTGGGCCAGCTGTTGATCAGCTGGCTGAGCACGCTGGTGAGCAGGGAGCTCAGGGCCATCACGTAGACCCCGTACCACATGGAGACCAGGACCACCGACAGGCCGACCAGCTTCTTCACGACCTCCAGCTTCAGGTACAGGTCGCTGCGGCCCAAAGCCTTGATGGCGTTCAGGTTGGCGACGTGCACGCAGAAAAAGGCGTAGGTCACGCAGAAAATGCGGAGATACGGGACGCAGGGCAGCCATTTATCGGTGAGCAGCAGCCGGATCGTCGGCTCCGCCACCGCGGCAAAGCCGAACATCACCGGCATGATCACGTAGGAGCTGAGCTTGATGGCCCGCCTTGTCATCTCCTTCACCCGTTCCGGGCTCTCCTGCTGCGCGCTGAGCATGGGCAGCAGCACGCTGTCCGTGGCGGAGTTGATGCTGGTCACCAGCAGATTGGGGAAGGTATCGCCCTTATTATAATAGGCCAGGTCCAGGTCGGTGTATTTCTTGCCGATGATCAGCTGATACAGCCGGTTGTACACCGTATCCACCAGCGCGGAGGCCGTCAGCTTCCAGGCATAGGCCAGCAGAGCCTTCAGGCGCTTCATGGAGAACATGAGCTTCGGCCGCCATTTCACCGTCAGCCAGAGGATCAGTGTGTCCAGGGTGGAATTGACCAGGTTCTGGACGATCAGTGCCCAGACGCCGCAGCCCTTCAGCGCCATCCAGATGCCCACCACGGCAGCCGCGACCGTGCCGCCCAGCGTGGCAAAAAAGAAGCGCTTGAACAGCATGTGCCGGGAAACGTAGGCGCTTTGGATGTTCTTGACGCCCGAGCAGACCAGCAGCAGGCTCAGCACCCTGATGTAGGGCACCAGATCCGGCCGCCTGTAGAAGCGGGCGATCCCGGGCGCCGATACGAACATCAGCGCGTACAGGAACAGACACAGCACGATATTAAAGAAGAACATGGAGGAAAAATCCAGCTCGTCCGCGTCCTTCTTCTGGATCAGGGCGTCGTTCACGCCGCTGGTCACAAATACACTGAGGATCGAGATGAAGACCGTGACCAGCGCGATGGTGCCGTAGTCCTCGGGATCCAGGATCCGCGCCAGCACGATGCTCACCACCAGGGTCACGCCCTGGGCGCCGAAGCGCTCGAAGAGCCGCCAGAGGAAGTTGCTGGCCACCCGGCTGTTCTTCGGCCCGGTCATCTCCTCCTTCACGAGGTCCGTTTCAGGCTTCATGCGGCACCTCCTCTTCCGGCAGAGGCTGCCCCAGCAGCCGCCGCTTGAACCGCACCAGCCCCGGCAGCAGCTTTTTCAGCTTTGCCCGGCGCGCCAGTCTCCGGTCCCGCCGGTACAGCTCCCGGTAGGGCGGCCGCCCGGCCTCCGCCAGCCGGCCCTCCTTAAGCAGGGCCTGATACTCCAGCTCCCGGATATAGCCCTCCCGCATAGCCTTCGCCTCGGCGATGGCCGCGGTGTAGCGGCCGGCATAGGCGGCATCCACCCGCTCCAGCATGGTGATGATGGCCTTCTCCTGGGCGATGCGCTTGGGGATATCGTCCCACACCCGTTTGGTCCAGGAGCCCTCCACCCCGTCGTTATGGACGCTCATCACCTCCGGCAGGCACCGAACCTTGCCGCAGATCGCCGCGTACATCAGCGTGGTATAGTCCCCCACCTCGGGCACTCTAAAGGTCTCCGGGATCGTGGCGTAGGCCTCCCGGCGGATCAGGAAGGAATTGGTGGCGAACAGCCCCGCGCCTCTCCGGATGATATCCTCCGCGGTGAAATCCTCGCCCTCCGTCAGCTCCGGATAGATCCGGTCCGTCTCCGGCGCCGTTCCCGCCACGTGCCAGCGCGCCCGGTGGACGCAGCAGCTGTATTCCGGATGGGTCTCCAGAAAATCCACCTGCTTCTGCAGCTTTTCCGGGTCGGTGAAGGGATCGTCTCCGTCGCAGACGGCGAAGTATTTGCCCTCTGCCCGGGGCAGCAGGAAGGTCTTGACGATATAGACGCCGGGCTTGGAATACTGATTCTCCGTCTGGTAGACGGGCCTTATGATCTCCGGGTATTTCGCTTCGTACTCCCGGAGGATCGCCGCGGTCCCGTCGGTGGAGGCATCCTCGTGCACCAGCGCCTCAAATGGGAAGTCGGTTTTCTGCATCACAAAGCCCTCCAGGGTCTCCCGGAGGTAGGCTTCGTGATTATAGGTCAGGCAGATAATAGATACCAGAGCAGACATAAGGACTTCCTATAAGACTTATTTGACTGAATTGAACGGCCGTGGCCCGTCAGCGGCTGCGGGGCGTATCCAGGATGATATCGCAGATGCGGTCCACGTCGGACAGCGCCAGATCCGCGTACATGGGCAGCGTCAGCACGCAGTCCGCCATGTGAGCGGCGATGGGCGTCCGCGCTCCGCCGCCGTAGCGCTCCCGGTACACGCCGTAATCGCTGGTCAGCGGATAGAAGTATTTGCGGGGCACGATGTCCTCCGCCCGCAGCAGGGCGTAAACCTCGTCCCGGGTGTGCTTAAAGCCGTCGAAGATCACCGGAAAATACGCGTAGTTCGGGGTCACGTCCTTCTGGGGCTGCATCAGCTTCAGACCGGGGACTCCGGAAAGGCGCTTCCGGTAGGCCTCGCAGACCGCCTTCCGTTTGGCGATCTCCGCCTCCAGATGCCGCAGGTTGCAGAGGCCCATGGCGGCCTGGAATTCATTCATCTTGGCGTTGCCGCCGGCGTATTCGCAGGTCTCCTCATCCCGGATCCCGAAATTCTTCCGGTCGTTCATCTCCTGCACCAGGCTGCCGTCCGCAAAGCAGAGCGCGCCGCCCTCGATGGTATTGAACACCTTGGTGGCATGGAAGCTGAACATGGACATGTCGCCGAAGCAGGCCGAACTTTTTCCCTTATAGCGCACCCCGAAGGCGTGAGCGGCGTCGTAGATCAGCTTCAGATGATATTTCTCCGCCAGCGCGGCAAAGGCCTCCGTGTCGCAGAGGTTGCCGTACACGTGCACCGGCACGATGGCGACCGTCTTCTCCGTGATCAGGGCCTCGGCCTTCTTCGGGTCCAGGCAATAGGTCTCCGGGTCGATGTCGGCAAAGACCGGCGTCAGGCCGTTCCGCACGATGGCGTGGGTCGTGGACACGAAGGTGAAGGGCGTGGTGATGACCTCGCCTCCCGCGGGCAGCTTCATGGCGGCGATCGCATTTTCCAGAGCCAGATGGCCGTTGGTATAAAGCACCACGTGGGGCACGCCCAAATAGGCCTCCAGCTGCTGCTGCAGGGCCTGATGCTTCTCGCCCATGTTGGTGAGCCAGTGGCTGTCCCACATGCTGCGGATCTCCGCGCAGTATTCCTCAAAATCCGGCATGGATGACCGGGTCACGTTGATTCTCATGGCAATTCCTTTTTTCCGCCGGGCGCTCTCCTTCCGGGGGCCGGGCTCAGATGTATTCTCCGCCGGTGATGCGGAAAATGCTTCCGGTCATCATGGAGGAAGCGTCGCTCATCATGTAGACCAGCGCCTCCAGATAATCACTGCGTTCCAGCATTCTTCCCATGGGCAGGATGCCGGCGGCGCGCCTTCTCAGCTCCGCCTCGCTCTCTCCCTGGGTCCTCCGCAGGCTGACCTCGCCCTCCGTGGGCGTCCAGCCCAGCGTCAGGTAGTTCGCCCGGATATGCTCCGCCGCGTAGTTGTGGGCGATGTGCTCCATCAGCGTCTTCAGGACGCCCTTGGAGCAGGCATAGGCCGCCCGGTCCTTCTGGCCGCCCCAGGCATGGGCCGAGCCGGTAAAGACGATGGACCCGCCGCCTCCCAGGCGCATGTACCTGATCGCCTGCTGGCAGCAGAAAAAGGCCGCCTTATAGTTGGTGTCGGTCACCAGATCGAAGGTGGCCTCGTCGCAGTCGTCCAGCGCAGACACCGGCGTCACCCCCGCGTAGAGGTACAGGCCGTCCACTTTGCCGAAGCGCTCGTAGGCCTTGTCCAGCAGTTTCCGGCAGTCCTCCACCTTCAGCAGGTCCGTATACACGAAGAGGCCCTCGCTGCCGTAGGTCTTCATGACCCTGAGCGACTGCTGCGCGGCGGACTCGTCCCGCCCGCCGATGACGACCCTCGCGCCCTGCCGGGCAAATTCCTCCGCCGCGGCCTTTCCGACGCCCTTCGTGCCGCCGGAAACGACGATCACTTTATTTTTCAACGCATTTTCCATCATATCTCTTCAAATGCCTTACAGCTCCAGCGCTCCTTGCGGGTCGAAGCCCTTCAGCAGCATGCTTCTTCCCTGCCCGTCAAAGACCTTTACCTTCTCCTGATACTCGGCCAGGCACTCTGCCAGTGCCTCCTTGCTGTCGCAGACCAGATACATCCTGGTGAGCACCTGCTTTTCGGTGCCGATCCATTCCGGCAGGATCCGGTCGCCTACGCCGAGACGGCGCACGTCGGCCACCACCCGGGGATCCTTCTTCGCCTCGTCCAGCCCCTCGATGCGGCTGATCGTGCCTTCCTTTAACAGGAACCACAGGGTCGCCGCCCATTTGCCGCGGAAGTAGGGATCGTCGTCCTTCGCCAGATCCAGCTCGCCCTCGCTGCCGGTCAGGGCAAAGCGGATCAGCATTTCCCGCTGGTCGAAGCCCTGCACCGCCTTCATCAGCAGATGCGGTGCCTCGCCCTGGAGGCGGAAGCCGGTGTCGTACACGTAGAACTCGCCGTCCTCATAGAAGGCGGACAGCATCAGCACGCCGTTTTCGATGCCGATGGCCTTGAAGAGCCTGAGGGCGTTGCCGTGCATCCGCTCGAAGTAGTCCTTCATGTGCTTGGAGGGATAGGTGCCGCCCAGGCAGACCCGGGCCAGACCCGGCTGCTCGCTCGTGGTGTAACGGTCGTAGATGCAGGAGGGACTGCAGACGCCGTCCTTGAAGGTATAATACAGGCCGCAGTCATCGCACTCCATGTAGCGCTCCACGATGAAGCGCTTGCAGTGGGAGGCCGCCAGCGCCTTTTCCACCGCGGCGGGAAGCTCCTCCTCGCTTCGGCAAACGGTCATCCCGATGCCGCTGTAGCTGTCCACGGGCTTCACCATCACCGGATACTTGATCCTGTCCAGGTCCTCCCGCTTCAGCTGCTCGTCCAGATAGTATTCGGGGATCCCGTGGACGCCGTAGCGCTCGCAGGTCGCCTTGAACACGTCTTTATAGGAAAAGACGTCCACGATGTTCTGGGTAGCGTAGCAGGGCAGTCCCAGGGCGTCGCAGACCTTGCAATAGGCAGGGACCAGGATATCCGCCACGCCCACCAGCACGCCGTCCACCTGCTCCCGGCGGGCCAGCGCGACCAGGCCGGGCACGTCCAGCCCGTCCACGTCCGCCGCCTTCCAGGCATAGCGCTTGGCCACGTCCTCCGGGCGGTTGCTGGTGACGATGGTCTTCACCCCCATCTCCTCCGCCACGGTGATCAGGGGCACCGTTTCGGGATTTGCCCCCATGATCAGCAGTTTCTTACCGGCCAGATCCTGTTTCATTGCCTGTTTCTCCTCTTATTTTCTTTACAGTTCGACTTCCTCGCCCACCGTCATGATCAGGTAGGGATCGTCGGGGTATTGCTCATCCATGGCCTTGCAGTACAGGTCCATACGGCCTCCGTGTACCGCGAAAAGGCCCATGTGACTGGGAACAGACAGCCTCGGCGCCACCGCATGGCCCAGCGCCGCGCTCTCCTGCCAGTCCAAATTGCCGAAATTGCCGTTGATTGGATAGATCAGGGCATCCAATTTGCCTTTGGCATTGTACAGCTCCGCCCATTCCGGATGGAACGAGCTGTCTCCCACCACGGCCAGACGCTTGCCGCCGACCTCGACGATGAAGCCGAAGGCGTCCGGGGCCGAGGTCCCGTGATCGCAGGGAATGAAGCTCAGCCTGAAGCCCTCGCATTCCCGCTCGTCCCCGGGCCCCACGATATCCGCCCGGGAAATGCCCTGCTCCTCCGCCAGCGGCCCGCAGGCCCTGCTCACGAAGAGCTGCGCGCCCTTTGCCGCAAGGCCGGGCACGGTATCGTAATCGTAGTGATCCGCATGGGCATGGGTACAGATCACCACGTCCGGCTCCACCTCCTCGGGGGTCAGGGGCGCCGGGAACAGCCGCTTGGAGATCTGGCGGCCTTGATTTTCTTTCTGCACGTAATCGGACAGGCAAAGGTCCCAGACCAGGATCTTTCCCTGAGGGCTAATTAGGGCAAAGCCCGCCTGTCCTAAAAAGAACAGGCGGGTCTTGCCGTCAGCCGGTCGATGAAGACGCCGGACCAATGTATCCATTACTTTTCCTCAGGCAGCTCGGAGGTGCAGTGAGGGCAGCGTACAGCGTCGATCGCGATCTCGCTCTTGCAGAAGGGGCAGATCTTGGTGGTGGGAGCGGCGGGAGCGGCAGGAGCTTCGGGCTTCTTGGTCGCGTCCTTGGCCTTGTTGACCAGGCGGATCAGGAAGAAGATCGCCAGAGCCATCAGCAGGAAATTCAGGATGGCATTGATCAGGTTACCGTAATTGACGGCCACCTCAGCCTTGGTCACAGCGCCCTCGGCATCCAGAACGGCTTCCTTTAACACCCATTTCCACTCGGTGAAATCCACACCGCCGGTAATGATGCTCAGGAAAGGCATCAGGCAATCCTTCACCAGGGAATTGATGATGGACTGGAAGGCACCGCCGATGATGACACCGACAGCCATATCCAGCACGTTGCCGCGGCTGATAAACTTCTTGAAATCCTTTACGACACTCATGTGAGCCTCTTTCTTCCCGTTACGGGAACACAGTATTTGGTTTTATTTTACACGAAGTCTCCGGCAAATGCAATCCTTTTGTGGGATTTCCTGCAAGTCACGCGGGCAGCCGCAGCGCCAAAAATGCCATAACAACGCTTTCTTCTTAGGAATCAGCGAGTTCTTTTCGAAAAATCCAGACCGATTTTTCCCAGATGGCGGAATGTTACCTCATCTTTTCAATACTGAGTTCGTTGCGTTGTCGATATTCTTACCGACGTAATCTGACGCGGGTCTCCTATGGGTCTCCTATGCTTTCCGACGGTATCGCACGACAACAATAATACATTGTGCCATCATAACCAGTAATACAATATATACTGCCAGCCAAAACCGTTGGATTGGTTTTCTTAACTGGTTTTGAAGATTTTCATATCCTGTAGGGAACAACAATACATCATCATTTTGGATTGTCATACCTGCAATAGGCATATCATAGCCATCATAGAAGTATCTTGGAGCTGAAATAATTTCTATTAAACTGCCCCGAGATATTTTTTGTTCAGCCCCGGTGAGTCTTACCAACTCAGCATTTCTTCCTTCGATTACAAATGTTCTATCAGAAAACCCTGTAGGCTTACTTGTCGTCACCAAATAGTAAGCCTCTATTCTGCGTCCTTCGCCAGCGACATAATAGAAGTCTTCTACTTCTACCGTCAGACTAATAAAATTCTTCGTTTCTTTGTAATATCTATATTGGCGAAAATCCCATGTCTTTTGCATTCGCAGGACTAAAATAACGGATGCCCAAATCAGTATGGCTTTTATGATTTTCTTCTTCATTTCATTTATTCCCTAATCAATTGTCAGCCATGCAAGCGGTCCAGCGATTCTTGACAACTTTTCATAGTCAATACCGCCTTTGAGTATTTCCGATGTGTGGAATTGAGTAGCACCGCCGTAAACATCAGCCATTACTTCCCAAGGTTTATCATAATAATTCTTTGTTCCCCACTCAAAAATTGAGGGAATTGCAATACACCAAAAGAATCGTTTAAGCCCCATTGTTCGCAATTGAAATGTATGACCATATTCATGTCGAACTAAGTCGGGCTGATTATCATTATTAGATATAAAAAGCATTCCGAATGATGCAGATCGTGTGAAATTGGTTTTCACGACTAATTTTCCTTTATAAGCAGAAAACACTTTTGCATCAAGCACCTTTTGTTCATCTGTATTTTGAAAATCTAAATTCCAAAAATCAACCATAATAGGAAAAGGTTTTCCTTCTCCGAGGGTCTGTCCATCTTCAACGTAATTTTCAAGTGAATCCTCTGGGTTTATTCGTTGTGACTTATCTCCGGTTAAATCATACCGATTCACACAATCATTTAGACAATAGGTAAACATATTTGTTCCCAAAAGACTTTGCCCCGTTGATACCAATACATCCGCATTGATAAACCTTCGTAATGCCGGATCGTAGTAGCGGCTCTGCAGATAGTACAGTCCCGTCTCGGCGTCATAGCGGTATCCTCTGTACCGATACGGATTTTTCACGCCTACTGTAGAAGCCAGGGAACCGCCGGTGGCACACAGTTTTCCCCATGCGTCATACGTATAAGATACCACGGTATACCCGGTCTTGTCTATGATCCGGATGATATCGCCCTGCGCATTTTTGATGTAGTAATAAGGTTCACCGTTCAGTTCGAAACCGATCAGGGCGCCTGCCGCGTCATAATAGTACCAG
>JAZLJI010000125.1:0-11361 GCA_045617825.1 Lachnospiraceae bacterium
AATAAAACGTTCAAATCTTTCTCTTGACATTTTTCCCATTTGTTGTATATTTTCTGTGTGCAATTCATTCCTCCTTAGCTCAATGGTAGAGCACTCGGCTGTTAACCGAGTTGTTGTAGGTTCGAGCCCTACAGGGGGAGCTGCGGCTCCATGGTCAAGCGGTTAAGACATCGCCCTTTCACGGCGGTAACTCGGGTTCGAATCCCGATGGAGTCACTTACGGCGACGTAGCCAAGTGGTAAGGCGTGGGTCTGCAAAACCCTGATGCACCGGTTCAAATCCGGTCGTCGCCTCTCAAAGCAAAAGGGCATCCTTCGGGATGCCCTTTTGCTGTTTGGCTTTATCCTCGAAATCTGACCGGCATTGGTTGAATATTGCGGGTGATCGCGTTATGATATAGAAGAACAGATTTGCCGGGTGAGGAATACGGAAAGAAACAATATCGGGGGTAATGACATGGGTATTTTTAAGAAGCTTAAAGAGCTGGCTAAAATGAAAAAGCAGCTCAAAAACAGCCTGGCAGAGTTTGAAAACAAGCAAGCCCGGTCGAGTTCATTGTCTGAAGAGGAATTGTCTGCCTTATCTGACGATGATTTGCTGTTTGCCGTGATGGCCAGAACCGAGAAAAAAGTTGAGGGCTTTGATGATCTGAGAAAAGGGGTAGATTCGCTGAATCATGCGCAGAGGGTGTTCTACTCTTTGAATTGGCTGGAAGCAGAAGTAAATAACGGCGGACTATGCCAGTTCTTTGAGAATTCGAGCCGTATAGTTGCGCCTTTTGTGAGTGATTATCTGGCAGCTGTCGGCGCTGCCGAACATAAAAAACTATTTGACGGATTCGTGGAGAAGAACAAGATCGACCTGAAAGCGCTCGCGTTTTCCGACGCAGATGAAGCCGGCGCGCTTGAAGAAAAATTGCAGGCATATCCGTTTGACGAATACGATGACGCGTTTTACGATATGGAACCGATCGAAACATACTTAACGAAATATATCCGGGATCATATTGCGGAATTTTGAGTACGTACAGAGATCACAGGACCGAACGTCAAGCTTTCCATGTGTGACAGGCGGGAAAACCAAGATTTTTCAGAAGAAAACGCCGCAAAACGGTTGCGCAACGGTTCGTTGCGTATTTTCCGGCACATATTGGTAGTCTTTTATGGGAAGCCATGATAAAACCGTCCCATCAAACGAAAGGAGAACGCTTATGACGTTCGGAGAAAAGCTTCAAAGCCTAAGAAAGAAAGCCGGTTTATCGCAGGAAGACCTGGCGGAAAAGCTTGACATTACGCGGCAGACGGTCTCGAAATGGGAACTTGATCAGTCCACCCCGGAGCTGACGTATATAGCGGAGCTTGCCAGACTTTACAACGTATCCACGGATTATCTGATCCTGGATGATGCGGAGGCACCGGAGACGGCCGCTCCGGCATCAAAAGGCGGGGACGGGATAGATGCGCCCCCTAAAGAGAGCAGAGGAGTGACGGCATACAGGATCGCTCTCGGCAGCATCCTGGCCGCAGGCGGTCTGGCAGGCATCCTGATTTTCCTTATTATGGCTCAAATTGATCCCCGCATCGTCATAGATGGCAATTGGCGGCGCTTCACCGGTCTTGCCGGGTATCTGCTTGGATCACATAACCTGCTTTGCTTTGTGCTGTGCGTCGTACTCGCCATCGCCGGAGCGGCGATCCTTGCGGCTCCGTTAGTAAAGAAACGCAGAAGGAAAGCCGATAACAGGAACAGTGCCGGAGAATGAGTCCGGAGACGGCTGTTCGGCCGGGACCGGATATGCTATGACGGCTTTTTGACGATCAGCACGGCGGCAGTATGCTGCGCGGGGATCGAAGCTGCCTAAACACTGAAAAGGCAGAAGCACGCATTTGCGGCGACCGCATAAGGAAGCTTTTTGAAGGCGGACTATGTACGACCCAAACCGATGCCCGTTACAGCTGCGGGCAAATGAGGATTTGCGGAGGGATTATGAGTTTCATTTCGTTCAATGAAAGCTACTATCGCGGCAAGTTAGAGGAATATGAAAACACCATTCTGACGGAATCTGATATTTATACGGTCAAACAACTGCTGAAGGTGCTGGATGATCTTACCGATGAAGGATATACAAACCTGAATGAACAGATGGAAGCAGATTTCTCATGCCTCACAAGGCTGAGAAGCATCCTTGGCAAATCAAAGGAAAAACCTTTTCCCACCGATCATGAAAGACTGTCGGATACCGCATACAGCCAGCAAGAATATGAGCTTGAGGAACTGCTTGCGGGCCTTGTTGAGGGATCGGCGGAAAAAGACGGCACCTCCGCCAATCAGTTCCTGGACGAAATATACCGTTATGCTGAATGGATCGGCTGGGAAAAAGATACGGCATACGTTTTTTTGATGAGAGATGCGCTGCTGCCATATGCATTTTTCCGCGGAAGGAATAGGGATAATATTTATCCGTGGCTGATCAGCCGCAGATTTCTTGAGGATATCACGAAAACAGCAAACGCGGATGATGATATCCGCCTCCCGCTATATGAGGCGTTAGAAAACGGTCACACAGATCTTGACAGCTATGCCGCTTACTGCAAGGACAGGATATTGCCTGTTCTGGATAGCTGCCCGAAGCTGAAAGCGATCCTCGCGGACTTGCTCGGCTCAGTCAAACAGAACAAGATCGTGGTGATCGAATCCGGGTATATGGGAACCGTACCGATCATGCTGAAGGCCCTGGACGGCAGAGTGGATTTCAGAATGTTCACAACGGCTCCCTTCCTTTATGAAACGTACCGGGATAAGATATTCTGCCGAAAATATGAAGACGTCCGCCGATTTGAAACGGTATATTCTCAGGACCTTTTGCTGCAGTATTCTTCATTTCACGACGGAAAATTCTATGTTAAGGTTTCTGCAGACAGAATCGTGCGTGACCGATCGCTTGCGGAAATCAGGAAATTTGCAGTTCGATAATTGAGCGGCCGGCAGCTTCCGGCCTGCCGAAAGCAAAAAATGACCCGCCAAGAGGGATGATCCTCTTGGCGGGTCTTGTGCTGCGATAATACGCGGAGTACGGCGGTCACCGGTCAGTTGGTCGTTTCGAGCTTCCTGTCGGTGAACCGGTTGTCGGGATTGGAAAATCTTCTGTACATCGTGCCCCAGAGGTCGAGGTCGAACATCTTCTGCACCTCCAGCTCCCTCCTGCCCAGGGTCTCGAGGGCCTCGAAATAGCTGTCGTAGGCCTCGCGGTCATTCCCGGAAAATCTGGCTTTCATGATCCGCGCGTCGAATCTGACCAGCTCAATGAAGAAATACAGATTCTTCCACAGCACGCTCTGAGCCCTTACGGGGATATTCTGATGGGCGTCGATGACGGGGATGAATTTCTCGCAGCTTTCCAGCCATTTTTCGAGCACGGGCACCAGCTCGGGACGGGAATAGTTATATTTGCCGTTCTCGCCGAGAGGCGGGCGGTGGATCGCGTTCAGCACGGTGCTGTTTTCCAGGGAATCGAGGAAGCCCTTAACGAGCCGCCAATCCTCGCCGAAGGCATGCTGCATATAGTCCTGCTCGATCTCCTCGAAGGAGAGGGAAAGATCGAACAGCGCCTCGCCGTAAAGGGTCTGCGCGAAGCCGGAGGGCATGTAATTGCGCGGCGTCTGATCCTCGATGATGCCCTTGATGTGATGCTTCCGCATCCCGTGGATGTCGTCGTACAGGTTGTGGGCGATGTGCTGATAGGAGGGATCGAAGGTGTGCGGCCGCCAGAAGTGGTATTCGTAGAGGAAGGTCTCGCCGTCAAATACCTTGTGCCAGTCCTCGAGGTGGGCCATGTTGCCGCCGACGCTTTTCGGTACGGTGTTGTGGTTCCGGTTGTACGGCACGGTATCGGAATGGTCGGCATCCACCAGGAACGATTCGACGTAGTTCCGCGTATTCGGCGCGAAGAGGAAGGCAAAGCGGTCCTTGTTCTTGAGCTTCTGGGAAAGCGGAGCGTAGAGCGTATCGAAATAGGCGATAAATACGATCCTTGTCGGGATATGCCGTCTGGTCATTTCCTCATCCAGCTCGTTGAGGAGGATCATATACCAGTCGGAGGGGATCATTTTGCGGCAGTCTTCGCATTCGCAATGGTTGTCCTCGCCGTCGGCCAGCCAGACGTGGAGGAAATCCACATAGTCGTGCTTCTCGGCGTAGTCGCAGACGCACTCGATCATCTTGGCGCGCGCGGAGCGCCGCGACATGCAGATGTTCGTGTGCAGCGTTATCCCGTGGTGGAATTCCCGCTTGCCGTTGACCTCGGCGATGTTCGGCGCGATCTCGGGCGGCATTTCCAGGTCCTCGCTGAACCAGGTGCTTCTTCCCGCAAGGCCGAAGGCGTTCGTCGTCCAGCCGTGACCGATGTCGTGGAATTCCAGACCGCGCTTTTTGATCTCGAATTCGCACTGGCGCTTCCACTGGAGCACCTGCTCCTCGGTGATGGGCTCCTTCGCCAGAGAGGGGTTGTATTTGTGGTCGTACCACTCCCGGTAATAGCCGATCGGGACGTCAAATTCGAGCATATAGATGTTCATCCCGATCTTCGGGACGAAATCGATCGCGTCAAGATAGTTGATCTGCGCGGTCGAGCCCTCGTTGCACTGCCCGCGGTATCTCAGATCCGCCATTTTGTGATAATCCACGTATTCTATTTCGCGCATCGGGATGGATTCCCCGTCGACGCCCGGGAAAAGCCAGCGGCAGCCGTTGAGCTTCAGAAATTTGTACACCGCCAGAAGCACGCTCCGCGGATTCGAGCCCGCGATGATCTGACCGTTTCCGTCATTTTCCAGGTGGATGATGTCGTCGAGCGCGATATCCTCCGCCTCGGAGGTGTCAAGCCCGAAATCCTGCATCAGGCCGAGCCGGATACCGCTTTTCCGGTCCGGGTCGTATTTGATCGGGACCGAGCCGCAGCGCGGCATCATCATCCGCAAATACTTCTGCAGCTCCATCGCCGCGAAATCAACGGGCTCCTCACTGGATATTTTATAGATCTCGTACATGTTTCTTCTCTCTTTCCCTGTGAATTTTGAAGAAAAGCAAGTTCATATTACCATACGCGGAGAAGCTTGTAAATTGCCGCCGTGAAGAAAACGCGGCGTATTCGGCGGCGCGATCAGTGAAGAGGGCGGCCTTATTCAGAAGGGAGATCCGCGGAGAGGCCGCAGCGCGATTTTTGGGATCGTTTTCTCGGCACTTGCATGCTGCCGCGGATATTGCTATAGTATTATCAAGGATTCCCTAAAAACGGCGCACCCCCGCTCCCCGGGGCTCAGCGCGCGGGAGGAGCAAGGATACCCGGCCCGCCGCAGCCGCGAGGGGGCCGCGGAACCGGGACAGGAGGCGGAAGCATGACCGTACAGGAGGCACTGAGCCGATTGGAAAAATCTAAATTTCGTTCCGGCTTCCGGCTTTCCGCGGCGGACCGGGAGTATTACCGGGCAAAGGGGGAGGCCGTGATCCGGTCCCACGCGGAGGATTTCATCCGGCAAAGACTTGCTCCGGCATTTCCCGAAAATGACGGCAGACAGACGCCCATGTCCGGGCATCCGGCGTTCAAGGCCATGCACGCGACCGCCTGCTGCTGCCGGGGCTGCTTTGAAAAATGGTACCGCGTTCCCCAGGGCCGGCCCCTCACCGCGGCGGAGCAGAAGGCCGCGGTGGACTTGATCATGGCCTGGTGCAGAAGGCAGATGCGGCCGGAGGGATAAGGACGCCGGCGCCCAGCCGCGGCGAAGGCGGAATAAGGCAGGATCAGGCGAAAAGGACCGCTGAGATCTCCGCGCGGGTCTTGCGCTGCCGGGAAAAATATGTTATGCTGACAGCACGCACAGCTATTCTGTGCTTTTCAGTCTTAAGACAATGATCCGTTCCTTAATGCCCTATTGGCAGAGGAAGCGGCGCATTGCTCTGTAAGGCTGTTTTTTTTACCGCCGCGGTCCCTGCCGCTATGGCAGGCAGGCGGAGAACAGGGCGCAGGACGCCCGGCCGAAAGGAGCCTATTGATGAAAGATGCCTATGCCTATACCCGGAAGGTGTGCTTTACCGCTTACGTAGCGATGGCGCCGGTGTTCTGCGTGCCCTCGATGCTTTTCGTTACCTTCCATACCCTCTACGGGATCTCCTATACCCTGCTGGGGACCCTGGTGCTGATCAACTTCTGCACGCAGCTCAGCATCGACCTGGTATTTACCTTCCGGGGAGACCGTTTCGACCTGAAAAGGACGCTGACCGTCATGCCGCTGCTGACGGCGCTGGGGCTGGTGCTCTACGGCGTCCTGCCGCAGCTATGGCCGGAGGCCGCCTTTGCAGGTCTGGCCGCGGGCACCGTGATCTTTTCGGTCTCCGCAGGACTGTCGGAGGTCCTGCTGTCGCCGGTCATCGCCGCGCTCCCCTCGGAGCATACGGAGCGGGATCTGAGCTTCCTCCACGCGACCTACGGCGCCGGCGTGATCCTGGACGTCCTGCTGCTGACCCTGTTTTTCCGCATTTTCGGCAGGGAGAACTGGACGTATCTGGTGCTGCTGCTCAGCATTTTCCCGGTGGTGACGGCGGTGATGTTCTCCCGCTGCACGCTGCCGGAGATGAGCTTTGCTGCCGAAGCGGGGAGCAAGGGACGGTCCGGCCGGGGAGTAGGGCTTGCCCTGTGCGTTATCTGCATATTTCTGGGCGGCACCTGTGAGGCCTCGATGACCAACTGGATCTCCGGCTTCCTGGAAAAGGGGATAGGCCTGGATAAAGCCTACTGCGACCTGGTCGGCATTGCGATATTTGCCGGGCTGCTGGGCATGACCAGATTTCTGTACAGCCGGATCGGAAAGCATATCGAGAGGGTCATGCTGCTGAGCTTCGGCGGCTGTGCGCTGAGCTATCTGGCGGCCGGGCTGTGTCCGAACGCGTTTGGGGCAGTGCTCGCCTGTATCCTGACCGGCGCCTTCTGTGCCATGCTGTTCCCCGGCACGCTGATGGTGATGGAGCACTATATGCCCGGCCTGGGCGTCTCGGCCTATGCGCTGATGGCGGCCGGCGGTGATCTCGGCGCTTCAGTGGCCCCGCAGCTGCTGGGGGCTGCTGCGGACCGGATCAGTATGAGCGGATGGGGCGCCCGCCTGGGGGATAAGCTGGCACTGACCCGGGAGCAGATCGGGCTGAAGTCGGGGATGGTGCTGACGGCGATCTATCCGCTGCTGGGGATCCTGGTCATTCTGGCGATAAGACGGTATTTCAAAAAGCGCAGGGCCGAGGACGAAGACGGAGGCTCCCTTGCCTGAGAAAGGCGCAGCCGGGGAGAAAAAATCTGTCCCTTGAACGAAGGACACCCCGCCGAAGAGGAAAAGCTTTCCTTTTCGGCGGGGTGTCCGCGTGAATATTCAGCTTGTGCCTATGCTCAGCGGTGGCTCCAGCAGTGGCGGGAGAAGAGGGCGAGCATGGGGAAGATCTCCAGACGGCCGGCCAGCATATCGAAGATCAGAACGATCTTGGACAGGATGCTGAAGTCCCCGAAATTGCCGGTGGGGCCGACGGCGCCCAGACCGGGACCGACGTTATTGAAGCAGGTGAGGGCGGCGGTAAAGCTGGTGGTGATGTCGAAGCCGTCCAGGGTCAGCACGAAAAAGCTGGCGAAAAGAATGACCACGTAAGCCGCCAGATAGGTGTTGACGTTCATCAGGACCCCTTCGGCTACCGGCTGACGGTTGTTGAGCACCGGAGAGACCCGGGAGGGGCGGAGCATTTGCCGCAGATTGCGCTTCAGATTCTTGACCAAAAGCATCAGGCGTCCCAGCTTCATGCCGCCGCAGGTGGAGCCCGCGCAGGCGCCCATCACGGTCAGGAACAGCAGGATGCCCTTGGCGAAGCTGTGCCACTGCTCGAAGTCCGCCGTGGCAAAGCCGGTGGTGGAGGAGAGACTGGCGACCTGGAAGAAGGCCAGCCGCAGCGATTCGCCGAACGAGGAGCAGCTCGGGCGGATGCAGACGACGATGCCGACGACGCTGAGCAGGACGATGATCAGGAAGCTGCGCAGCTCCTCGTCCTTCAGCACATCCTTGACCTTCCCCTTGAGGATCAGGTAATAGCAGCTGAAGTTGATGCCGAAGAGGAGCATGAAGACGGTGGTCACGTTCTGCAGGTAAGGGCTGTAGCCGCCCAGACCGCTGTTGGTCACGGCAAATCCGCCGGTCCCCGCGGTACCTACGGCGATGCAGACCGCCTCAAATACGGACATGCCGCCGGTCCAGAGGAAGAGAAAATCCAGCACGGTAAGGCCGATGTAGATCAGGTAAAGGATCCGGGCGGTCTTTTTGATCTGAGGGACCAGCTTGCCCACGCTGGGACCCGGGCTTTCCGCCCGCATCAGGTGCATGGTGAAGCCGGAGCTCTTGCCGCCGCCGGGATTGAGGGCCAGCAGGAAGACCAG
This sequence comes from Lachnospiraceae bacterium, assembly GCA_045617825.1. GTDB lineage: Bacteria > Bacillota > Clostridia > Lachnospirales > Lachnospiraceae > UBA6987. The sequence goes on from JAZLJI010000125.1 coordinate 8,459, forward strand.
CACGCCCATGCCGCCGATCCAGTGGGTGAAGCTCCGCCAGTACAGCAGGCTCTTCGACAGGGCCTCCACGTCGGAAAGCACGGAGGCGCCGGTGGTGGAGAAGCCGCTGGCGGTCTCGAACAGGGCGTCCACGAAGGACGGGATCTGCCGGGAAATGTAGAAGGGCAGGCAGCCGATGATACTCATGGTCAGCCAGGACAGGCCGGTGCAGGCCAGTCCTTCCTTCTCGTGAAATTCCTGACGGGCTCCCCGGGTGAGGAGGAACAGCACGCCGCCCAGAAGCAGCGCCAGCAGGACCGTCAGGGCGAAGGCCTCCGCGGCGCTGCCCTCCTTCAGGCACAGGGCCAGGATCAGGGCGGGCAGCATCAGGGCGGCTTCGATCAGCAGGATGAGGGCGATAAATCGGCCCATGGATTTATAATTCATGGCAGGCCTCGCTTACTGGAAGATATCGTTGAAGCGGCAGATGGGCTCGCCGCCGGAGATCACGATCACGGAGTCCCCCTCCTCGAAGCTGCTGAGGCCGCCGGCGATCCGGGTGCTTCTGCCCCGGGAAATGGCGGCCACCAGGACGTCCTCCTTGATGGGAAGATCCTTCAGGGCCTCGCCCCGGTGCAGGGAATCCTTATTGATGATGAATTCGGAGGCCTCCACCTTGCCGTCGGCGATGGTCTGCACGGTCACGGCGGTGGCGCCGCTCTGGTCTCTCATGGAGCGGACGTAGCGCACGATGGTGTCGCAGCAGATCTCCTTGGGGGAAATGATGCTGCCCAGAGACAGCTTGACGGCGATCTCGCCCAGTGCCTCGCTGTGGCCCTGCTTGGTGATGACCTGCGGGACGCCGTGGTTCTTGGCGAAGAGGGACAGCAGCACGTTCAGCTCGTCCATGCCGGTCAGCGCCACCAGGGAATCGCAGTCGTCCAGCCCCTCCTTCATCAGGGTGTCGGGCTCGGAGGCATCGCCCAGAATGACGGTGGTCTCCGGCAGAAGACGGGAAAGCTCCTGACAGCGCTCCTCGTCCTTGTCGATGATCTCGGCACGGATATCGCTTTTCTCCAGGGCCTCCGCCAGATAATAGCTGATCTTTCCGCCGCCGCAGAGCATGACCCGCTTGACCTTGCGGGAAATGATATTGAGGTTCTTCAGCAGCGGTCTCAGGTCCCGGGAGGTGGCGGCCAGGAACAGCCGGTCACCGGCCTGGGGAACAAATCCGCCCTTGGGCATCAGGGCCTTGCCGTCGCGGATGGCGGCGCAGACCAGGACCTGCCGCTTGACGATCTCGGTGATGTCCTTCATGGGACGGCCCGCCAGCGCACTGCCCTGGGAGACCTCGATCTCCACGATCTCGGCCCGCCCTCTGGCAAAGCTGTCCCGCTGCAGAAAGCCGGGATATTTCAGCAGCTGCTCGATCTCGTGAGCGGCGTCCTTTTCCGGATTCACGATCAGGGACAGGCCGAAGACGTCCTGCATGTCGTAGACCTGGTCGGTATATTCGGGATTGCGGATGCGGGCCACGGTGTGCAGCTCCGGATTCAGCTTCTTGCCGGTGACGCAGCAGAGCAGATTGATCTCGTCGGCATTGGTGACGGCGATCAGCAGCTCGGTCTGCTCGATCCCGGCGTCCTTCAGCACCTGCATGGAGGCGCAGTTGCCCTCCAGCCCCAGCACGTCATACTGTTCACAGACGCTCTGCAGCGCCTGGTTGTCATTATCGATCAGGGTCACGTCGTGACCGTCGGAAGCCAGAACGCGAATGAGTCTTGAGCCGACCTTTCCGGCTCCGGCAACGATGATTCTCATAACGGTCCTCCTTACGGAAAGAGTTGGTCATATTATAGCATTATTTCGTAAAAAAGTGTAGAAAAAAATCAAACCTGCCGATATCTGTGGTATACTGAAGCAAAACAGGAGGACAGCATGGACCTTTTTGAATATTTCAGTCAGCAAAACGCGGAAAAAGAGGCGCCGCTCGCGTCCAGGCTCCGGCCCCGGAGCCTGGACGAGGTGGTGGGGCAGCAGCATATCGTCGGGAAGAACTGTCTGCTGTATCGGGCCATCAAGGCGGACAAGCTCAGCTCGCTGATCTTTTTCGGCCCGCCCGGTACCGGGAAGACCACGCTGGCCAAGGTGATCGCCGGGGCCACGGAGGCGAATTTCCGGGAGATCAACGCCACGGCGGCCGGAAAGAAGGATATGGAGGACGTGGTGGAGGAGGCCCGTCAGGCACGGGCGGCCTACGGCCGCCGGACGGTGCTGTTCATCGATGAGATCCACCGCTTCAACAAGGCCCAGCAGGACTATCTGCTGCCCTTCGTGGAGGACGGCACGCTGATCCTGATCGGCGCCACCACGGAAAATCCCTTCTTCGAGGTGAACAAGGCGCTTGTGTCCCGCTCCCACGTTTTCGAACTGAAGCCGCTTGAAAGCAAGGACATCGAGGAGCTGCTGCGCCGGGCCGTCAGCGACCGGGAACGGGGCATGGGCGTGTACAACGCCATGCTGGAGGAGGACGCGCTGCATTTTCTGGCGGATATGGCCGGCGGCGATGCCAGACGGGCCCTGAACGCCCTGGAGCTGGCGGTGCTGACCACCGAGCCCTCTGCCGACGGACGCATCCACGTGACGCTGCCGGTGGCGGAGGAGTGCATCCAGAGACGGAACCTGCGCTATGACAAGGACGGCGAGAACCACTATGACGTGATCAGCGCCTTCATCAAGAGCCTCAGAGGCTCGGATCCGGACGCGGCGGTGTATTGGCTGGCCCGGATGATCGCGGCGGGAGAGGACCCGAAATTCATCGCCCGGAGGATCATGATCTCCGCGGCGGAGGACGTCGGCGTCGCGGATCCCCGGGCCCTCAGCGTGGCCGTGGCCGCGGCGGAGACCGTGGAGCGGGTCGGGAT
>JAZLJI010000126.1:0-31567 GCA_045617825.1 Lachnospiraceae bacterium
AAGGCTGCTGCCGAAGCTGCTCTGAAGGAAGCTGCTGCCGAGCTGGACAAGGCTGCCGGCAAGGGCGTATTCCACAAGAACACCACTTCCAGAAAAATCTCTCGTTTAACCAAGACGGTTAACAAGATGGCCTAAGGAGCAACACCCTCTGTTCCCGAAACATCAAGGATATCCTAAAAGGACCCGTCGGCGGAGCGATCCGTCGGCGGGTCTCTTTATGTTCTTCTTTATTCACTAAGCCCTGTCTTCTGTGCGGACCCTGCTTTTCAGGCAAGCCTTCTTTTGACTGAGCCCTGTCTTCTGCGCGGGCCCTGCTTTGTCAGCCTATCCTCCGCGCGGAGCTTTTCCCGTGAAGGTCCGGCTTCCGCAGTCCTCTCTTCCGCCGCCCTCTCAGACCTTCCCGCCCATCAGGGCGTTCATATCCTCCAGGACCTTCAGGGAACGGAACTCCCGGTCCACGAAATAGGCCATCATATCTCCCACCGCCAGAGAAAACTCCCGGAAGCTCTCTTCCTCCAGCGTGAAGGTGTACAGCTTCTCCAGGGGGGCCTTCAGCACGTAGTCCCAGGCATAGCGGGCACTGTCTCCCGCCTGGGTCCGGGGCTCCGGGAAATACTCGCCCTCCAGGGCCAGCAGCTTCAGCTCGTAGACCCGTTTCACCAGATGGCGGGAAAGCTGCGGCAGCCTCAGGGCGCGGATCGCGAAATACAGCAGCTTGATCTCCCGGCCTGCCGGCACGTTTTCCCGGCAGAAATGATCCGCCAGCTCTCCGAAATAGGAGGCGTAACACATGGCCTCCATGTCATCGCTGAGATAATCGAAGAATTCGCCGATCCGGGCGGATTTGACGGTATAGCTGCTGCGGCCCTCATAGAGGACGAAATCTCCGCAGGCAAAGAGACGCCCCGCGGCCACGAGCGGACTGTTGGGCCTGCGGGCGCCCTTGGCAAAGGCGCTGATCTTGCCCAGCTCCTTCGTCAGCAGCACCAGCCGCTTGTCATACTCTCCTATGGGCTGCACCGACAGCACGATACCGGTGACGGCAGCTTCGTCGTTCATGGCTTTTTCTGATAGCCGAAGCCCTTCAGCTGTACCGGATCGTTGCGCCAGTCCTTGCGGACCTTGACGAAGATCTTCAGGTAGACCCGGGCGTCCATCAGCTTCTCGATCTCCTGACGGGCCTGAGTGCTGATGCGCTTCAGCATTTCCCCGCCCTTTCCGATGATGATGCCCTTATGGCCCTCCCGTTCGCAGACGATATCCGCCATGATCTCGAAGAGACCGTCGGGGCGTTCCTTGAAAGAATTGATCACCACCGCGATGCCGTGGGGAATCTCGTCGGAAAGGCAACGCAGGGCCTTCTCCCGGATCATTTCCGCGGCGATATCCCGCATGGGCTGATCCGTCAGGGTATCCTCGTCAAAATACTGCGGTCCCTCCGGGAGCTGTTCAAAAATGGCTTCCATCAGTTCATCCAGGTTCTGGGCCTTGAGAGCCGATACCGGGATCACCCTGGCAAAGGGGTATTCCTTCAGAAAGGTCTCCTCGCAGGCCTTGATCGAGTTGTTTTCCACGGTGTCGGCCTTATTGATGACGAGAAATACCGGCTTTTTGACCGCTTCCAGCTTCTCCCGCACCAGGGTCTCGCCCTCTCCGAAAAAGCTGGCGGGCTCCACCAGCCACAGCACCAGGTCCACCTCCTTGAGGCTTCCCTCGGCGGCGCCCAGCATGAAATCGCCGAGCCTGTTCCGGGCCTTATGGATCCCGGGCGTATCGAGGAACACGATCTGCCCCCGTTCGTCGGTATAGACCGTCTGGATCCTGTTCCTGGTGGTCTCCGGCTTCTCGGAGGTGATGGCGATCTTCTGCCCGATCAGATGGTTCATCAGGGTGGATTTGCCCACGTTGGGCCGTCCGACCAGGGCAACGTAGCCTGATTTAAATCCGGAATGTTCCAAAGCAGCGCCTTTCTTACAGACTTTCTATATGACTAAAGAGCTCTTTTTCCTCCTCCAGCTTCACGCCGGAGCCCACCGCGCATCGGCAGTCCTCGGACAGGATCGCCTCCACGTAGGGCACGAGGGCCTTCAGCTTCTCCAGGCTGCAGCCCAGGACCTCGTCGCGTTCCCGCTGCAGATCGGCCCCCTCGACGCCGACGAGCGCGTAGCGGAAATCGGTATCGTGGACCATGGACGGGGTGAGCGGCAGATCCATGCCGCCGATGGTGGAAATGATAAAGCCCTCCAGCGCCTCCTGAGGCAGCTCCAGCTGCTGCAGGAACTGCGGGATCGCCCGATAAGCCTCCAGGGATTCCTTCACGTTGGGGTCCCGGTAAGACACGAAATAGCCGTCGCCGCCCATGCGGAAGCCGCACATGGCTCCGTAGGCGCCGCCCTTCACCCGAAGGGTCTGCCAAAGGTAGCCGGAGGACAGGACGGACTGCAGGACGCGCAGTGCGCCGGTATAGGGGCCGGCGGCCTGATACGTGCCGGCAAGGCAGACGTAGCCGACCGCGCCGTTCGTCTTGAAGCCTTCGTTCCGCCAGTCGGGGGTGCTGAGGCTGAAGCGGCGGGCGGGATCCTCCGGCAGGCTGTCGCTGAATTCCCGCAGGGTGCGCATCAGCTCCGGAAGCGCCTTTTCCTCGGCGGTCAGGTTCATGCGGAGCCCGTCGGCGGTAAAGATGAGGCGGCCCAGCTGAGCCAGCTTCTCTCCGATGGCGGGAAGCTTGGCGTCCAGATCCTCCTCCAGCCCGTTCAGGAAGCGCAGGAAGGCGATCCCCGAGGTCATCTCGGTAAATAAGGCCCGCTTGTCATAATAGGCTCCGCAGCGGCCCACCGCCGTCACGTGGCCGCGGCTGATCAGCAGCTCCCGGACCTCGGTGACGGTCTCCTGCAGGATCTCCTTCAGCCGTTTGCCGTCATCGTAGGAGGATTCGCAGATGATCTCCTTCAGCAGGGCGAGGCCGTCCTGCAGCTTGTCGTAGAGGGCCTTCAGGGAGACGGCGGCGACGTAGTGCTGCTCGCCGTTCCGGAAATCGGTATAGGTATCCAGGGCCAGGCTCAGGCCGCCGGTGGTCTCATTGATCTGATCATACAGCTGCTGATAATCGTGCTTTCCGGTGGATACCAGCGAGAAGGCGGCCCGGTACAGGCCCAGCCAGGGGATCAGCTCCTCCGGCACGTTTCCCAGATCGAACTGCAGGGTCAGGTAGGCGATGCCGCAGCTTTCCGCGGAACGGTAGGTGAGGCGTCTGCTGCCCAGCTCGGTCTCCCGGTTTTCCGGGATCCGGCATTCCTTCCGCATTTCGGCCAGGGTCAGCTGAGGGATGGACGCCAGCGCTTCCGGACTGTCCGGCGTTTCCTGCCAGGTCTTGAGCTCCTGAGAGCTCTTCACCAGCTGCTCCAGCTCCTCTGCGGAAAGCGAGGCCTTATAGGCGGCCAGCTTTTCTCTGAGCGCGGCCGCGTCGGCCTCGGCCTTGCCCTTTACCGGCTGCATCTCCACCAGACTGGCGTGAGGATTGTTCAGCAGATGATCCCTGATCAGCTGCTCATAGTAGCCCTTATCCACCTGGTCCCGCAGGAAGGCGAAATCCTCCTCGTAGCGCAGGCCGCGGAAGGGATCCTCCCCGTCATAGAGCCAGCAGCGCAGGATCTCGATGCCGTAGACCAGACCTTTGGGCAGGCCGCCGAAGTCGGCCTCGCGGGTCTGGAATTCGCTGCTGCTGATGGCGGCGCGGAGGGAGGTACGGTTCAGGCCCTCCTCCGCAAGTCTGGTCAGGGTCTCCCGGACGATAGACAGCAGGCGGTCCTGCTCTCCCTCCGCCGCTTCCTTGACCACGATGCTGTAGCTGGACTGCAGGCCGTTGGAGGCGGAATAGCCGCCGGAAATATCCTTGCCCAGCCCGGCATCCAGCAGGGCCTTCCGCAAAGGCGCGCCCGGGGACTGCAGGAGTACGCTGTCCAGCACGCTCATGGCCATGGCGGTCCGCACGTCCAGCGCCGTGCCGCAGGCCCACTGCAGGGAGTAATAATAGCGTCCGGCCTCTTCCTCCTCCACACCCAGCGGATAGGAATAGCTGAAGCGCCGCAGCGCCTCGAAGGGCTTCTGCAGGGTCAGCTCGGAATGCACCTCGATGCGGTCATAGGCGGACAAATATTCCCGGTCCAGGAAGCTCAGCCGCTCCTCCATGTCGCAGTTGCCGTACAGGAGGATATAGCTGTTGGAGGGATGATAATACTGCTTGTGGAAGCGGCAGAAGTCCTCATAGCTCAGCGTGGGGATCTTCTCCGGGTCGCCGCCGGACTCAAAGCCGTATGCCGTGTCGGGGAACAGACTGTTGACCGAATAGCGCTCCAGGGATTCGTCCACGGAGGAGAAGGCCCCCTTCATTTCACTATAGACCACGCCGTTCAGCTGCAGCTCGCCCTCCGTACTGTCGATCTCATACCGCCAGCCCTCCTGCCGGAAAATGCGCTCGTCGGAGTGGATGCGGGGATGCAGCACCGCGTCCAGATAGACGTCCATCAGATTGTTGAAATCCTTGGGATTGCAGCTGGCCACCGGGTAAACGGTCTTATCCGAGAAGGTCATGGCGTTCAGGAAGGTGTTGGGGGAGGTCTTCATCAGCTCGACGAAGGGATCCTTCACCGGGTATTTGTCGGAGCCGCAAAGCACGCTGTGCTCCAGGATATGCGGCAGACCGGTATCGTCCACGGGCGGAGTCCTGAAGCCGATGGCGAAGACCTTATTATCATCCTCCGCCGGGAGCAGGATCACCCGGGCACCGCTCTTCTTGTGCTCCAATTCATACGAGGTGAGCCCTAATTCCGTGAGCTCACTGATGCGCTTTACCGAATAGCTTTCAGGTACTGTCATTGTCTTACCCCATAGTTCTTAATATATCATATTCGTGAAGCTGACCGTCTGTTTCCAAATACAGCTTCTGCATAGGGTGCGGGCAGGCCTCCTGCGCCGTTCCCTCTTCCGTCGTCAGACTTTTTACCTTCTGCAGGCTGTTGCTGCCGTTCGGGCGGATGACCTCGATCCAGTCCCCCACGCAGAATTTGTTCTTCTGCCGGAAGAACAGGCCCTTTTCATCCTGTTCGAGCATGCCCAGATACAGGCAGTCCCGGTTGTAGTCGGCACTGCGGTAGTTCTGGGACTCGGGGCCGGGCTTCCCGAAGTAAAAGCCGGTGGTGAATTCCCGGCTGGTGCATTTTCCGGCCTCGTAGGCGAACCAGGAGGCATGGTTTCGGTAAGCCTCGCGGTCCCGCTCGCACATATCCAATGCCAGACGGTAGGCTCTGGCCACAGCGGCGACGTAGAGGGCATTCTTCATCCGGCCCTCCACCTTCAGGCTGCTCACGCCCGCGTCCAGCAGCTCCGGCAGATGCTCCACCATGCACAGGTCCTTGGAATTGTACAGGTAGCTGCCCCGGTCATCCTCCTCGATAGGCATGTAGACGCCGGGACGGGTCTCCTCGGTCAGCGCGTATTTCCAGCGGCAGGGATGCGTGCAGGCGCCCCGGTTGGCGTCGCGGCCCGTCAGATAATTGCTGATCAGGCAGCGGCCGGAATAGGACATGCACATGGCCCCGTGGACGAAGCACTCGAACTCCATGTCCTCGGGGACGTGCTCCCGGATCTCCCGGATCTCCGTCAGGGACAGCTCCCGGGCGCAGACCACCCGGCGCACGCCCAGCCGGTACCAGAAACGGAAGGTCTCGTAATTGGTGCTGTTGGTCTGGGTGCTGATATGCACCGGGATCTCCGGGCAAAGCTCCCGGGCAAGCCCAAGGATCCCGAAATCGGAAATGATCAGGGCGTCCGGCTTATCCTCCAGACGGGCCAGCTCGCGAAAATAGGCCTCTGCCTTCGGCAGATCCTCATTGTGCGCAAAAATATTGACCGCCAGATACAGCTTCTTCCCCAGACTGTGGGTCAGCCGCAGCGCGGCGGACAGCTCTTCCTCCTCAAGATTGTCGGCCTTCGCCCGGAGGCTGAGGGAGCCTCCTCCCATATATACGGCATCGGCTCCGTAGCGGAGGGCCGCATTCAGGGTATCGGGGCTGCCGGCCGGCAGTAACAATTCCGCTTTACTCATGTTGCTTCACACTCAAAAGGACACCGTCTCCCACCGGCAGCAGGGCGTTTTGATACCCCGGGTGGCCGTAAAGCATCCTGACGTAGGTCCGGAGCCGTTCGTGAATGGTCCGCTGTCTTCGCGGCAGCGCGTAGCGCGAGGCCAAAAGGCTACCTTCCCGCAGGATATTGTCCGCGAAAAGGACCCCGCCGGGGGCCAGCAGCCGGTCCAGCTCCGGAAAATACAAGGGATACTGTCCCTTGGGACCGTCCAGAAAGATAAAGTCAAAGGGCTCCCGCAGCGTCTTCAGCAGAGCCCCGGCATCTCCCTCCAGCAGGCTGATCCGCGCCGACTGACCGGAAATGCCGATATAATAAGCTGCCCTTTCGCAGCGCCCGTGATCCAGCTCCAGGGTCACGAAGCCTGCCTCAGGCAGGACGCCGGCCATCTGCAGGACGGAATAGCCTATGCCGCAGCCCACCTCGAGGACGCGCCGCGGCGCCTTCAGCCGCAGCTGAGTCTTCAGGAAGGCGAGGGTCTCCCGCTTGACGATGGGAACCCCCAGCGCCACAGCCTCCCGCTCCAGCTTATCCAGCAGCGGATCGGACTCATCCGGCTCACAGCTGTCGATAAAGACCCGAAAACGATCCTCCATGCGTCAGCTCCCGCTGCCCGTCCCGGACATCTGCAGCAGCATATCCCGGATCGTCTGGGAGGTGTTGAGGGTATAGCTGCCCGGCAGCAGCTCGTAGCCGTAGACCTTCGCCTGGATCCAGAAGATCCGGCTGTTCCTGACCAGGCCCGCCTTCTCCAGCAGCGTTCCGATATTCTTCTCGCTCATGCCCTCCAGCACGGTGAATTCGATATCCCTTCCGGGGGCTTCCTCAGCCATTCCTTCGGTAAATACCTGATACCCGAATTGGTAAGCCTTGCGGCAGCCCAGGGAAAGCAGCAGCACGAAGGCTGCGGCAACGGCTATCTTGAACAGCGCGTTGCCGCCGTGCCCCAGGACCGAGAAGAATTTTCTTCTGCTGGCGTCCGCCTTTTCAAAATCCTTTGCCCGGGAACGTCCCAATTTATACCTCCATGATGATCGGGATGATCATGGGGCTTCTCCGCATGCGGTTCCAGAGGAAGTCGCCCAGATCGTCCTTGATCTCCGTCTTGATCTTAGTCCAGTCGGTCACCCCGCGGCTGCGGCAGGAGGCGATGGTGCTGTAAGCCACCTCCTGGGCCTCCTCCATCAGGGATTCGGATTCGCGCACGTAGACAAAGCCGCGGGTTATGATATCCGGGCCGGCCAGCAGCTCGCCGCTGCCGTGCTCGAAAACGCTGACCAGAATGATGATGCCGTGCTGAGCCAGCATCTGCCGGTCGCGCAGCACGATGTTGCCCACGTCGCCGACGCCCAGACCGTCCACCAGGATGCGGCCGTTGGGCACCTTATCCACCACTGAGGCGGATTCCTCGTCCAGCTCCAGCACGTCGCCGGCCTCCAGCAAGAAAATGTTTTCCTTCTCGATGCCCAGCTCCGCCGCGATGGCGGCCTGAGCGGTGCGGTGCCGGTATTCGCCGTGGAGCGGGATGGAATACTTGGGCTTGACCAGGGAATAGATCAGCTTGATCTCCTCCTGGCAGGCATGGCCGGATACGTGAACATCCTGGAAAATCACCTTGGCGCCCTGCGCCGTCAGCTCGTTGATGATCTTCGATACCGCCTTCTCGTTGCCGGGAATGGGGGTAGAGCTCAGAATGATGACGTCGGTCGGGTCGATGGTGACCTTGCGGTGGATGCTGGCGGCCATCCGGGACAGGGAGGCCATGCTCTCGCCCTGGCTGCCGGTGGTGATCAGAACGGTCTTTTCCTTCGGGTAATTCTTCAGCTCGTCCAGCGTCACCAGAGTATTCTCCGGGATCTGGATATAGCCCACCTCTCCGGCGGTGGCCAGGATGCGGACCATGCTTCGGCCGTCCACGGCGACCTTTCTGCCGTAGTGGACCGCCGCGTTGATGATCTGCTGCACCCGGTCAACGTTGGAGGCGAAGGTCGCCACGATGATGCGGGAGTTGGCATTTTCCGCGAAGATGCCGTCGATGGTCTTGCCCACCGTCCGCTCGGACATGGTGAAGCCCTCGCGGATCGCGTTGGTGGAATCGCAGAGCAGCGCCAGCACGCCCTTCTGTCCCAGCTCGGCAAAGCGGGCCAGATTGATGGGGTCCCCGAAGACCGGGGTATAGTCTACCTTGAAGTCGCCGGTATGCACCACCGTTCCGGCGGGGCAGGTAATGGCAAAGGCCGAGGCGTCCACGATACTATGGTTGGTCCGGATGAATTCCACCTTAAAGGAACCGGCGGTGACGGTCTGACCGTATTTGACGATCTTCCGCTTGGCCGTATTTTCCAGGCCCTGCTCCTCCAGCTTGCCGTCAATGAGTGCCATGGTCAGCTTGGTCCCGTAGATCGGGGCATTGATCCGACGGAGGATGTACGGCAGAGCGCCGATATGGTCTTCGTGGCCGTGGGTGATGAAGAAGCCACGGACCTTTTCGATATTATCCTCCAGATAAGTGACGTCGGGTATGACCAGATCGATGCCCAGCATGTCATCGCTGGGGAAGGCCAGGCCGCAGTCGACAATGATGATGTCGTCCTCGTACTCAAAGGCTGTGATGTTCATACCGATCTGGTCAAGTCCGCCTAAGGGAATGATTCTCAGTTTACTCATAAAGCCTCCTTTCGTGTTTGGACTAAAAACTAAGGTCCACGTCGTCCAATTCTTCGGCAAATACGTTCAGCAGGTAGTCGAGCTCCTTGTCATCCTCCACGGGCTCGTATACCGCCTCCGCACTGCCCTCGGGAGTCACCTCCCGAAAAATGTAGCATTCGCCGTCACCCGTCTCCACGTCGGTAGTGAGCAGGTAATCGACGCCGGCCAGGCGGGTGGTCTCCAGCACGTAAAGCTCGATGACCTCTCCCTGATCGCCGGTAAAACTGATCTTATCCATTGTGTTTCTCCTGACTGTGTAAATAGTCTTCCAATATGAGACAGGCGGCCAGCCGGTCGATCACGGTCTTGCGCTTTTCCCTGGCAAGACCGGTCTCCTCCAGCAGCTCGTCCGCCTCGACGGTGGTGAGCCGCTCGTCCTGATAGGCTACCGAAAGACCGGTGCGCCTGGCCAGGGTATCCCCGAAGGCTCTGGCCAGCTGCGCCCGTTCTCCCTCACTGTCATTCATATTGAGGGGCAGGCCCACGACCAGCAGACCGATCTCCAGCTCCCGGCAAAGGGTCTCCAGGCGAACATAGGTCTGACGCAGGACGTTCTCCCGCTTGCGGGTCAGGGTCTCGAGCGGCTGCACCGTCAGGCCCAGCCCGTCGGTCACCGCCACGCCTACGGTCTTGGAACCGTAATCCAGCCCCATGATCCTCATTTCTTTTCGATCACCAGCCGGATATAGCTGGTCAGGATCTCCTCCAGGATCTCATCCCGTTCGGCCTGCGAGATCAGGTAGCGGGCATTGCCGTAGCTGGTGATGTAGGTCGGGTCACCGGACATGATATAGCCCACGATCTGGCTCACCGGATCGTAGCCCTTGCTCTGCAGGGCGTCGTAGACCTGCCGCAGCATCACGCTGACCGGAAGCCGTCCCTCCTGAATAGGCTGAAAGCTTTTCGTCAGTCTGTCTTCCATATGTTCTCCTTTCAAACCGCGGACTCAGTTCCCTCTGAATTTCTTCCAGTAGGCGGCCAGCACCTTGTCGGCATCCTTCCCCAGATAATGGAAGGTGTCGCAGCGGGCCAGCAGCTCCTCGGAGGGGAAAATGTTCTCGTCCATGCGGTACTCTTCGTCGATCAGCTCCATGGCCGCCGCGTTGGGGATCGGGTAGGTGAGGTAATCGAAGGTCGCCTTGGCGGCCTCGGCCTCCAGCATGAAGTTGATGAATTTTTCGGCGGCTTCGACGTTCTTGGCATTCTTGGGGATGCAGAAGCAGTCGAACCAGACGTTGGTGCCCTCCTCGGGTACGCAGAAGGCCAGGTCCTCGTTCTCATCCAGGCAGTACAGATACTCCCCGGAATAGATCACGCCGATGGCGGCGCTGTTGGTGATCAGGTCATCCCGGGCGGAGTCGTTCTCGTAGGCGGACACCAGCGGCTCCTGCTCGATCAGCAGCTCCACGACCTTATCCAGCTCCTCCGGGTCGGAGGTGTTCATATCGTAGCCCAGGATCATTTCGGCGACCATGAAGGTATCGCGCACGCTGTCCATCATCAGAAGCCCGTTCTCGGCATACTTAGGATCCCACAGATCCTTCCAGGAGCTGATGCTGCCCTCGGGGATCATCGTGGTGTTGTACAGGATCCCCACGGTGCCCCAGGTGTAGGGGACGCAGTAGCGGTTGCCGGGGTCGGCATTTTCCAGCAGCGTCATGTAGCTGGGCTCCAGGTTGCCGTAGTTGGGGATGTTCTCCCGCTTGAGCGGCTGCAGCAGGTCGTTGGCGATCAGCTTTTCGATGGTGTAATCACCGGCAACCAGCACGTCGTAGTTCTTCTGTCCGCTCTCGATGACCGGGTACATGGTCTCGTTGGTATCGTAGCAGTCCTGGATCACCGTGATGCCGGTCTGCGCGGTAAATGCCGCCAGCAGGTCCGGATCCATGTAATCGCCGTAGTTGAAGAAATAGAGCACCTCGCCCTTGCCGCTCATGTCGCCCACGTAGCGGGAAGCAAAGCCGCAGACGGTGAGCAGCAGCGCGGCCATGACGCCTGCCGCGATCTTCTTTCCGGTCCGGCGGCGCTTCACGGCGCCCTCGTCACCGCTGCTCAGGGCCTTCTCGTCGCCGGCCTTGATCTTCTGCGGCAGGAAATTGGACAGCAGGAGCACGATCAGCACCAGCAGGAAAATGACCGTGGACAGGGCAAAGATCGCGGGACGGATCCCGACCTTGACCTGAGAATAGATCAGGGTGGAGATGGTGTTGATGCCGGCGCCCCGGTTGAAGTAGGTGATGATGAAATCATCGACGGACATCGTAAAGGCCAGCAGGAAGCCGCTGGATACGCCGGGCATGATATCCGGCAGCACCACCTTGAAGAAGGCGCGGGCCGGAGAAGCGCCCAGATCCAGAGAAGCCTCGTAGGTGCTGGAGCCGGACTGTCTCAGCTTCGGCAGCACGTTCAGGATCACGTAGGGCAGGCAGAAGGTGATATGCGCGAAGATCACGGTGCCCAGGCTCAGGGAGATCCCGAACATGCCGAAGGCCAGCATCAGGGAGATGGCCGTGACGATATCGGCATTGAGCAGAGGAATATTGGTCAGCTGCAGCACGGCCTTCTTCTGCCTGCGGGAAAGCACCTCGATGCCGATGCAGGCGGCCACGCCGATCACGGTGGAGACGATGGCGGCGATCAGGGCGATGAACAGGGTATTGCAGAAGGCGTTGATGATCTGACTGTTGGTCAGCATCTCCTTATACCAGCCCCAGGTGAAGCCTTTCCAGACGCCCATGGTCTTGGTATCGTTGAAGGACAGGACCATCAGGGTCAGGATCGGCGCATACAGGAAGATGAACACCAGCGCCAGATAGAAGCGCTTGAAAAAGTTCTTCATAGGATGGTGCCCTCCCCGTTCTTATCGAATTTGTTGATGAGAGCCATGCTGACCAGGATGAAGACCATCATGACCAGGGACAGGCCGCTGCCCAGCTGTCTGTTGCCGTTCAGGGTAAATTCCTGCTCGATGATATTGCCGATCAGGTAGATCTTGCCGCCGCCCAGGATCTGGGAAATGGCAAAGGTGGTCACCGCCGGTACGAAGACCATGGTGATGCCGCTGATGATGCCCGGCATGCTCAGGGGGATCAGGACCTTCTTCAGAACGACCCAGCCGGAGGCGCCCAGATCGTAGGCCGCCTCGATCAGGTTGTTGTCGATCTTGATCATCACGTTGTAGATCGGCAGGATCATGAAGGGCAGGAAGTCGTAGACCATGCCCAACACCACCGCGGCGGGGGTATTGATCAGATTGAGGGAGCCCAGGCCCAGGGCCGAAAGGATCCCGTTGATCACGCCGCCGCTGGCAAGCAAGGCCTTCCAGGCCATGGTCCGCAGCAGGAAATTCATCCACATGGGCAGGATCAGGATGAAGACGACGAAGCCCTTGTTATGGGCGGCGTGCTTCCGCAGGATCAGGCCGACGGGATAGGCCACCAGCAGGCAGATCAGGGTGCAGATGAGGGACAGGAGCAGGGCGAGGCCCAGTGCCTTGGCATGCTCCGGGTCACCGATGGCCAGCAGATTCTCCAGGGTGAAGCCGCCCTCCTCGGCGGTGAAGCCGTAGTAAAGGATCGCCAGCAAAGGGATCACTGTGCCGGTCAGTATGAACAGCAGATACGGACCGGTGAGCCATTTTCTTTTAGCCATCGATGATAACGGCCTCCTCGTCCTCGGATTCGGGCTTATTCATGATCTGAATGTTGAAGGGATCCACGGAAAGGCTGACGTTCTCTCCTACGGCATGCATCCTGGTGGACTGGACCAGCCACTCGAAGCCGCCGGCCATGACCTCCATCTCATAATGCACGCCCTTGAAGATCAGATGGGACACGACGCCGTCCATCTGCCCCTTGCCGGGCTCGCCCAGGATCACGTCCTCGGGCCGGATGACCACGTCGACGGGCTTGTTGCAGCCGAAGCCCTTATCAACGCAGGGGAAGTTGACGCCCAGGATCTGCACCAGTTCATCCCGCAGCATGATGCCGCCGATGATGTTGCTGTCGCCGATGAAGGTGGCCACGAAGGCATTTTCCGGCTCGTTGTAGATCTTTTCGGGGGAGCCCATCTGCTGGATGTAGCCCTTGTTCATGACCACGACGGTGTCGGACATGGTCAGGGCCTCCTCCTGGTCGTGGGTCACGTAGATGAAGGTGATGCCCAGCTCGTTCTTCAGCCGGATCAGCTCATACTGCATGTCCTGACGGAGCTTCAGATCCAGCGCGCCGAGGGGTTCGTCCAGCAGCAGGACCTTGGGCTCGTTGACGATGGCCCGGGCGATGGCGATACGCTGCTGCTGTCCGCCCGACAGCAGAGTCACGTCGCGGTTGGTATAGTCCTCCATGTTGACCAGCTTCAGGGCGTATTTGATCTTATCCTTGATATAGGCATCGGTCTTGCCGCTAATCTTCAGACCGAAGGCGATGTTCTCTCCTACGGTCATATTGGGAAAAAGAGCATATTTCTGGAACACCGTATTGAGCTGCCGTTTATTCGGTGGAAGGTTCGTGATATCCTTGCCTTCAAAAAGGACGCGTCCTTTATCGGGGGTGGTAAAACCGCCGATAATGCGAAGGGTAGTGGTCTTGCCGCAGCCGGAGGGCCCTAAAAGGGTCATGAAGGTGTTCTCCTTTACTTGCAGGCAAAGATCGTCCAAAACCATTTCGTTGTCAAAGGTTTTGGACACATTCAGCAGCTCGAGAATGTTGCTCATTTTGCTCTCCTTTGTCCTTTATATTACTGTTCAGTGCTCGAAGGCCTGGAACAGCTTGATCATCTCCTGGGCGGCCGCCTCGTCGCGGCAGACCAGAAGGATCGTATCATCTCCGGCCAGAGTCCCTACGACGCCCTTCAGCTGTTTCTGATCCAGCAGAGCGCAGAGGGCCTGGGCCATACCCTGTTGGGTATGCAGCACCACCAGATTCATCGCCCGGTCGGCATGGGCGGATACCCCCCGGTACATCGAGGCAAACTGCTCTTCGCTGATGCCGCTGCTGCTTTTCTCGGGGAGGGCGTAGTATTTGCCGTTGGGACCGGTGACCTTTACCAGATGCAGGGCCCGGATGTCCCGGGAGACCGTGGACTGGGTGGTGGGAATGTGCAGAGCCTCCAGCCTCTCGGTCAGCTCGGCCTGTGTTCCGATGGCCTGACTGCTCACGAGACGGCGGATGGCTTCCCGCCTGGTCTTGGTGATGTTGTCTTCGGTTTCTTTTTCAGGATGCATAGCGGCCTCCTTATGTCTGGTCCTCCGGACCGCTGTCCAGAATGACCGAGATATCCCTGGCGGGCGCGGCGGCCAGCAGGGGCAGCGCACGTCCGGGACAAGCTTCCGCCAGGATGCCCCGAACGGTCTCCAGGGCCAGCGGCGGATAATTATTTTTCTGGCTCAGGTGCGCCAGCAGCACAGCCTTCAGCTCAGGCCCCCAAAGGGAGGTCAGCGCCTTTCCGGCGGCTTCGTTGGAGAGATGGCCCTTCTCACTGCGGATCCGCAGCTTCAGCGGATAGGGATAGGGCCCCATTTCCAGCAAATGCTCGTCGTGGTTGGCCTCCAGATACAGGAGACTCAGTCCCTGCAGCTGTTCAGCCAGGGAGGGGGGGAAGATCCCCAGGTCCGTGACCAGCGCCAGGTCGCCCCAACGGGAGCTGCCGCGGAAGGCCAGCGGCTCCCGGGCATCGTGGCTGGTGGCGATCGGAAGAAAGTCAAGCTCCCCCAGGGAAAAGATCTCTCCGGCTTTGATCAGCCGGAAATTGCCCTTGGGGAGGCGGGAAAACATGCTCAGCTGAGACAGGCCCTCGAAGCAGCCGGCCGAACAGCAGACCGGGAGCTGCGGATGCTTTCTCAGCAGGGTCGGCAGACCGCTTACGTGATCGATGTGCTCGTGGGTCAGCAGGAGCCCGCGGCAGTCCTCCAGGCAAAGGCCCAGCCGGCAGAGCCGCTCGGTGAGTCCCTTGTAGGAGATCCCTGCGTCTGCCAGAACAAAGCCGCCGTCCCAGCCGATCACCACCGCGTTGCCGGTGCTGCCGCTGGACAGTGACATCAGCCGCAAAGACACTCAGAAGCCTCTCTTTCGCAGCAGACCCATCAGACGGGTGAGGGCCCGGGCGGTCTCCCGGGGACTTCCGCTGTTGTCCAGCTCTCCGTCCGCATGGGCCCGGAAGGCCTGGTCGTCCAGCTGACTGGCCATGATGCTGCTGCTCTTTTCGTAGCTGTAGCCGCGTCCCTTCTGCAGCCGTTCCCGGCGGACCTCAGGGGAGGCCCAGACGTAAATGACCTTATCGCAGAGCTCCCTGAAGCGGGCTTCGGCCGGCAGCGCCGCCTCATAGACGATGAGCGTCTCCCGGGCGGCCTCCACCCGGCGCTTCACCTCCTCGAAGGTGGCGGGATGCACCAGGCTGTTGATCCTCTCCTTCAGCTGCGGATCGGCAAATAGCTTTTCCGCCAGAAGGCTTCGCTTCAGCTCGCCATTTTCATCGAAGGTCTCGTCGCCCAGCAGCGTCCTCAGCGGACCGTAGCAGGCGCCGCCGGGGCTCATCAGCTCCTGGGCGACCCTATCCGCTTCAATGACCAGGGCGCCGTATTTGTCCTCCAGCATGCGCAGCACGGTGCTCTTGCCGGCACCGACGCCGCCGGTGAGTCCTAAGACGTGCTTCTTTCGGTTGTGCTTAACGGATCTGTTCACCATTTTACCAGTTGATGGCCTCGAGGACCGCCTCCTGCGTCTTGATGACCGTGGATGCCTTCATCTCTTCCACTGCGTTATCGTAATCCTTCTGCAGCAGGGCTTCCTTGACGGAGCCGTACCAGCTTTCGTGACGGCCGACGAAGAACATCATGTGGGTGCCGTAGGTGGTATCCACCAGGCCGTAGTCGCCGTAGACACGGCTGCTGTCGAATATCCATTCGTCGAATTCCGCGACCATCATGCCCTTGGTGACACCCTCGTAGATGCCGCCGGTAGAGGCGTTGCCGTCCTCGGAATACTGAGCGCAGTAATCGATGAAGCTGTCCTCGCCGGCACCAGCGGCGATCCAATCCTTCTCGATCTCTTCCGCCGGGGCAGGCGCCTTGGCGGCGTCCCCGTAGGTGCTGACGCCGAAGAGGATATGGCGGACGTCTACTACCGGATCGCTGTTCCGGTAGGGCTCCTTTACCAGCAGATAGGCGTACTGATGCGTGCCGTCGCTTTCTCCCAGGTAGCAGTCTCCTGCCTTGGCCCCGTTGAAGGCCCACTTGAGGAATTCGTCGTCGTCATAATAGGTATAACCGACGGCCAGGTTGCTGTTCTTCATCATATTCTCCGCGTAGCCGGCAGCTCCGCTGTATTTGTCCTGGTCCTCTTTAGACACGCATTTTTCGACGTACAGCTTCAGCGCGGCTTCGAAATCCGCTTTAGTCTTCGCGGCGCCGAAGGCATCCTGCATCGCCTTCAGATCCGCCTCCGCCAGCTCCGCGGCGGCCAGCAGATCCACAAAAACGAAATCGATGAGATCATAAGCTTTGTGGTTGTCGGCGTATTCCTTCTCGATCCGCTCGTCAGAGATGCTGAGGGAGCTCATCAACGCGTCATAGCCCTTGTCGGCCATCAGCATCACGCGGGTGGCCTCGGTGACGGCGGACAGCGGGATATTCGTGCCCAGCACCTGACCGATATAGGTATCCGTGTCCCAGCCGTAGGCGGCAGCCTCCTGCCTGATGGTCTCCTCCTGACTGTCGATGTATTCCTCATCCGCCTGATCCAGGCTCAGTCCCTGCGCCTTGGCATATTCGGCGAAGATCAGATACTGCTCGGCGAAGGAGGTCGCCTGGCTCATGAAGAAGTCGAACCAGGTCTCCTCGCCCTCGTACACCTGCTCCTTCAGACTGGTGGAGGTGTCCAGCCCGTAGTAGGAAAGGTACGAGCCGTTCTGGGAAATGAAATCGCCGTAATTCAGGGAGAAGAAATAGCACAGCGCGCCCTTGCTGAAGCTGAAGTTCTGAGAGGAAACAGCTTCGGCGTCCAGACCCTCCTGGACATGTTCCAGAGCGTAGGTCTCCTGCGGACCGGCCTCGGTGGATGCTGCGGTGGAGCCGGTCGTCTTATTGCTTTCCTCGGTGCTGCTCTCACTCTTCTTGGTGGACTTGTCCACACTGCCGATCCCTCCGCAGGCACTCAGGGAAAGCACAAGGCAAATAAGCAGCAAAATGGCAAATATTCTCTTCATGGTATCAGACCTCTTCTGCGAATTTTAGACGGTAAATGCAGATCCGCGGCTTAGTTCAGGAAATCGCGGATCTTGCGGCTCCGGACCGGATTGCGCAGCTTCCGCAGGGCCTTGGCCTCGATCTGACGGATACGCTCTCTGGTCACGTCGAATTCCTTGCCGACCTCCTCCAGCGTGCGGGGATGGCCGTCCTCCAGGCCGAAGCGGCGGATGATGACCTGCTTTTCACGATCCTTCAGATCGTTCAGCAGCTCGTCGATCTGCTCCCGCAGCATGACCTGCTCGATATTGGTCTCGGGGGTCAGGGTATTGTTGTCGGCCACGAAATCGCCCAGGTTGGAATCGTCCTCCTCGCCGATAGGGGTCTCCAGGGAAGCAGGCTCCCGGGCGATCTGCATGATCTCCATCACCCGCTCCTGGCTCATGTCCAGATGCTCGGCCAGCTCCGCAATGGAGGGCTCGTAGCCCAGCTCCAGGGTCAGCTTCCGCTGCATCTTGCTCATCTTGTTGATGGTCTCGACCATGTGGACCGGAACGCGGATGGTCCGGGCCTGGTCGGCCAGGGCTCTGGTGACGGACTGTCTGATCCACCAGGTGGCGTAGGTGGAAAGCTTGTAGCCCTTGGTATAATCGAATTTCTCGACGCCCTTGATCAGGCCCAGGTTGCCCTCCTGCACCAGATCCAGGAAGCTCATGCCCCGGCCGGTGTAGCGCTTGGCGATGCTGACCACGAGACGCAGGTTCGCTTCGATCAGGCGGGATTTGGCGGCCTGATCGCCCTCGGCCTTTTTCACGGCCAGATCCAGCTCCTCCTCCGGAGTCAGCAGCGGTACGGTGCCGATCTCCTTCAGATACATCCGCACGGGATCCTCGGTGCCGACGCCCTCCAGCAGCTCCACGGCGTCCACGTCGTAGTTCTCCTCTTCATCCTCTTCGTCGGGGATGAAATCGTCGTCATCGTCCAGAGTCAGCGATTCGATCTGGGCCAGCTCGTCCGTCATGGCCCGCAGCACGTCGACGTTCTTGAGCTCCAGATAGTTGTACACGTCCTCCAGCTCACTGGGAGAAAGGTCCGTGCCCTTGAAGACCTCGTTGATGTCGCTCACGTCCAGAACGTTCTTCTTGGCTCTGGCGGCTTCCACTAATTTATTCACGCATTGCATAAAAACAGCTTTTTCCATGTCGGCCCTCCTCTTATACCTGAATGCGGTCCTGCGGGAGCTCCGCGGCCGCCTTGTCACTGATCGGCTGGGGATTGACCAGCGAATAGATCAGATAAATGCACAGTACGAACAGCAGCATCACCGCGCCCGTCAGCAGCAGCATCCGGGCATCGGTCTCGTAAAACCATTGCAGCTCCTCCACCTCGCTCACCGCCAGGGACAGCAGATTGCCTCCGGCGTGGGCCAGGATCGCGGCCCAAAGGCTTTGGAACCTCTCATACAGCAGGGCAAAGAGCACGCCCAGGATCCCGGCGTAGATGGCCTGGAGCAGGTTCCCGTGGAACAGGCCGAAGAACAGGGCCGAGATCCACAGCGCCGCCTTGGGGCCGGCTATCCCGCGCAGTCTCCGGTAGATCAGTCCCCGGAAAATGCATTCCTCCACGACGGGGATCAGCATCCCCTCCACCAGCAGCTCGATCCACAGCTGGCCCTGGAACAGCAGCTCCGCCGTCTCCTCGTAGGTGCCGTACAGCAGCTCCATCAGTCCGCTGAACATCAGAAAATGATTGACGAAGAGACTGCCGAAGGCGCCGGCGAAAAAGGGCAGCAGGTACAGGACCGGGGAGACAGCGCTGTAGCGCACGTATACGCCCGCCTCCTGTTCCCGCTGTCTGTCCTTCTTCATGAAGAGGAGCAGCAGCGGCAGCGTGAGCAGCCCGGTGACGGCGGCGATGTACACGTAGTTCTTATACAGGTATTCCGTCAGCAGCGATACGGACTCCGCGTAATTGGCGACCGCGAAGATCTCCTTGTGATGGATCAGCATCAGCACAGCGGAGGCCAGACCGCTTACGGCGATGCTGACGGCCTCGTAGACCAGCAGCGGATAGACCATCAGCCAGACGCATTTGAGAAAACCCGGTTTCTGATTAGGCTCCATTTGAACTCCTTCTCTGCACACTCATACAAGGTCGGAGAGCCTACTCCCCGACTTTGACATAAGTATACGAAGTAGACTATACTCCAAATTGACTATACTTGCAAGGACTTTTATGAATTATTGACTTTTTATGCAGGGAGGACTATAGTCGGCTTATTACCTATAGGAGGTGGATCATGGCTAGACCTGCATCTGATCAAGCAGTAGGCGTTGATCTGCTTGAGGGAGCACTGCTCCCGAAAATCATCCGTTTCTGCATCCCGGTCATCCTGATGCACATGCTGCAGACCCTATACAATGCCGCGGACATGTACGTGGTGGGATTTTCCGAGGTCGAGGGGGCCATCGGCGCCATCGGCACCACCGGGGCAATGACCGCTTTTTTCATCAATCTTCTGGCCGGCTTTTCCGTAGGCACTAACGTCCTGGTGGCCCGCTATATCGGGGCCAGGGATCAGGAAAAGACCAAAAGGGCGCTGCATACCGCCGTGGCGGTCAGCGGGATCTTCGGTCTGGTCAGCATGACGGCCGGCCTTTTGAGCGCCAGGGGCCTGCTGGTCCTGATCGGCGACGAGGGCCATATCCTGGAGCTGGCCCTGCGCTACGTCCGCATCTATTATCTCGCGCTGCCCTTCACCAGCCTGACGAACTGCTTTATGGCCATCTTCCGCGCCAAGGGCGACACGAAGACGCCGCTGTACGTGATGACCGCCTCGGGCCTGCTGAACGTGCTGCTGAATTTCCTCTTCGTGCTGGGCTTCGGTATGGACGTCGACGGGGTGGCCTGGGCCACGGTGCTGTCCAACGTCTTTTCCGCTGCGGTGCTGATGGTCCTGCTGATGCGGGACCGGTCATGGACGCATTTCTCGCTGAAGGATCTGATGGTCAGCAAACGCAGCTTCCGGGATATCCTGGTCATCGGGATCCCGGCCTCCGTGCAGAGCTGCCTGTTCGCCCTTTCCAATATGCTGATCATGTCCTCCATCACCGGTGTGAACAATCTGCTCTGCCCCGGCGGCAGCGCGATCATCGACGGCAATGCCGCCGCGACGAACCTGGAAGCCTTTGCCGCCGCCGTGGACTGGGGCACCAGCCAGGCCGCGTCCACCTTTGCCAGTCAGCAGCTGGGCGCCGGAAAGATCGACCGGGTCCGCCGGGTGCGGCGCGACTGCGTGCTGGCGACCTGCATCCTCTGCCTGGCCTTCTGCATCCCGCTGCTTCTGCTGCAGCGCCCGCTGATCCTGCTGTTCGTGGATAATGAGCAGGCGGTGCAGGCGGCCGCGACCCGCGTGACCATCATGCTTTCCACCTATCTGCTGGCGGAGCTGATGGACGTGTTCTCCGCCTTCCTGCGGGGCATCGGCAAATCTCTTCAGGCAGCGGTCTTCACCCTCTGCGGCGCCGTCGGTCTGCGGGTCCTGTGGATCGTGTTCCTCTTCCCGCAGCACCAGACCCTGAGCTTCATCTATATCTCCTACCCGATCTCCTGGGCGATCACTCTCTGCTGCCATATCGTCAACAGCAGCCGTGAGCTTCGCAGGCTGGAGGCCAGAAAGGCCGCCGGCGCCGCTGGCTCCGCCCCTTAAGGAATGTCCGCAGCACCGACGCTGGAAATGCGCGCCGCTTCCAAAAGGAGGCTTGACAGCGAGCCGCTTCCGTGATAAGGTGACGGCAGAAAGCAGAATACTGAACTTTGTTTCGACCAGACAGTGATTCCGGAATAGGGGCTGCTCGAACCTTCTTCACGCGGTACGGTTGTGCAAAGTTATCTGAAAGGCCATCGAACCGCAGAGCGGTACCGATGGCCTTTTGAGCGCTGTCGAAGCCGGGACAGGGTCCGGTCCGTGAAATATATTTAATGTAGTAAGGGAGGCTGAAAAATGTTTGACGCAGCGGAAAAGAACCGGCTGAAGGAAAAGCTCGCTGCCGGCGGGAAGCCCCTGGGGACCTTCTGCGAGCTGATGAGCGAGAATGCCGTGGAGGCCCTGGGCTACGCGGGGCTGGATTTTGTGATCATCGATAACGAACACTCTCCCGTCGAGGCAGAGACGACGCTGGCGATGGTCCGGGCTGCCGAGCACGGCGGCGTCACGCCGCTGGCGCGGGTCAGAGAGATCTCCCGCCCGGCAGTGCTGAAGCTTTTGGATATCGGCGCGCAGGGCCTTATCGTCCCCGACGTGAAGACGCCTGACGAGGCGCGGCAGCTGGTGAACTGGTCCAAGTACGCGCCCCTGGGAAAACGGGGCTTTTCCGGCAGCCGTAAGGACGGCTGGGGAGCCATGCTGGATATGACGGTCCCGGAGACCATGGCCTATTTCAACGAGCGGGTGCTGCTGATCCCCCAGTGCGAGACCGCAGAGGCGCTGGAAAGCATCGAGGAGATCGCCGCCATAGAGGGCGTCGACGGGATCTTCGTCGGCCCCTTCGACCTGTCGATTGCTCTGGGCATCCCCGGCGAATTCGACCATCCCCGGTTCCGGGCGGCGCTACACCGCATCCTTACCGCCTGCCGGGCCGCCGGCAAATTCACCATGATCTTCAGCGGGAGCGCCGCGTCCGCCGCGGAGGACTTCCGCCTCGGCTTTGACGCGGTCGCCTATTCCATGGACGCCGGCTTCCTGATCGGCGGCTGCCGGAGCGAGCTGGAGCAGCTCCGCAGCCTCATGGCCGGAAACGAAAGGACCTGACGATGAGAGCCTTTGTCTGGGACCGGGACGGTCAGCTGAAATTTGACCCAAGCTTCCCCGAGCCGCGCTGCCGGGAGGATTGGGTGGTGATCAAGGTCGCGAGCGCGGGCGTCTGCGCCACGGACCTGGCGGTCCTTAAGGGCGAATTCGGCCCGCCTCCGCTTATCCCCGGCCATGAGATCGCCGGGACCGTGACGGAGGTCGGCCGCCTCGTACGCCGCGTGAAGCCAGGCGCCCGGGTCGTGGTGGAGACCGCCGTGAGCTGCGGGCACTGCCGCGCCTGCTTAAGCGGCAACAAACATCTGTGTCCGGAATGCCATGAGATCGGCTTTCCGCCCTATAACGGCGGCTATGCCGAATACGTCACGGTGCCGGAGAACTGCGTCAAATTCCTGCCGGACAACGTGAGCTTCGACGAGGCCGGGATCCTGGAGGCGGCCCTCTGCCCCTTCGGCCTGATCTACCGCTACGGGCTGGAGCCGGGCTCCACGGTCCTGATCCAGGGCTGCGGCGCCGCGGGGATCTCCTTCCTCCAGACCGTCAAATGCTTCTCCGCCGCCAAGGTGATCGTGGCCGTGCGCCGGGAAAGCGCCGTCCGGACCGCCCTGCGCTTCGGCGCGGACGCGGTGATCGACACCCGCAGGGAGGATCTGACGGAGCGGGTGCTTGCGGAAACGGAGGGACGCGGAGCCGATCTGTCGATCGAAGCCACCGGCAGTGCCGGGTGCATCCGGCAGGCGGTATCCCTCGCGGCAAGCGGCGGCCGGGTCATGCTGTACGGACTTCCCGGCGCGGAAGCGGCCCTGCCGGATTTTCCGGCGAGGGAGATCATCCTGCGGCAGCTGACCGTCCAGGGCGGGACCAACCATCAGGGCGCCTGGGAGCCGCTGCTGGAGCTGGTATCCGCCGGCAAATTCGATTTGAAAGACATGGTAACGGATATCTACCCGCTCGAGGAAGCGCCCGCGGCGCTCGAAAAGACAAAAGCAAGGCCGGACGGCTTTATCAAGGCTGTCCTCCATCCATAAAGATAAGGAGAACATCATGAAGATCACAAAGGTCGAAGCCATCCCGGTCAGACAAAAGGGCGTCATCCGGGAAATCAACGATTCCGCACAGGACGGCATCATCATCCGCGTCTCCACCGACGAAGGCATCACCGGCTACGGCGAGGTGGATTCCGCTCCCTGGGTCATCCGGGAGATCATCAACTCTCCCATCTCCCATCGGACCTGCCAGGGCCTGGCCAACGTGGTGGTGGGCAGGGATCCCTTTGATTATAAGATGATCTGGGACGACATGTTCCTGCACAGCAATTTCTACGGCAATCACGGCGCGGCGATCCAGGCCATGAGCGGCATCGATATCGCGATCTGGGATATCTTAGGCAAAGCGCTGAACAAGCCGATCTGGCAGCTCCTCGGCGGCAAATACCGTGACTCGGTCCGCTGCTACGCCAGCGTGCTGATGCCCTATACGCCGGAGGAGGCCTCGGAGGAAGCCCTGAAATGGAAGGAAAAGGGCTATACCGCCATCAAGATGGGCTGGGGCGGCTTCGAGCAGAACATGGCGGCGGAGATAAGGCTCGTGGAGGCCTCCCGGAAGGCGGTGGGCGACGATATCGACATGCTGTACGACATCGGCTATATTCCCTCTCCCGAGGTGACCATCGATGCCCCCAGCCGCATCCAGCTGGTGAAGGCCCTGGAGCCCTACCATCCCTTCGCTATTGAAGAAGCGCTGTGGCCCACGGATTACGAGGGCTACCGGAGACTGGCGGAAAGCACGAACACCCGCATCGTCTGCGGCGAGAACGAGACCACCCGCTACGGCTTCAAGCAGCTGATCGATTACTGCCGCGTTGCCTTCGTCCAGCCGGATATCACCCGCTGCGGCGGCATTACCGAGGCCTCTCGGATCGCCTCCTACGCGGAGATCAATTCCACCAACGTGGTGCCCCACTGCTGGAGCAGCGGCATCGTGGAGGCGGCCTCTCTGCAGATCATCGCCTCGATCCCCAACGCGGAGCTGCTGGAATACTGCGAGCAGGATACGCCGATCCGCCACGATCTGGTGCCGGACGACATCCCCTGCGTTAACGGCTACGCGAAGATCCCCGAAAAGCCCGGTCTGGGCATCGAGGTGGATGACAAGGCGATCGAATTCTACCGCTGCGACAGGTACTGAGGCCTTCGCGGCATTTCCCGTTTACAGGGATGCGCCGAGGCTTAAACGAATCTTCGGCGGAGCGTAGCTTCGCTGTGAATATCGCCGGAGGGCAAAAAGGAGTGCTATGGGATTTTACAGAAGAAAACCGGATATCATCATCAGAAACGGCTGCATCGTAGACGGGACCGGCAGGCTGCCGTATTACGCCGACATTGCCATTATCGGGGACAAGATCGATTATATCGGCGACCTGAAGGACGTGACGGCGCCGATGGACATCGACGCGCACCACAAATACGTCACCAACGGCTTTATCGACTCCCACTCTCATGCCGATCAGTCGATCTGGGCGTCTCCTGAGGCCAAGAACGTCCTGGCACAGGGCGTGACCACCGAGATCGTGGGCAACTGCGGCTTCTCGAAGCGCGGCGCCACCAAGCCGGAGTATTTCGACAAGGCCGGCGACGGCATCGAATGCGCCTACATGCTGAAGGGACCGAAGTATCCGAAGGGCTGCATGGCGGCGTCTCTGGACCGGGCGGAGAAAATGGGCTGCGGCGTCAATACGGCCTGGCACTGCGGACATAACGACATCCGCCTGATGGTAGGCTGCATGGAGCCGGTGCCCACGAAGGAACAGATGGAGGAAATGAAGGGCTGGATCAGAGAATGCATGGAGGCCGGCTATATCGGCTTTTCCACCGGTCTGGAATTCGTCCCGGGCAATGTCTGCAAGCCGGAGGAGGTCGAGGAGCTGGCTCAGGTCGCCGCGGAATACGACGCCAACTATTCCACCCACATGCGGGACGAGGGCACCTATCTTCTGGAGGCGGTCAACGAGTTCCTGAACGTGATCCGCAAGACCGGCATGCGCGGCACGGTCTCCCATCTGAACGTGAAATACGACAACGGGATCCCCAACGATTACCTGCAGAAGGCCATGCAGATGCTGAAGGACGCCCGGGACATCGAGCATCTGAACGTATACTGTGATATGCTGCCCACCACCTTCGCCTCCGGCGGCGCCATGGCCATGCTGCCGCCTTGGCTTTACGCCGAGGGCTGGGATAAGGCACGTGAGATCCTGGCGGATCCTCAGGGCCGCGAAAAGGTCCGGAACGACCTCTGCCGCTACTGGAGATTCCTGGCCTACGGTCAGTGGGACCGGCTGCTGTACATCCGCACGCCCTATGACAAGTCCGTCAGTGAAACGCCCTTCGCGGAGCTGGTCAAGCAGCGGGGCAAGGAGCCGGCGGACGTGTTCCTGGATGTGATGATGGGCTGCCGTTCCATCGAGGAGGCCAATTCCACCGGCATCACCGGCACCGTCTTCTTCGAGCAGCAGCTGATCGACAGCGTGGTCACCGATCCCATCTATATGTGGCAGATGGACGTGGGCTTCGCCGATCCGGAAAATCCCCACGCCCGCAGCACGATGCGCCAGGCCTACATGAGCATGAGCCAGTTCATCATCCGCTACGTGCGGGAGCTGGGCGTCATCTCGATCCAGGACGCCTGCAAGAAGCTGGGCTCCGTACCCGCACAGCACTTCATGCTTGAAAGCCGCGGCACCCTGGAGGTGGGCAAATACGCGGACGTCAACGTCTTCGACATCAATGCCCTGAAGATCAACTCCACCTTTGACGATCCCATGCACTTCTCCACCGGCATGGATTACGTCTTCGTGAACGGCGTTCCCGCCGTCCTCAAGGGAGAGCTCACGGGAGCCAGAGCCGGCAAGGTGCTCCGCCATCTGCCGAAAACCTGACGAACAGGCTTCCCTTCTGAAGTTATATGCGCTATAATGCCGGAGAGTGCCGGAGCATTTGCCCCAAGGGGCGGAGCCGACGGCGCTCTCTGGCTGTTTCTTTGACGGTGCTCCGTCAGGGAAGGATAGGAGGTAAACCATGTCTAAGGGAGCTGCGGCAAAGGCCACCGGCGTCGATCTGCTGGAGGGGGCTTTATTTCCCAAGATCATCCGCTTCTGCATCCCCGTCCTGCTGATGCATCTTCTGCAGACGCTGTACAGTGCCGCCGATATGTACGTGGTGGGCTTTTCTGAGGTCGAGGGGGCCATCGGCTCCATCGGCACCACCGCCCCGTTTACCGGCTTCTTCGCGAATTCGCTGATCGGCTTTTCCCTGGGTGCTAACGTGCTGGTGGCCCGGTACATCGGTGCCCGGGATCAGGAAAAGACCTCCAAGGCCCTGCATACCGCCGTGGCCGTCAGCGCCGCCTTCGGCCTGATCAACATGACGGCGGGTGAGCTGCTTGCCCGGAGGATCCTGACCCTCATGGGGGTCGAGGGCCATATCCTGGACCTGGCCGAAAAATACGTCCGCATCTATTTTCTGGCGCTTCCTTTCCTCAGCCTGACCAACTGCTTCATGGCGGTCTTCAGGGCCAAGGGCGATACCCGGACCCCGCTGTACGTGATGACGGCCTCGGGACTGCTCAACGTGATCCTGAACTTCATCTTCGTGCTGGTCTTCCGCTGCGACGTAGACGGCGTGGCCTGGGCCACGGTGATCTCCAACGTCTTCTCCGCCGCCGTGCTGCTGACGCTGCTGATGAAGGATAAGGGCTGGTGCCATTTCTCCTTCAGTGAGCTGGCCATCAGCAAGCGGAGCTTTAGGGACATCCTGATCATCGGCCTGCCCTCCTCCGTACAGAGCTGCCTCTTCGCCCTTTCCAACATGGTGATCATGTCCTCCATCACTAAGGTCAACTCGCTGGTCTGCCCCGGCGGCAGCGCCGTCATCGACGGCAACGCGGCAGCCAATAATATGGACAGCATCATGAACGCGGTGAACAACGCCGTCTGCCAGGCGGCCTCCACCTTCGCCAGCCAGCATCTGGGCGCCCGCAAATTCGACCGGCTCCGCAAGGTGCGCTGGGACTGCCTCTACGCCTCCCTGCTGCTGTGCCTTTCCCTCGCACTGCCCATCTTCCTGTTCAGGCGCCCGCTGGTCCGTCTTTTCGTGAGCGACGAGGCGGCTATACAGGCCGGGATCACCAAGGTCAATATCCTGGTCACCACCTGGATCATTTCCGAATTCATGGACGTCCACTCCGCCTTCCTGCGCGGCCTCGGCAAATCCCTTCTGGCCGCCGCCTATACCCTCTGCGGGGTGATCGGCGTCCGGGTGCTGTGGATCCTGTTCCTCTTCCCTCACCATCAGACCCTGGCTTTCATCTATCTCTCCTATCCGATCTCCTGGGTATTCACCGCGGTGTTCCACTATATCAACGTGGAACGGCAGCTGAAAAAGCTGCCTGAAGCTCAGAACTGAGCCCGGATATGGCTCCGACATGACGGCATATGCACATATTTGCATAATATGCGCATATGCCGTTTTTCTATGCGCCAAAATCGGAAATTTTATTGAATAATTCGCATTTTCCCCTTGACAAAAAGCGGCGGTGTGGCTATGATACGTTTCATAATCTTTACCCAAAGAGGTGCTTATCATGGCTAACAATGAAATAAAAAAAGTAGTTCTTGCCTATTCCGGCGGTCTGGATACCTCCATCATCATTCCCTGGTTAAAGGAAAATTATAATAATCCCGAGATCATCGCCGTCGCCGGCAACGTGGGTCAGGCGGACGAGCTGGAAGGCCTGGAGGCCAAGGCGCTGAAGACCGGCCCTTCCAAGCTGATCGTGGCGGATCTGGTCGACGAGATGGTGGACGAGGTCATCGTCCCCTCCGTGAAGATGGACGCCAAATACGAGACCTACCTGCTGGGCACGGCCTTTGCCCGTCCCATCATCGCCCGGAAGCTGGCACAGATCGCGCTTGAAGAGGGCGCGGACGCCATCGCTCACGGCTGCACCGGCAAGGGCAACGACCAGGTACGCTTCGAGCTGGCGATCAAGCGCTTCGCTCCGAGCATGAAGATCATCGCTCCCTGGCGCGAATGGAACATCAAGTCCCGCGACGAGGAGATCGACTACGCTGAGGCGCACAACGTTCCGTTAAAGATCTCCCGCGCTACCAATTATTCCAAGGATAAGAACCTGTGGCATCTGTCCCACGAGGGTCTTGATCTCGAGGATCCCGCCAACGAGCCCAACTATGAGAAGCCCGGCTTCCTGGAAATGGGCGTATCTCCCCTCCAGGCTCCCGACACGCCCAGCTACGTGACCATCGATTTCGAGGCCGGCGCTCCCGTTGCCTATAACGGCGAGAAGATGAAGGCCTCCCAGATCATCGCGAAGCTGAACGAGGTGGGCGGCGCCAACGGTATCGGCATCATCGACATCGTGGAGAACCGTCTGGTGGGTATGAAGGACCGCGGCGTATACGAGACCCCCGGCGGCACCATCCTCTACTTCGCGCATGAGCAGCTGGAAATGCTCACGGTGGACAAGGATACCCTGCACGTGAAGCAGAAGCTGGCCGTGGACTACGCCGACCTGATCTACAACGGCAAGTGGTTCAGCCCGCTGCAGGAGGCTCTGACCGCATTTGCCAACGAATCCAACAAATACGTGACCGGCTCCGTCAAGCTGAAGCTCTACAAGGGCAACATCATCCCCTCCGGCACCACCAGCCCTTATTCCCTGTACAGCGAGAATCTGGCCACCTTCGACGAATCCGACTACGACCAGAAGGATGCGAACGGCTTCATCAATCTGTGGGGCCTGCCCACCAAGGTCCAGGCTCTCCGGGAAATGGGGAAGCTGTAAATCATGGCGAAGCTTTGGGCCGGGCGCAGCACCGGGGAAATGAATCAGCTGGCGGACGATTTCAACTCTTCTCTGCACTTTGACAAACGCCTGTACCGGGAGGACATTACCGGCAGCATGGCCCACGCGGCGATGCTGGGCAGACAGGGCATCATCGCCCCCGAGGAGGCGGATACCCTGATCAAGGGGCTCGAGGATATCCTGAAGGACCTGGAATCCGGAGCGCTCTCCTTCGATATGAGCTGCGAGGATATCCACATGTTCGTGGAGCAGGTGCTGACTGAGCGTCTGGGGGACGTGGGGAAGAAGCTTCATACCGCCAGGAGCCGGAACGATCAGGTCGCGCTGGACGTCCGGCTGTATCTTCTGCAGCAGACGGAGGAGATCCTCGATCTGCTGAAGGAGCTGATCCTCACGCTGACGGATAAGGCTGAGCTGTATAAGAGCAGCATCATGCCGGGCTATACTCATCTGCAGCGCGCCCAGCCCGTAAGCTTCGGTCATCATCTGATGGCCTACGCCCAGATGCTGCTCAGAGACCGTGAACGGCTGAAGGACAGCCGGAAGCGCACCGCCGTCTCTCCCATCGGCAGCTGTGCCCTGGCCGGCACCACCTACCCGACGGACCGGGTCTTTGAGGCGGAGCAGCTGGGCCTTCCCGCCGTGGCGCTCAATTCCCTGGACGGTGTCTCCGACCGGGATTTCTGCCTGGAGACCGTGTCCGACCTGGCGATCCTGATGATGCACCTGTCCCGCTTTTCCGAGGAGATCATACTCTGGAGCAGCTGGGAATTCCGCTTCGTGGAGCTTTCCGACGATTTCACCACCGGCTCCTCCATCATGCCCCAGAAGAAGAATCCGGACATGGCCGAGCTGGTGCGCGGCAAGACCGGACGGGTCTACGGCGACCTGATGGCGCTGCTGACCGTGATGAAGGGCCTGCCGCTCGCCTACAACAAGGATATGCAGGAGGACAAGGAAAGCCTTTTCGACGCGGTGGATACCGTAAGGCTTTGCCTGCCGGTCTTCACCGGGATGCTGAAGGGCATGAAGGCCCGGGAGGACAACATGCGTCTGGCGGCCCAGAAGGGCTTCATCAACGCCACGGACCTTGCGGATTATCTGGTGGGGAAGGGACTTCCCTTCCGCAGCGCCTACAAGCTTTCCGGCCAGCTGGTGCATCTCTGTCAGGAGCAGGGCACCGTTCTGGAGGAACTGCCCCTCTCCGCCTACCGGGAGCTTTCCCCGCTCTTCGGCGGGGACCTCTACGACGCCATCAATTTGGATAATTGCCTGAACCGCCGCACCAGTCTGGGCGGCCCCACGGCAGCCTCTGTGGAGGCACAGATCAAGATCATGAAGGAGGAACTGGAATGAAGAAGGTATTTATCGACGGCAGTGCCGGTACCACCGGCCTCAAGATCTACACCCGTCTTTCCGAGAGAAAGGATCTCAGCTTTATCAGACTGAGTGACGAGCTGAGAAAGGATCCCGCCGCCAGAAAGGATGCCATGAATCAGGCCGATCTGGTCTTCTTCTGCCTGCCCGATGCCGCGGCCGTGGAATCCTGCTCCCTGCTGGACAATCCCGATACCGTCATCATCGACACCTCCACCGCGCACCGCGTCGCGCCTGACTGGACCTACGGCTTTGCCGAGCTGGGCGGACGCCGCGAGGCCATCAAAACGGCCAAGCGCATCGCCAACCCCGGCTGCCACGCCAGCGGTTTCCTGGCTTTGGTGGCTCCGCTGGTGGAAAAGGGCCTGCTGTCCGCGGACGCGAAGCTCTCCTGCTATTCCCTGACCGGCTATTCCGGCGGAGGCAACAAGATGATCGCTCAGTATGAGGCCGAGGGCCGCGATCCGCTGCTGGACGCGCCCAGAGTCTACGGCATCAGCCAGAGCCATAAGCATCTGCCGGAAATGACCAAGCTCGCCGGACTTAACACCGCGCCCATCTTCAGCCCCATCGTGGCCGATTTCTTCAGCGGTATGGAAACGGTGGTATCCCTCTTCGGTGACGAGGTAAAGGGCGGCATCAAGGCGCTTTCCGAATTCTACGCGGATTACTATCAGGAGGGCCTGGTCAAATTCGTACCGCAGGCGGACGAGGGCGGCTTCCTCAGCTCCTGCCGCTATGCGGAAAAGGACAGCATGGAGATCAGCGTTCAGGGCAACGAGGACCGGATCCTTCTGGTCTCCCGCTTCGACAATCTCGGCAAGGGAGCCTGCGGCGCCGCCATCCAGAACATGAACCTGTCTCTGGGCGTGCCCGAGCTCACCGGCCTTAACGTTTAATTCTGTGAAGCATTCAAGGAGGAAAAACTCATGAACAGTGTATTTTCCAATGCGGAACGGGCTGAGATCCTTACCCAGGCTCTCCCCTATATCAAGCGTTACGTGGGCAAGATCGTGGTCGTCAAATACGGCGGCAACGCGATGATCAACGAGACCCTGAAGCAGCAGGTCATGCAGGATATCATCCTGCTGAACACCATCGGCATCAAGATCATCCTGGTGCACGGCGGCGGCCCCGAGGTCACGGATCTCATGGGCAAGCTGGGCATCCAGGCCCAGTTCATCGACGGTCTGCGGGTCACCCCCAAGGACGCGGTGGACGTGGTCCAGATGGCCCTGGCCGGCAAGGTCAACAAGAGCCTGGTCAGCCTGCTGGCCTCCAAGGGCGGCTCTGCCATCGGCCTCTGCGGCATGGACGCCAGCCTGATCCAGACGGTGAAGTTGGACGAGGTCCACGGCTACGTGGGCAAGATCGTCGGCATCAACGCTCAGCCGGTGCTGGATCTGCTGGATAAGGGCTATATCCCCGTGATCTCCACCCTGGGCATCGATGCCGAGGGCAATGCC
>JAZLJI010000127.1:0-21389 GCA_045617825.1 Lachnospiraceae bacterium
GGCCCGGAAGATCCTGGGCCTCAGGATATTCCCGGATGAGAACGGCAAGACAAATTTGTCCCTGGAGCAGGTGGGAGGCGGTCTGCTGATCGTATCCCAGTTCACCCTGTACGGGGACTGCCGGAAGGGCTTCAGACCCAGCTTTGACAAGGCTGCCCCGGGAGAGACCGCAGAGGCGCTGTATGAGTATTTTACGGCGCTGTGCCGGGCGGGAAATCCGCAGGTGGCCACCGGTGTCTTCGGCGCCCACATGGAGGTGGAGCTGGTCAATGACGGCCCCTTCACCCTGGAGCTGGAGACCGAATAACAGACGGGCCGCGGCGGGCTCCCTCGGGGTCCCTTAGGGACCGCGGGCGCGGGAAGCGGATATTCCTTCGGGAAGTCCCGGAGCCGCGGATGAAAAGATACGGAAATACGCGGAGGCAGAGAAATGATCCAGTTTATCAGAGGGATCCTGGCGGAAACGGGAGAGGACGGTATCGTGGTGGATGCCGGCGGTGTCGGCTACGGGATCGCGGTGCCTACCTCCTTGCTGGCGGAGCTGCCTGTGCCGGGAGAGGAAGTCAAGATCTATACCTATCTGCAGGTGGCGGAGGACAGCCAGAAGCTTTACGGCTTCGGCAGCCGGGAGGACCGCAGCCTGTTCACGCTGCTGCTGAAGGTGAGCGGCATCGGCCCGAAGCTGGCCATGAGCATCCTGTCGGCCCTGGACCGGGAGTCCCTGGAGATCGCGGTGCTGACGGGGGACGTGAAGACCCTTTGCCGGGCGCCGGGACTGGGCAAAAAGCTGGCGGAGAAGCTGATCCTGGAGCTGAAGGATAAGGTAGACCCGCAGCTGCTGGCGGCCCCCTCCGGGACCGGGAAGGAGGCTGTGCCGGCGGTGCTGCCGCAGGAGGACGCCTATACCGAGGCGGTGGCGGCGCTGACCGCGCTGGGCTACAGCGGGCAGGAGGCCCTGAAGGCCGTGCGGAGCGTCGAGGGCCGGGAGGACATCACGGTGGACGAGGTGCTGCAGGAGGCCTTCCGGAAGCTGGCGGCATTTTAACAGAGATATACTTGCGGCTGCGCGGGCGCCGATGAGGTATCGGACCCGGGGCAGAGGAGGATGAATGGAACGGAGAAGCATTACCACTGAACGGCTGCCGGAGGAGGAGAAGCTGGAGCTTTCCCTCCGCCCCACCCGTCTGTCGGAATATATCGGCCAGGAGGACCTGAAGGCTACCCTGAAGGTCTACATCGAGGCCGCCAAGGGAAGGGGAGAGCCCCTGGACCATTTGCTGTTTTACGGCCCGCCCGGTCTGGGCAAGACCACGTTGGCGGGGATCATCGCGGCGGAAATGAATGCCAAGCTGAAGGTCACCTCGGGGCCGGCCATTGAGCGCCCCGGCGATCTGGTGGCGGTCCTGTCCGGGATGAAGCCCGGCGACGTGCTGTTCATTGACGAGATCCACCGGCTGAACCGCCAGGTGGAGGAGGTGCTGTACCCCGCCATGGAGGATTTCTCCGTGGATATCGTGCTGGGCAAGGAGGGAGGCGCCCGCTCCATGCGCTATAAGCTGCCGCCCTTCACGCTGGTGGGCGCGACCACCAGAGCCGGCATGCTGTCGGCGCCCCTGCGGGATCGCTTCGGCGTGGTCCATCGGCTGGAATACTATAAGACCGAAGAGCTCATGACCATCGTGGAGCGCTCGGCCCGGGTCCTGGGGGTGGATATCGATCCCGACGGCGCCAGGGAGATCGCTTCCCGTTCCCGGGGCACGCCCCGGCTGGCGAACCGCTTCCTGAAGCGGGTGCGG
The DNA here is from genome assembly GCA_045617825.1 of Lachnospiraceae bacterium. GTDB lineage: Bacteria > Bacillota > Clostridia > Lachnospirales > Lachnospiraceae > UBA6987. The sequence continues at coordinate 1,797 of JAZLJI010000127.1, forward strand.
GATTTCGCTCAGGTCCGTTATGAGGGAACCATCACCCGTCAGGTGGCGGATGAGACCCTGCGGCTGCTGCAGGTGGACGAGCTGGGCCTGGACCGGACCGACCGGGCGCTGCTGCGGATGCTGATCGAGAACTATGGGGGAGGCCCCGTGGGCGTCGAGACTCTGGCCGCTGCCCTGGGAGAGGACGCCGGTACCATGGAGGACGTGTGCGAGCCCTATCTGATGCAGAACGGCTTCCTGAAGCGCACGCCGCGGGGCCGGATGGCCACCGCCCGGGCCTACGAGCACATGGGCTACGCCGTGCCGGAGCAGGCCGCGGAGGGCCAGCTTTCTCTCTTTGACTGACCAAAATCACTATATCTTGTAGAAACAGAAGCAAAATGACCGGGAAAGCTACAATTTGTGGCTTTCCCCTTGTTTTTTATCCCGGTCTGGTGTATACTGACACCAAATGAAAATTTTTCAGGACCGGAGGGGCAAATGACTGAAAAAACCTTTACCGAAGTAAACCTGTTGGGGAAAACATATAAGCTGGGCGGCTATGAGGACGAGGCCTACCTGCTGCGGGTGGCTACCTACGTCAACGGCAAGGTGGCCGAGCTGAAGAAGAGTGCCGGGTACCTGAGGCATCCGCAGGATTTCCGGGAAGCCATGCTGGCGCTGAACCTGGCGGACGATTATTTCAAGTCCCAGGCCCAGGTGGAGCAGCTGAAGGAACGGCAGGAGCAGTTAGAGCAGGAAATCTATGAGCTGAAGCACGAACTGGCTTCCCGCAGCAAGCATGACAGCCAGGAATAACGGAGCAGAGCTCTTAGCTCCGGCGGGGTCCATGGCCTCACTGATGGCCGCGGTAAATGCCGGCGCGGACGCCGTCTACATGGGCGGCACCCGCTTCGGAGCCAGGGCCTTTGCGGAAAATCCGGACGACAGCGGCCTTATGGCCGCGCTGGACTATGTGCATCTGCACGGCAGGAAGCTGTTCCTGACCGTCAACACGCTGTTTAAGGAAAACGAGCTGGAGGATGAACTCATCCCCTTTTTGGAGCCTCTGTACCAACAGGGGCTTGATGCTGTGATCGTACAGGATCACGGCGTGATGGCGCTGATCCGGGAGGCCTTTCCGGAGCTGCCGCTGCACGTATCCACGCAGGCGACGGTCTGCGACAGCTTCGGCGTCCGGGCCCTCACGGAGCTGGGGACGGGACGGATCGTTCTGCCGCGGGAGCTGAGCCTGCAGGAGATCGCCGCCATTTACCGGGAGACCGGCGCGGAGCTGGAGGTCTTTATCCATGGCGCCCTTTGCTACTGCTATTCCGGCCAATGCCTGATGAGCAGCTTCCTGGGCGGCCGCAGCGGCAACCGGGGACGCTGTGCCCAGCCCTGCCGCCTGCCCTACCGGAACGGCCATCTGCTGAATCTGAAGGACCTCTGCACTCTGGACCGACTGCCGGAGCTGCTGGCGGCCGGCGCCTATTCCCTGAAGGTGGAGGGGCGCATGAAAAGCCCGGAATATACCGGCGGCGTGATCGGCATCTACCGGAAATATCTGGATAAGCTGCTGGAGGGCCGGGAATACCGGGTGGAGGAGCGCGACCGGCAAATGCTGTCCGCCCTGTTCGACCGGGGCGGCTTTACCGACGGATATCTGAACGCGCCCCGGAAAACGGATATGGTCTTCGTGGGCGAAAAGCCCGCCTTCGTCACCGCGACCGAGGAGAGTCTGGACCGGATCCGGAAGGCTTATCTGGGTGAAAGGCCCGTGGGCATCCGCGGCCGCCTGAGCCTCAGCCGCGGGAAGGTCGCCCTGCTGGAGCTGAGCCGGAACGGCGTGACCGTCCGCGTGAGCGGCGATCCGGTGCAGACTGCCGCGGGCAGGCCGCTGACCGAGGAAGGACTGCGGCAGCAGCTGGACCGGCTGGGCGACAGCGGCTTCTTCTGGGAGCAGCTGGACGTGGAGCTGGAGGAGGGCTGCTTCATGCCGCTGAGCCGGCTGAACGCGCTGCGCCGGGAAGCGGCGGAGGAGCTGAAGCGCCGGCTGACGGAGTCCTTCAGACGGGAAGGAAAGGCGGCGGAGCCGTCTCCGATCCCGGCCGGAAAGAGGAATGCCGCGGAAAAGCCGATCCTCCGCGCCGAGCTGGACGATCAGGCGCTGCTGGATACGGTGCTGGATTTCCCGGAGGTCCGGGAGCTCATCCTGCAGGGCGAATACGTCCCGCCGACGGCTCTCGCGGAGCTGGCCGAAAGGGTCCATGCCGCGGGGCGGCGCCTGTTCTACGCCCTGCCCTACGTGTTCCGTCTGGAGGAGCAGCGATATTTCGAGGGCTTCCTGCCGGAGCTTAAGGCCTCCGGCTGCGACGGCTTCCTGCTGCGCAGCCTGGACGAGCTGGTCTGGGCGAAAGAACAGCATTTGCCGGGGCTCCTGCATACGGACGCAGGCGTGTACGCCTGGAACAGCCGGGCCCTGCGCTTCCTGAAGGAGCGGGGTGCCGCGGGCTATACCTATCCCCGGGAGCCTCACGGCGCGGAGCTGGAGCTGCCGTACCAGGGCCTTTCCCGGGAAATGATCCTCTACGGCCGCATTCCCATGATGGTATCCGCCCAGTGCGCGGCGGGGACCCAGGGAAAATGTCTGCGGGTCCAGGGGCATCCCGCGGTAAATGCTCCCGCCTTCACCCCACTGAAGGACCGGACCGGCGCTTTGATGCCGGTGGAGCATCGCTGCCGCTTCTGCACCACGGTGATCTATAATGCCCTGCCACTCTGGCTGGCGGATGAAAAGCTGCCCGCCGCGGAGCGGTATCGGCTGTCCTTTACCGATGAAGGTCCCGCCGAGACGCGCAGCCTGCTGGAGCGGATCTGCCGGGGCCTTGGCGGAGATGCCGCGGCTCTGAAGCCGCCGGAGGGCTTCGCCTTTACCCGAGGCCATTTCCGCAAGGGCGTGCAGTGAGCAGCCCTTCGGGCAGAGCGAAACCATATTCCCATCTTGAAGCCGCGGGGTTCCTGCGGCGGAAAGGAGACCAATGAACAAGCAGAAGATCGGTGCGGCAGCGGTGGCGCTGCTGGCCGTTATTGTGATCATAGCGCTGGCGGTCCGCCTGAGCGATCACGCGGATCCCGCAAAGGAGAGCAGCGCCGCTCAGTCGGGCGGCTCGCTGATCGTGATCGATCCCACGATCCGGATCCCGGAATCTCAGGAGGCCTCTTCGGAGACGGAGACTCCGGACCCGCACCCGACCGATACGGAATACGTCGGTATTTCCGTGGAATATACGAGACTGCCGGGCTCCCGCATCCTGACGGGAGAGGACTTCGGCATCACGCCCTACGTCAGTCCCTATGACGGAAACGGCGACGGCATCGACGACCAGACCCAGATCCTGCAGGGGGCGAAGGCCTATCTGGCCAATAAGCCCGCCTACAGCGCCTCCAGCTATTTTAAGGGCGGATATCCTTTCCCGGATGCCCAGGGCAACTGGACCGGCGTCTGCACGGATGTGATCAATATGGGCCTCCTGGCAGCCGGCTACGATATCCATGCCCTGCTGGAGAAGGATCTGGAGACCCACAAGACCGACTGGTACAAGGATTACTATGAAGCGGCCACGGACGACCCCAACATGAACTGCCGCAGGGCCCGGATGCTCTATCTGTTCTTCAAGCAGCATGCGGAAAGCCTTTCCACGGATCCCTACGATCTGGAAGCCTGGCAGCCCGGGGACATCGTGATATTTGCCGGGACCAGCGGGCTGTGGAACGGCCATATCGCCCTGATCTCCGACAGACGGGCCGAGGATGGGGTGGCCTACGTGCTGCATCATGCCTCCACCGGTCAGACCTTATACGAAGAGGATTACCTGGTGTCTACGACCAAGACCATCTATGCACATTTCCGCTACAGCGGGTATAAGGGGGAATGACATGAAACACCGGACCCGGACGATCCTCGGCTGCCTGCTGCTGGGCGGCGCACTTTGCCTGTTGGGCGGCTGCGGGGCAGCGCGTCGGCAGATGGCGGAAACGGAAGACAGCGCGGACAGCTATGCGGACACTCTGGCGGACGGTCCGCTGGAGAAATTCGAGGATCCTGAGGAAACAGTGATCGGAGAAGCTTCCGCCGCGGACAGCGAGGCCCTGCCCGAAGCTTCCTCCGCCGCGGGCGGGCAGACGGAATCCTTTGATCCTTCCGGAGATCCTGCGTCTTCCGAGACGATGACGGAGTCTGCCGAAGCAGAGGAAAGCCCGGAAAATACCGCGGAGGAAACGCGGGAGGAGACCACCGAGGCGGCCGGAGAGCTCACGGCCTCCGAGACGGAGCGCCTGCCGGAAAGTACGGCCCCGGAAACGGAGACAAAGCCGAGCACGAGGGCCACTGCGGCTCCGACAACGGCTGCCCGGACCACGGCAGCCCCGACGGCGGCGCCCAGGCGGTATACGAACGCGGATTTCGGCTGGAGCACCGTGACCAGTCCTTTTGACCGGGACGGAGACGGCATCGACGACCAGACGGATATCCTGCTGGGGGCCAAGGCATTTCTGGCGACCAAGCCGAAGTACAACGCCGATTACGTTCGGCCCGCGGGGATGGGCTGCTGCTGTGACGTGGTGGCCGATGCCCTGACCGCGGCGGGCTACTGCCTGAAGGAACTGGTCAAGGCGGATATTCTGGCCTGGCAGGCAGGAAAAACACCGGATCTGGATCAGATCGCGGTCTATCCCGCCGGCACAGGTGACTTCAATATCGACTTCCGCAGGACCAGGAACCTGCTGCCCTTTTTCAAGAGAAACAGCCAGTCGCTGAGCACGGATCCCTACGACTACGCCTGCTGGCAGCCCGGGGATATCATTATTTTCTCTTCAAAGACCACCGGGATGGAGCCCGGGCACATCGGCATGATCTCCGACCGCCGTCTGGAAAGCGGTATGACCTACGTGCTGCATCTGCGCGGCGGGAATCAGACCGAATATGAAGAAAACTACATGCTCAATACCAAGGTGACCATCGTGGGGCATTTCCGCCTGAACGGTTTTCCCAGACTGCTGGGCCCTCAGGAGCCTGAGACGGTACCGGAAAGCAGCAGCGAGACCGCCGCAGCGGAAAGCAGCGCAGAGTCCGCTGCGGAGGAAAGCAGCGAAGGACCCACCGCAGCGGAAAGCAGCAGCGAGACCGGCACTGAAGAAAGCAGCACGGAGCCCTCTGCGGAGGAAAGCAGCGAAGGACCCACCGCGGAGGAAAGCCGCGAAGAGCCTACCTCCGCGGCAAGCAGCAGTGACGCGTCTGCCGCGGAAGAAAGCAGCACGGAGCCTGCCACGGCGCAAAGCATTGCCGAACAAGCCGCGGAAAGCAGCAGTGCCGAACCGTCCGGAGAAGCTAATCGCGAGGATCCTATATGAAGCCTGTCATTTCACTGCTCTGCCTGTCTCTGCTGATACTGGGCCTGACCGCCTGCGGCAGAAAGCCTCCGGCAGGCACGGAAGCCGCCGGGGGCACGCTGCCTCAGGTGGGGCCGGAGGCCTTCGTGACGGAGGCGGGAGAATCCGTGAAGGAGGAAAGCGCCCCGCAGGAGAGCTCGGGCATTCCTGCGGAGACGGAGTCCGGCAGCGAAGCGCCTTCTTCCACGGAGACCGAGCCCTCCGGAGAAAGCCTGCCGAGCGAAGCGGAGACCGAGCCCTCCGGGGAAAGCCTGCCGATCGCTTCGGAGACTGAGCCCTCCGTTCCTGAGCCCGAGCCCTCCGTTCCGGAGACGAAGCCCGGGCTGGGCGAGGTCCCCGAGACTCTGGAAGCAGGGTGGAAGGTCCGGGAGACCACGGACGTCATTTACGCGTTGGAGGACTTCGGCCGGACGAGGCTGCTCAGTCCCTATGACGCGGACGGCGACGGTATCGACGACCAGACGGATATCCTGGAGGGCGCCAAGGCCTACGTCAGGACCCGTCCCGTATACGATACCTCCTACTTTGAAGGCGGCTGGCCGCCGGAGGGAAAGGGCGTCTGCACCGACGTGGCGGCATTTGCCCTGCTGGCGGCGGGCTACGATCTGCAGAAGCTGCTGGCGGCGGATATCGCCGCCCATCCGGGGAACTACCCGCCGGGGACCGGCGACGCGAACATCGACTTCCGCCGTACCCGGAACCTGCTGCCCTTCTTTCAGCAGATCGCGGAGAGCCTGACCCTGGACCCCTATGACCTGGAGGCCTGGCAGCCCGGCGACATCGTGATCTTCGCCCACCCGGAGCACGGGATGTCACCGGGACACATCGCCATCGTATCGGACCGGCGCGCCTCCGACGGCCTGCCCTTCCTGATCCACCACACCGACAACGACCGCTTTTCCTACGAGCAGGATTTTCTGACCACGCCGACCAGGATCCTGGTGGGGCATTTCCGGATGAACGGTCTCGGCGGCACCGCAGCCAGACTGCAGGAGAGCGAGCCATGAAAAATACCACCCTTTGCTACATCAGCCGGGGCGACGAATACCTGCTGCTGCACCGGGTCAAAAAGAAACACGACCTGAATCACGACAAATGGATCGGCTTCGGCGGGAAGCTGGAGGAAAACGAGAGCCCGGAGGAGGGGATCCTGCGGGAGGTCCGGGAGGAGATCGGCGTCCGGCTCACGGACCTGAAGTACCGGGGCATCGTCACCTTCGTCTCGGACAGCTGCGAGGGAGAATACATGCACCTGTTCACGGCGGAGCGGTACGAGGGAACGCCCGGCGAATGCGACGAGGGCGAGCCGGCCTGGATCAGGAAGAAGGATTTCGCCGCCCTGCCCCAGTGGGAGGGCGACCGGATCTTCCTGAAGCTGCTGGAGGAGGGCGCACCCTTCTTTTCCCTGAAGCTGAGCTATCGGGGAGAGAGGCTGGAAAGCGCCCGGCTGAACGGAGAGGAGCTGCCGCTTGAGCGGACAAAATAAATTTTAAGGAGAGACGAGATGAAAAAGAGTACCACCCTGGCCTTTACCGGCGACATCGGTTTCGACGCTTATTTTACCGGCAAATGGGACGACCCTGAGGTGCTGTCTCAGGATATCCTGGACTTCCTGCGCAGCGCGGATCACGTGGTCGCCAACGTAGAGGGCGCGATCCTGGATCCGGCCCTGTCCAAGGACGGCGGCGGAAAGGGCATGTTCTTCCACACCATGGACCCCCGGGCCACCAAGGTGCTGGACGATATGCACGCCGATATCTGGAACCTGGCCAATAACCACACCCTGGACGGCGGTCTGGAGGGCATCCAGAGCACTCTGGACGCGGCAAAGGAGCACGGTGCCCTGCACTGCGGCGCCGGCCTCAACATCTACGATGCCATGGAGCCGGTGATCCTGGACGAAGCCGGCGGGATCGGCATCCTGGGCCTGGGCTTCATGGAGACCTGCGTGCGGGCCACGCCGCAGAAGCCCGGCTGCTTCCCCTTCGATGAGCTGGACCGGATCGAGGCCGCCGTCAAAAAGGTGAAGGAAAAATGCCGCTGGTGCGTGCTGGTGGTCCATGCCGGAGAGGAATTTTCCTGCATGCCGGCGCCCTATACCCGGGACCTGTATCTGAAGTATCTGAGCTTCGGCGCGGATATCATCGTTTCCCACCATCCTCACGTGGCCAGAAACTATGAGCTGCTTCCCGGCAAGGCCATTTTCTACTCGCTGGGCAATTTCATCTTCGATACCAATTATCAGCGGGCCCAGCAGTTCACGGACCGCGGCGTGCTGCTGAAGATCAACTTCACCGAAAAGGATTTCAGCTTCGAGGCCCAGGGCACCAGGATCGAGCGGGGCATCGAGCACGTGGTGGCGGGAGAGCTCCCGGACATCTTTGCCGACGTGCAGGAGGAAGAGTACCTGAAGCTGATCCCCACCGCGGCGGCCGCCTTCATCAAGGCCGAGAAAAAGAAATGCTGCTTCTCCAAACCGGACACCTTCGTCAACGCGGCGCCGGAGACCTGGGACGCCTACTTCAGCGATTATAAGCGGGGGAACCGCATCCCGAAGCTGCATCACGATCTGCCGGCCTACCTGGAGCTGGCTGAAAAGGCCGACGAGGCCGTCTTCGACAGCAGTAAGCTGGAGGGCGTCAAGGCCTACATCCGCGAGCTGCTCTGAGCGGCAGGCCGCAGGACGGCGCAGGAGAGCGCCGGCAGGCTGCCGCCGGCCGAGGAAAAAACAGGCTCTTTGACGGTCCAGTCAGGGGCTGACAGACGGAACCGGGCAAAACGCTTTTCGTTTTGCCCGGTTTTTTTGTCGGGCGGGGCCAGGTCTCTGCGGCAGGAGGCGCAGGAGACAGGAGACGCAAGGCCGCCCGGACCGAAAAATACATGCGACAATTCGAACAATACAGACACAATAACTGCTATTGATGAAGCATCACACACAATAACAACAAATTGTTCGCACGTTGCATACAATTTGCGATAACACAAAAATTATTTAAAAAAATTCTGAAAAATGCTTGACAGATCAAAAAGAGTGTGTTAGTATTGGGCCATAAGCAAAGGAAATCAATCATAAACAAGGGATTTACCCATACCGGAGAAGCCGGAACAGGATGATGAAGAATTTGAGGAAGAGGAGGAACGGACTGTTGAAGAAGGAAGCATGATCCTCAAGAGAAGACGCCGGGGGTCAGGTGAGGCGCAGCGGAAGAAAACCTTGACAATTGAATACGGAACCCAAAGTCAGACAATGAAGAACTTTTAGGCATAACCGATAACAGCAGCGCGGCTCGCTGTTACAGAGAATCTTATAGACTGAGAAGCAGGACTGAGAACGGATCGGAAAGGACCGTCGGCCTGCAGGGAAACTGAACAGAGATTCATTGGCCGACAGAAATAAGGAGGTTATACAGTGAAGCTTCAGGAAATTCATCGATAGGGCTATTCGCAGGAAAACAGTTGCGAATAGCCCTTCTTTTTTTGTCTGTTTTATGATAGGCTGTTGTCATCGGGCAGGAGCGCCGAGGCGCCGCGATCCCTGCCGTGACGTGAGGAGATACGATGAGAGAATGTTTTGTCAAAGCGGAGACACTGCCTGAGGCTTACCATCAGGCGCTGCTGGCCCTGATGCGGGAGGGCGAGGTCGTGGACTGCCCGGCCTGGAATACCCGCTGCCGGGAGATCGGTCTGACCATGACCGTCGAAAAGCCGCTGCAGGAGCCGGGCATTTCCCGGGTGGCCTTCATGACGCCGGAGGCCCTGGACAAGTATCTGGGGGAAATGCTGGAGGGGAGCCTGGACTGGGCGGTGGCCGAGGGGAAGGAGCCCTATACCTACCATGACCGGATGGTGAACTACGGCGGCGTCGATCAGCTGAGCTTCGTGCTGGAGGATCTGAAGCGGGATCCCCAGAGCCGGAGAGCCGTGGTGCTCGTACGCAGCGCGGCGGATATCGGCAGCGGAGATCCGGCCTGCCTGCAGCATCTGCAGTTTTCCCTGCACGGCGGCGCGCTGGACCTGCAGATCCTGTTCCGCTCCAACGATGCCTGCAAGGCCTGCTTCATGAACGCCTTTGCCCTGACCAGACTGCAGCAGCGGATGGCGGAGGAGCTGGGCGTCCCCGTGGGGACCTACACCCATCGGGCCAACAGCTTCCATGCCTACGAGGCGGACTGGAGGATGCTGGAGGGAGCGGTGAAGCGCATAGAAGAGGGCAAACGGCTCTTCTTTACCTATGAGCAGTATCGGAGCATGAAGCTGTAAGGTTACATTTACCGGAACTTTAATTTGAAACTTTAAAAAATTTTAAATAATTTTACCAAACGGTGTTGACAGACGCACCGGATGGTGATATTGTAATACCACAAATAAGAAAAGAGCAAAACCGGTGAAAACCGGCGACGCAAAGCCATAGGGTCCTCGATCTCAAGACAGCCGGTTGCCAGATATATCGCGAATTTCCACAGAAATAGTGGCTTTATTTTGGCACGGCTTCCGCATTGGAGCCGTGCCGTTTGTTTTTCGGGAGTAACCATGATACCAAGAATCATTCTAGCCGCCCTGACGGGCCTCGTGTTGGAACCGCTGAGCGGGAGCTTAGCCGGGCTGCTGTTAAAGAAGCGCGGCAGGCAGCTGACGCGCGGCCGGGAGGAACGTCTCCTGAGCGGAGCCGTGCTGACCCTTCTGGGAGCCGGCATCGGCTGGCTGTACGAGCCGCTGTTCGAGGGACTGTATCTGTTCCTGCTCCTGCTCGTCTGCGCCGTGGCGGCCATCACGGATATCCACCACCGGATCATTCCCAACGAAACGGTGCTGGCCATCCTCGCGCTGACCCTGCTGTTCGGGATCCCGGGCCTCTGCGGCGCGGCGGGCTTTCCCCGGTTCCGGCCGGGACGGGCCTTCCTGGGACTGGCGGTGTGCATGGTCATCTTTTTCCTGCCGGCCCTCTTCGGAAAGAGCGTGGGGGCGGGAGACGTCAAGCTGGCCGGGGCCATGGGCTTCTGTCTGGGGCTCGGCTTCAGTCTGGGGGCCGTGGTGCTGATGGGCGCGCTGGTGCTGGCCTTCGTTTTCCTGCAGAACCGTTTGCCGACGCTGCAGTTCGTGAAGACCCGGATCCCGCTGGGGCCCTTCCTGGGGCTGTCCCTGTGTCTGGTGCTGCTGCTTTCCCGGCTCCCCGGACTGGAGGGCGTATTCGGGCTTCTGGCCTTTTAAAAGTTGATCGACGTGGCAGATCCTCAGGAAGGAGCGGAGATGAAAGCCTTATTGGTTCGGTTATTCGAAAAGCTGAAGAGACGGCACGGCCAATCCGTGGTGGAGGCCGCGCTGGTCCTGCCGCTGCTGATCCTGCTGCTGTGCGGCATCCTGGATTTCGGCTGGATCTATATGAACCAGTATAAGGTCGATTACGCGTCCTACTCCGGAGCCCGCTACGGATCCATCACCCTGCAGAAGACTCTCGACGAGGACAACAGCCGGGCCATCGCGGATCAGGCCTTCAGCAACCTTTTCGGCTACCGCGAGGGCCAGAGCCTGAACGTCACGCAGGTCGCCGGAGACAAGGAGTACCGGGTCACGGCGCAGTTAAAGGACGGCAGCACGGCAGTCTGCCGGGTGTGCCTGGACGCACAGGAGAGACGGGTCAGCGTGTCGGTGGAAAGCGACGTGACGATCCTGACCTTTGTGGCAGGAACGGCATTTCACGGCAAGACCTACCGGGCGGATTCCGTCAGCGTAGCCTCCGTGTTCGCGGATTAAAGGAAGCGTCTGAGGACGGATAAGGAGAGGCTGAGATGAAAAAGGTCATGATCATAGCCGCCGCAGCGGCGATCTGCTGCGGACTGCTCCTGTACCGCTATCTGAGCAGCGTGGAGGAGCGGACGAGAAAGGCGGAGGAAAACAGTGCCCGGATCAGTCGGGAGACACGGGCTCCCGAGGAAAAGATCAAGCTGCTGACGGCCAAGGAGGACATCCCGCCCTATACCCCGATCACCGCGGATATGGTGCAGCTCAAGGATTATCCCAAGGCCTACGCGCCGGCGGGCGCGGCGTCCACCGTCGAGGAGGTGCTGGGGATGCAGTCCGCAGGGACCGTCTACGCCGGGCAGATCCTCCTGAAGGAGGCGGTCGGTACCCCGGAGGAGATCGGCGAGGGCCTGGCCTTCCGGATCCCCGAGGGCAAGCGGGCCATGACCCTCACGCTGGATACTGCGGGCGGCGTGGCCGGTTTCCTCTGTGAGGGAGATTTCGTGGATCTGCTGTATTATCTGGCCGCGGAGCCCGAGACGGAGAAACCGGAGGAGGACACGGACGGGGAAGGCCCGGTCCCGGACACAGAGAAGCCGGAGCTTCTGATACTGGAAAACGGCGAGGAACGGGTCCTTTCCTACGGTGTGGCAATGACCCTGCTGGAAAATGCGCAGGTGCTGGAGCTGGAGCTTCCGACCTATGAGCCGGAGGAAAGCGGATACCGTTACGAATACGTGACGCTGGCCCTCAGCCCGGAGGAATGCCTGAAGCTGCTGACGGCACAGATGCAGGGCGGCAGGCTGACCGCGGTGCTGCGGCAGAGGGGCGACGAGTCTCTGCTGCGGGAGGGCCCCAGGTCAGTCACGGAGATCATGGGGCAATAGTATGGATCAGTTAAAGGTTCTGGCGGTGGCCTCCGGGGCCGATATCGCCCGTCTGGAGGAGATCCTGGAATGCGAGTCCATCAACCGCATGGCCAGCCTGGAGCCCCGGGCCGAGGAGGTCGACCGGGCCGTATCGCTGCCGGTGGACGCGGTGGTCATGCTGACGGACAGCCTGACCGCCGAGGAGAGCGCATTTCTCGAAAAACTGTATATGAACCGCAGCAAGCTGGCCTTCATCCTGCTCTGCCGGAGCGCTGACACGGCGCTGATGGCCCGGGCGATGGAAAACGGCGTCACCAAGCTGATGACCACCGACCGCACCTACGCGGAGATCCGGGAGGGCATCGTGGAGGAGACGGAAAGGGTCCGCAGCCGCTCGGAGAGCGCTACCGTCAGGCAGTTCGATTCCAGGGTGCTGTCGATCTTCAGTCCCAAGGGCGGCTGCGGCAAGACCACGGTGGCGGTCAATCTGGCGATCGCCCTGCAGCAAACGGGCAAGCAGGTGGCCCTGGTGGACCTGGACCTGCAGTTCGGAGACGTGGGCGTCTTCCTGAACCTGCCCCGCTGCGATACCTTTTCGGACCTGGCGGGAGAGCCGAGCCTGACTCCGGCAGTGGTCAAAAGCTATCTGTTCACCCATCGTTCGGGGGTCAAGGTGCTCTGCGCGCCCAGCTCCCCGGAGCTGGCGGAGCTGGTGAAGCCCGAGATGGTGGAGCGGGTGATCACGGTGCTGCGGGCGGAATTCGATTACCTGATCCTGGATCAGGCGCCCAAGCTGGACGATATCGCCCTTGTCTCACTGGAGCATTCGGACAGCATTTACCTGATCACCAACCCGGAGATCCCGACCCTGAAGAATTCCCGGGTCTGCATGGGCCTCCTGAAGACCCTGGGCCTGAGCGACAAGATCCGGCTCATCATCAACAAGTCGGGAGACCGGCTGGTGGGGCAGAAGGACGTGGAGCGCTCCCTGGATATCAAGGCCTCGCTGGCCATCCCCTGGGACAGCAAAACGGCCTCCGAGGCCATCAATCGGGGCATCCCGGCGGTGGAATGCTCCCGGCGCTCGAAAATGACGAAGGCATTGGTGAAATACGTCAGGAAAAACGAGGTGTAAGCCATGGGCTTGATGGACAGGCTGAAATCATTGGAAGCGGGAGCGGAGAAGACCGCCTCTGCCGCCGGACAGAAGGAGCAGGCAGGAGAGCCGGCCGAGCAGGCCGCCGCCTCCGCGGCCTCTGTCCCCGGACCTGCCTCCGGAGCCGTCCGCCGAGCCCCGGGCGAGGAGGGAAAGAACGCCGGCAGGAGCCCGGAGTCTTCCTCTCAGGAGCCGGCAAGGCTTTCCGCCGCCCTTTCCGCCGATGAGGAGCTGCAGATCCCCGAAGGCGAGCTGGCCCTTTTCCGGGACCGGGTCCACCGGGAGGCGGCCACGATCCTGGCTAAGCAGAAGGGGACGCAAAGCCGCGAGGACATCGAGAGCCTGGTGGATGAGATCATCACCGAGGACGACCCGGAGATCTCCCGGAGAGACCGGACACTGGTGCAGCAGGCCGTAATGAACGAGATCATCGGCTACGGGCCGCTGGAAAGTCTGCTGTCGGACCGAAGCGTCTCCGAGATCATGGTCAACGGCCCCAAGCAGATCTACGTGGAGCGGAAGGGCAAGCTGGTCCTTACCGGGGTGACCTTCCAGGATGACGAGCACGTACGGCGGATCATCGACCGCATCGTTTCTCCCCTGGGACGCCACATCGACGATTCCAACCCCATGGTGGACGCCCGTCTTCCCGACGGCTCCCGTGTCAATGCCGTGATCCCGCCGGTGTCCCTCTGCGGACCCTCGCTGACGATCCGGAAATTCTCCGAAAAGCCGCTGACGGTGCAGGACCTGATCGGCTTCGGCTCCCTGTCGGAAAGCATGGCCTCCTTCCTGGAGGCGGCGGTCTGGGGCAAGCTGAACATCCTGGTGTCCGGCGGTACCGGCTCCGGAAAGACCACCCTGCTGAACGTGCTGTCCGCCTTTATCCCGGCCAATGAGCGCATCGTGACCATCGAGGACGCGGCGGAGCTGCGGCTGATGCAGGACCACGTGGTCCCGATGGAAAGCCGCCCGGCCAATCTGGAGGGCAGCGGCGCCATCACCATCCGGGACCTGGTGCGCAACGCCCTGCGTATGCGGCCGGACCGCATCATCGTAGGTGAGGTCCGCGGCGGAGAGACGCTGGACATGCTGCAGGCCATGAACACCGGCCACGACGGGTCCCTGACCACCGCCCACGCCAATTCGCCCCGGGACGCGCTGTCCCGTGTGGAGACCATGGTGATGATGGCGGGGATGGATCTGCCCGTGGCGGCCATCCGTCATCAGATCGCCGGCGCCCTGGACCTGGTCGTCCAGCAGGCAAGGCTGCGGGACGGCAGCCGCAAGATCGTCAGCATTTCCGAGGTTATGGGCATGGAGGGCGACGTGATCACCACGCAGGAGATCTTCCGTTTCTCGGTGGACGATTACTCGCCTGAGGGAAAGATCCTGGGGCATTTCGTTCCCACCGGCGTGAAGCCGAAGTGCTGCGACAAGATGGAGGCGAACGGCGTCAGGATCGACAACAGCTGGTTCTTTTAAGGCTTGACGGAGGGAGAAGAGATGGGAGCAGACATCATCGGCATCACGGCGCTGGGCACCGCGGCGGTATTTACCCTGTCTCTGACCCTTCTGGGAAGCGGAGGCGCAGGAAGGCGGCAGGTGAGCCGGCGCGTTACCGAGCTGAGCGGCGAGCAGGAGGACCGGACGGCAAGGAAAAAGCCCCGGAAACGCGTTCCCGCGCAGCAGCAGAGCACGCTGGCCCGCACGAAAAAGACGCTGGCGACCCTGGAGGACCAGCTCTACGACGTGGGCGTACACATCAGTGTCGGCAAATTCCTCCTGCTTTGGGGGGCCGCGGCCTACGGGATCCCGCTGCTCGCGGCCCTGGCCGGCGCACCGCTGCTCCTGTCCCTGGGCCTGGCGGTCTTCATCGCGCTGGCCCCGATCCTGTATCTCAGACAGAAGCGCAGCAAGCGGCGGAGCGCTCTGGAGGAGCAGCTGGTGGACGCCATCGGCGTGATGGTCAACGCCCTTAGGGCAGGCCATTCCTTCCAGACGGCCATGAACAGCATCTCCGAGGAGATGACGGGGCCGGTGGCGGAGGAATTCGGCCGGGTCTTCCGGGAAACGCAGCACGGCATGACCATGCAGGAGTCCATGGGCCGCATGATCGACCGCACCGGCTCCGACGACCTGGAAATGCTCTGCACCGCCATCCTGATCCAACGGGAGGTGGGCGGCAATCTGGCCGAGGTGCTGGAGAACATCTCCGGGACCATCAGAGCCCGCCTGTCGCTGAAGACCGAGGTGAAGACCCGTACCGCCAGCGGACGGCTTTCCGGCTATCTGGTGGGCGCTTTGCCGGTGGTGCTGCTGGTGGCCATTTCTGTCATCAACCCGGAGTACAGCGATCCGCTGTTTCACACCGAGCTGGGCCGCATCATGCTGGGGCTCGGCGCGGGGATGGAGCTCATCGGCTTCATGGTGATCCTGAAGATCGTCTCCGTCAAATACTGATCCGCCGAAGCCGCGGGTCCCACGGGAGCAAAGAAAGGAGCCGTCATGGAAATCGAACTGATCACCCTGTCAGCCGCGGCGGCGGTATTCCTTTTCCTGCTGCTCCTGCTGCGCCGGCGAGGCAGTAGCGACGATCAGAAGAACCGCCGCCTGGGCGCGGTAAAGGGACAGCCGCGGGAGGACGCCAGGGAGAAAAAGTCTCTGCTGCAGGCCTATAAGGAGAACCTGAAGCGGAAGCAGCAGCAGAAGCTGCGGGGCCAGGAGCTGCAGAGCAGCCGCGGCAGGAAGAAGCAGAGCCTGCCGGAGCAGATGCTGGAGACGGCCGGGATCCCGCTGACCGGGATGCAGTTCACGCTGATCAAGCTGGCGTCGGCGCTGCTGCTGGGCTTTCTGGGCTACACGGCGTCGGGACTGCTGGAGATGGACCCTCTGCTCGAAATGTTCTTCCCGATCGGGGGCTGCCTGCTGGGCATGCTGCTGCCGGGCCGCTGGCTCACCAATCAGGTGGAAAAGCGGAAGGCGCTGTTCCGGAATTCACTGCCGGATCTGATGGACCTGCTGGTGGTCAGCGTGGAGGCCGGGCTGGGCTTCGACGCGGCGCTGCTCCGGCTGTACGAGAAGGACAAAAGCCCGCTGATGCAGGAAATGATGCGGACGGTGCAGGATATCCGCCACGGGATGAGCAAGCGGGAGGCCTACCGGAACATGTCCGACCGCTGCGGAGTCAAGGAGATCCGCTCCTTCCTGAACGCCCTGGTCCAGGCCGAGCAGATGGGTATCTCCGTCAAGACCGTGCTGAAGACCCAGGCCGAGACCCTGCGGGAGGAACGGCGTCAGCGGGCCGAGGAAAAGGCTCTGAAGGCCCCCGTGACCATGCTGGTGCCCATGGTGATCTTCATTTTCCCGGTGATCTTCATCGTGCTGCTGGGGCCCGCCCTGATGAATGTGATGGAGGTTTTGGGAGAATGAAGCAGATCAGTATGGTGAATGAACGGGGCCTGCGGATCACGGTGGCCCTGGCCGGCACCTTCCTCCTGCGTCTGCGGGGCCTGCTGGGCCGGGACATCAACGCGCTGGGCGGCCTGCTGCTGAGCCCCTGCGATCAAATCCACTGCATCGGCATGGCCTACGCCATCGACGCGGTGTACCTTTCCCGGGAGGGCAGGGTACTGAAGCTGGAGGAACGTATCCCTCCCGGAAAATGCTGCCGCCGGGTGGCCAAAAGCCGTTCGGTGCTGGAGCTGCCGGCCGGAACGGCGGCGGAGCTGGGCTTTACCCCCGGCAGCCGCTGGCTTTGCCGGGACGAGCGCTGAAGAAACCTCAGTTGACCATAGGTCTCCGTACCGCACGGGGCCTTGAACATACCGCCCCGGGCTGATCCGGGACCGCCTCTCCGGCAACGGAGCACCGATACTCTTAAACGCAGACGGACACGAAAGGGCAAAACCGCTGAAAGGCGGTGACGCAAAGCCAAGGACCCTCGCGAACGCAGGGCAGCCGGCTGCCGAATGGACCGGAAGATCCTCCTTCGCGCCTGATGCAGCACGAAAAACTGAATAAAGCAAATCAAAAAACGGAGGAAACAAAATGTTTAAGAAGTTCTGGAACGACGAAGAAGGTCAGGGAATGGTGGAGTACGCTTTGATCATCGCATTGATCGCGATCGTGGTCATCGGCGCCGTCGCCGCTATCGGCAAGGCGATCAACAGCAAATTCCAGGATGCCGCTGATATCCTGACCAGCGAAGTCAATGGCGAAGGCGGCGAATTAAACAGCTAAGACATTCTCACCCTTTCATCCTCACCCCCGGTCTGCGGACCGGGGGCTTTTTTTATCTCCGGCATCGTACGTGTTCTAAACGGCCCGTATCCGGAACGGCGCTTGCCGTCCCCGGCCCCATGTTCTGTGCATTTTTTGCCGATTATAATCAAAAAAAATAGAAGAAAAGCGTTTTTTGACCCTGATCCCTCTTGACCAAAACGACATTTTCGTGTATGTTTAAGGGCAGGAGGCCGGGAAACGGAACGATCGCCGGATCACAGGGAAAAGGCGCATTTCCCACGGAACGGACCGCCGGGGAGACTGAAGGCTCCTGTCAGCAGACAGGAAAGGAATTTAGAGAACGATCAGGAGAAGCAGAGATGAGCGTGAACCATATGGAAGATGACCGCGTTGAAGCACTGCGGCAGTCTTTGGAGCAGGAATACCGTTTCGGCACGTCCTTTCAGGGCTACAATAAGGAGGCCGTCAAGACCTATATCCGGGAGCTGAAGGACAGCCAGGCCAAAAAGCTGCAGGATCTTTTCTACGAAAAGGAAGCCCTGCGGATGGAAATGAGCCGCGCGGAAGAGAAGCTGGAGACGCAGATAGCTTTTCTGAAGGAAGAGGACGAAAAGCAGCTGGCTTCTCTGAAGGAGGAGCACGAGCAGGAGCTGACGGCCCTGAACGCGGCGCATGAGCAGGAGCTGACGGCGGAGAAGACGAAGCACGAGGAAGACGTCGCGGAGCTGCAGGAGATGTATGAGCAGGAGCTGACGACCCTGAGGTCGGACAAGAAGGAACTGCAGGATCTCCTGAGCACGGAAAGAAGCGCGGCCGAGGGCCAAAAAGAGGAAAAGGATGCCCTGCGGGCGGAGATCATCCGCGCGAGGGAGGAGCTGGCTTCTCTGAAGGCTGAGCACGAGCAGGAGCTGGAGGCGATGAATCCGGAGCAGGCGCTGGCTCCCCTGAAGGCCGAGCACGAGCAGGAGCTGGAGGCGCTGAAGGCTGAGCACGAAGAAGAGCTGGCTGCGCTGAAGGCTGAGCACGAAGACGCGCTGGCTTCCCTGAAGGCGGATCATGAACAGGAGCTGGAGGCGCTGAAGGCCGAGCACGAAGAAGAGCTGACTGCTCTGAAGGCGGAGCGCGAAGAAGAACTGGCTTCCCTGAAGGCGGATCATGAACAGGAGCTGGAGGCGCTGAAGGCGGAGCTTGAGCAGGAACTGACGGCGGAGAAGGCAAAGCACGAAGAGGATATCGCGGCGCTGCAGGACATGTACGAGCAGGAGCTCACGGCTCTGCGGACGGGCAAGCAGGAGCTTCAGGAGCTCCTTGACGCGGAAAGAAGCACGGCTGCCGCCCAGAATGAGGAAAAGGAAGCCCTGCGGTCGGAGATCAGCCGCACGGCGCAGGAGCTGGCCGTTCTGAAGACGGATCACGAGCAGGAACTGGCGGTTCTGAAGACGAATCACGAGCAGGAGCAGGATGCCGTGAAGGCGGAGCGCGAGCAGGAGCTCGACGTTCTGAAGTCGGGGCACGAGCAGGAGCTGGGCGCGCTGAAGGCTGAGCACGAGCAGACTCTGGCCTCTCTGAAGTCCGAGCTTGAACAGGCGCTGGCGGCGGAAAAAGCTAAGCACGAAGAGGAGCTCTCGGAGCTGCAGGATATGTATGAGCAGGAGCTGACCTCCGTGAAGACGGCGAAGCAGGAGCTCGAGGAGCTCCTGGAGGCGGAAAGAAGCACCGCCGAGGTCAAGAAAGAGGAGAAGGAAGCCCTGCGGATGGAGATCGACCGCACGGAACGGTCGCTGGAGACGCAGATTGCTACTCTGAAGGAGGACGGCGAGCAGCAGATGGCTTCTCTGAAGACGGAGCACGAGCAGGAGCTGACTGCCCTGAAGGCCGAGCACGAGCAGGAGCTGGCTGCCCTGAAGGCGGCTTGCGGACAGGAGCTGGCGGCGGAGAAGGCAAAGCACGAGGAGGAGATTTCCGAGCTGCAGGAGTTGTACGAGCAGGAGCTGACCTCCGTGAAGAACGCCAAGAAGGAGCTTGAGGAGCTCCTGGAGGAGGAAAGAAGCACGGCTGAGGCCAGAAAGGCGGAACCGGAGGAAGAACTGAAGGCTCTGCTGGAGGAGGCCCGCAGCGAGGAACGCAGCCGCCTGGAGGACGAGACCCAGATCC
>JAZLJI010000128.1:0-21548 GCA_045617825.1 Lachnospiraceae bacterium
TCTTCCGGGCCAGCCATTCGGCCTGCGCCTTCCCGTCGCCCTGGGTCACCCCCAGGAGCACCAGGAAGCCCTTGCCCACACTGCCGACCGTCTCTCCGTCCACGGACACCCGCGCCCGGGTCACCCGCTGGACCAGCGCCCTCAATGCCGCGCCTCCGTGCTGACCTCAGGCAGCTCCTCGGTGCTTTCCTCCGTTGCCTCTGCCGCGGGATCATGGATCTCCAGCAGCAGGTTCACGGTCCCCACCGGTTCAAAAACGCTTTCCACGGTAAGATTTACCGGCAGCGTATAGGTTCCCGGTGCCATGTCCGTCACGTCCACCGAAGCCTTGACCTTCGACAGATCGAACTGGGCGAAATCGGCCTCCAGGGCCCGAAGCTGGGCCTTGAGCGGCGTATTCTGCAGCACGTACTGCAGGTCGGGATCCGTTCCGATCAGCTCCACCTTGGAGAGCTCGTAGGTCTTCACGCTCAGCTTTTCCACCTGCATGGTGACCGTCAGGGTCTGCGCCTGTCCCTCGGCCAGGGTCAGTCCCTCCGGCAAATACTGATCCAGGGCAAGCTCCCTGGTCAGATCTCCCCGGGCGCCCGCCACGGACAGATCCGTTTCCGGAATATTGATCGCGCTTACCCGCGCCAGATTGCTCTTCAGGCCGGACAGGGTCACCGTCGGCTGAGACTGCTGCACGCCGGTATAGCGGTAGCCGGAGGCCACCTGATCCTGGTCGCCCACGCTCACCACCACCGGTACGGTCTTCACGGTCAGCACCTCGATCAGCACCTTCGTTTCATCGATGCTGAAGCTGGTGTCCCGGGCTGCGGAAAGATCCAGCAGGGCACCGCCCTCGCTGTAATATTTCAGCGCGACCGTCTGCTCTCCGTTCTCGGTGATCCCGTCCAGATTGGCGGAGACCCGCACGGAGGCGATCTTCTCCATCACGGACTCCGGGGCCTTCACCGTTACGGACTTGGGATTCGTGCTGAGGCTGCCCAGATGGTAGCCCTCCGCCACGCTTCCCTGCTGTTCGATCTGAATATTGATGCGTTTGGTCAGGATCGATTCCAGATTGACCTTGATGCTGCTCGTCTGGGGCGTCATCTCGACAGTGCCCAGATAAGCGCCGGACATGCTGATCTCCACGGGCACCTGACCGGTCACGTCATAGAGCTTCGCGATATCCGCCCGCGCCGTAAAATCGGAGGCCGTGAGGCTCCGGATCACGGATTCCACGCCGCGCACCTTCACGGTGGCGTACAGGCTGCTGCCGACGGTATAGGATTTGCCGGCCTTGGTGATCAGCTCCACGTTCTCGAGGGTGATGGGGATGCCGCCGATGCTGCGGTCGCCCACCGGGTCCTCGTAGCCCATGACCACGAACCAGATCAGGACCGCCAGAACACAGGCCAGCAGCTTGAAGTACCAGTGCTTAAACAGACGTTCCTTCACGGCTTTTCCTCCTTCTCCGTTTTGTTTTTCTTCGGCTTATTGCGGCCGAAGGTCTTGCCCAGAGCGGTCTTGCCCGTCTCCTGCTCCGTTTCCAGCAGGGACAGCTCCCGGGTCAGCTCCTCGGGAGTCAGACCGTGGAGCAGCTCGCCGCCCTTTGCCAGCGACACGTCGCCGGTCTCCTCGGACACCACCAGGACCACGCTGTCGGAGTTCTCGCTGGCACCGATGGCCGCCCGGTGTCTGGTCCCGTAAGCCTTATTGATCTCCGGGTTGTTGGACAGCGGCAGATAGCAGGTCGCCGCCGCCACCCGGTTGCCGCGAAGCACCACGGCACCGTCATGGAGGGGCGTATTCTTCTCGAAAATATTGATCAGCAGCGCGCTGGACACCAGGGCGTCAACGGATATGCCGGTACGGATGTATTCCTCCAGCTGCAACTCCCGCTCGATGACGATCAGGGCGCCGGTACGGGTCCTGGCCATGGCAAACGCGGCCTTCACCAGTTCCTGCGTCACCTCCGCGTTATACTGTCCCTCCGCCTTGGAGCGGCTGCCGTTCAGCAGCTTCAGCAGTCGGTTGGACTGGCCCAGCTGCTCCAGCACCGCCCGCAGCTCCGGGGCGAAAATGACCAGCAGGGCGGTCAGGATAACGTTCAGGGATTCCTTGGCCAGGAAGGTGATCACGTTGAGCTTGAACAGATTGGCCAGGATGATGAAGACCAGCAGCACCACCACGCCCTTGAAGATGAACCAGGTCCGGGTGCTCTTGATCCACACCAGGATGTGGTACAGCAGATAGGCCAGGATCACCATCTCCACGATATTTTTCGGACTGATATGCAGTGATCGGATGATCTGCAGAATATTGGAGAAAAATTCCTGCATCGCGCTTCCTCCTTACTCCAGGCTCTCGCCGTCGCTCTTGGCTTTCTGACCGCGCTCCGGGGTGCCGTCCTCCGCGTGCCTTGCGGGCTCCTCATGGTTGAAGGAGTCCGGCAGCGTAAAGTCTGCCATGGCCTCCTGCAGCGTGGCGTTGCTGCTGGGGACCTCCTCCCCGGTCCGGGGGTCGACCACCCGGATCTTCGGCACGGCCTTCACAAAATAGTAATAATCGTCGTCCTCGAACTGTACCGATTCGGTACGGGAATAGACCAGACCGCTGCGGATCCAGTCCACCAGCAGCGCGACCGCCAGGCCCAGGATCGAGCCCCAGATCTCACCGCCGATGCCGAAGCCGATATGCAGCACCTTTTCGGACATCATCATGGTGAGCGGCATGAGCACGGCGCCCACCCCCGCCGCGATGATATGGGCGTATTTCACGTCGATGCGGCTGATCAGGTGCACCAGGATGGCCGTCATGCAGAAGATCGCCGTCAGCATCAGCATTTCCCGGTTGTCGATAAAGCCCTTCACCAGGAACAGCAGCCGCTCCACCAGCGTATGCCCCGCCGCCTCGGTAAAATAGCTCTGATTCTTCGTCACGAACAGCAGCACGTAATACAGCACTGCCCCGCTGCCCACGGAAACGAAGCCGGACAGGCCGGCGGTCAGGCCCACGATCAGGGGGATCATGTACGGTATTTTTGCGGCGGCCAGCACCGGCAGGAGCACCAGCACGAGGCTGCAGCCGGGCAGCATCAGGTAGCGCAGCACCGCCAGGGCCAGCAGCAGCACCAGAACGAACAGAGTGATCTCCAGAGAGAAGCCCGAAAGCTGCGCCAGGAGCCACACGCAGGCGATCACCGTCATATAGTTCCAGGGCAGGATGCTGCAGAGCAGGGCGATGGCCAGGATCACGATCTCCCGGTCCAGGATGGCCCGGTAGGGGAAGGCCTGGTTGATCATCAAAAAGAGGGCGACGGCCGTAACGGTCTTGGCCGCCATCAGGATATAGGTGCTGTATTCCGCGTAAAAGCGCCGGAGCTGCTGCCGGATATATATGCATACGTCGATGAATCGTTTCATTTCTGCTTCTCCTGTCTGCCGGAGGCCTCCTTAAGGGCTTCCTCCGCTTGATAGAGTCGGGCCAGCTTCTTCAGATCCTCCCGGTAGGTCTGCCGCTTCCGGTAGGCGTCCCGGTAAAGTCCCACGTGGGCCAGCAGCCCGATCAGCATGCCCACGGACACCACGGCCAGGTAGATATTGATCAGTCTGAAGGCCAGGCTTTCCAGATCCTTCAGATGGTAAGTCACCGTCCAGACGTCGCCGAAGGCCACCAGCCCCAGCAGCACCACGGCCGCGTAGGCGAAGCTGATCGCGAAAAATGACTCCCAAAGCTCCTTGGAGGCATAATCCGTGAACCAGAAGCTGCCGGTCACAAAGCTGCTTCGGGCATCGTGTTTTTCTTCTATGGCCAATCTGGTCATAATGGCGACTTTTTCCTTGGAAACCATTCTGCCTTTTCCCCGGTCCTCGCTGAAAATACGGAAGGGACCTACCTTTCCTTTTGTACTATATCACATTTTTTCCGGTGATACCACAACTTTTCTGAAAATTTGCCGCGCGAAGAAAAAAAGGCTCCGACGCGCGCAGCTTTAATGCCCCGGGAGGACGCGGCGGATGCCCGCAGGCTGCCGCAGGGGACTCGGAGTGGAGGAAGCAGCCCTCGCACGCTGCCGCAGGGGGCTCAGAGTGGCGGAAACACCCCTCTCACGCTGCCGCAGGGGGCTCGGAGGCATATAAAAACAGCCTCCGGCAGGTTTACCCGCCGAAGGCTGTCCGTATTCAGGCCTCAAGCCTTTTCGATCTCCAGGATGGTGTACCGGATGATGCCCACCGGAGCCTCCACCTCTGCCGTTTCGCCGACCCGCTTATTCATCAGGGCCTTGCCTACGGGAGATTCGTTGGAGAGCTTCCGCTGCAGAGAATTGGCCTCGGAGGAGCCCACCATGGTGAACACGATCTCCTGTCCCTGATTCTCGTTGCGGACCTTGACCCGGCAGCCGATAT
The DNA here is from genome assembly GCA_045617825.1 of Lachnospiraceae bacterium. GTDB lineage: Bacteria > Bacillota > Clostridia > Lachnospirales > Lachnospiraceae > UBA6987. Next base: position 4,398 of record JAZLJI010000128.1, read on the forward strand.
TGACCCGACCGAAGTCCATGTCCTCCTCGGCGACCACCTCGACGTTCTTGAGGATGGCCTCCAGCTCGGCGATACGGGCCTCGATGTGCCGCTGTTCTTCTTTGGCGGCATCGTACTCGGCGTTCTCGGAAAGGTCACCCTGCTCACGGGCCTCCTTGATCTTCTGCGCGATCTCTTTCCGCTGTACAATCTTCAAATCGTCCAGTTCGTCCTGCAGCTTCTGAAAACCGGACTGTGTCAACATCTTCTTCTCTGCCATGTGATTTCCTTTCTTCCCGGCGGCAAATCCGGGTCCGGGTCTAAGCACCCGCTTACTGAGCAAACAGTATACACAAAGGCGTCTTTTTTGTCAATATCCCGAAGGAAGTGGCTCAGAGGACGCGGAACCCGCTCTCCCCCAGAGGGGCAAGGCTTTCGGACCGGACGTCCTCTATCTCCACGAAGCTTCCCCGGCCGATGCGCTCCAGGGCCTCTCCCAGAAGGAATTCCTCTCCCTCCAGCTCCAGCTCCACGCTGCCGTCGGGCAGATTTCTCACCCAGCCGGAAAGCTCCAGACTGTGGGCCGTCCGCCGGGCCAGATAACGCAGACCGACGCCCTGCACCTGTCCGGTCAGGATATACCGATACCGTCTGATCATCCGCCCAGATAGGCCTTCTTGATCTCGGGAGAATTCAGCAGCTCTCTGCCGCTGCCCTCCGTCACGATCTTACCGGTCTCCAGCACGTAGGCTCTGTCCGCGATGGCCAGTGCCATGCGGGCATTCTGCTCCACCAGAAGGATTGTGGTGCCGCTCTTGTGCAGGGTCTTGATGATGCTGAAGATCTCCTCGACGAAGATGGGGGCCAGGCCCATGGAGGGCTCGTCCAGCATCAGCAGCTTCGGCTCGCTCATCAGCGCTCTGCCCATGGCCAGCATCTGCTGCTCGCCGCCGGACAGCGTTCCGCCGATCTGGTTCCGGCGCTCCCGCAGTCTCGGGAAATGCGTATAGACCAGCTCCAGATTATCCTTGATCGTGGAATTCGGACGGGTGTAGGCACCCATTTCCAGGTTCTCTTCCACCGTCATGTGCTGAAAGATCCGCCGGCCCTCGGGGACCTGCGCCAGTCCCAGGGAAACGACCTTGTGGGGGCTGACCTTCTGCATATCCTGCCCGCCGAACAGCACCTCGCCGCTGCGGGCCTTCAGCAGACCGGAGATGGTATGCAGCGTCGTGGTCTTGCCGGCGCCGTTCGCGCCGATCAGAGTGATGATCTCGCCCTCATTTACCGAGAAGCTGATATCCTTGATGGCCCGGATACTGCCGTAAAATACATTGAGATTCTTGACTTCCAGCAATGCCATTTACGCTTCCTCGCTCTTTCCCAGATAGGCCTCGATAACCTCCTGATTGTTCTGGATCTGATCCGGCGTGCCCTTGGCGATCAGCCGTCCGAAGTTCATCACGGCGATGCCCTCGCAGATACCCATGACCAGCTTCATATCGTGCTCGATCAACAGGACGGCGATCTTGAAATCGTCCCGGATCTTCAGGATGCTGTCCATCAGATCGGAGGTCTCGGAGGGGTTCATGCCCGCGGCCGGCTCGTCCAGCAGCAGGATCACCGGATCCGTGGCCAGGGCGCGGATGATCTCCAGCCGCCGCTGTGCTCCGTAGGGCAGGGAGCCGGCCTGGACCCCCGCCATCTTCTCCATGTCGAAGACCTTCAGCAGCTCCATCGCTCTTTCGTGAGCGTCCTTCTCAGCTCTCCAGTAGGCCGGAAGCCGGAAGATCCCGGAGGCCGTGGAGCAGTTGATGGAGTTGTGCAGGCCCAGCTTCACGTTATCTTCCACCGTCAGGTTATTGAACAGGCGGATGTTCTGGAAGGTCCGGGCGATACCGGCCTTGTTCACGTGAGCCGTATCCAGCGAGCCGATGTCTTTGCCGCCCAGCATGATGGTACCGGTATCCGGCTGATACACCTTGGTGATCAGGTTGAAGGCCGTGGTCTTGCCGGCGCCGTTGGGGCCGATCAGACCGGCGATCTCGGTCTTGCCTACGGTCAGGTTGAAATCGTCCACGGCCCGCAGTCCGCCGAAGGAAATGCCCATATGACTGCACTGCAGCGCCGGTACCTGTCCCAGATCCCGCTCGGGGATCAGGATATTGGCCGGAGGAGTGACCATCTTCGTGTCGATCCGACGGTTAAGGTTAGCCATTTACTCTACCTCCTTTGCCGCAGCCGTTGGTTTCTTTTTGTCTTTTTTGCCGAGCTTCGCCGTCAGGCGCTTGAAGGCGTTCCGGATCTTGAACAGGATATCCGTGTTGCGGATCAGCATCACGAAGATCAGCACCAGCGCATACACGATCATGCGGTATTTATCCAGGAAGCGGAGCTTCTCGGGCAGGATCGTCAGCAGGATAGCCGCGATCACGGAGCCTCTCATATTGCCCAGACCGCCCAGCACCACGAAGACCAGCACCAGGATGGAGGTGTTGAAGTCGAATTTGGAGGGCAGCACCGCAGACTGGCTCTGACCGAACAGAGCGCCGGCGGCGCCGGCCATGGCGGCGGACAGCACGAAGGCCATCATTTTGTATTTGGTGATATCGATACCCACGGAGCGGGCGGCGATCTTATTGTCCCGGACGGCCATGATGGCGCGGCCGGCCTTACTGCCTATCAGGTTATCGATGAGCACCAGGCACAGCAGGAGCACGATGACGGCCAGCGTGAAGCCGGCGATCTTGGTGTCGTTCTTGATGCCCTGGGGGCCCAGGATCAGCATGTTTTTGCTTTCCACCTCCATGGTCTTGACGAACATGTTCACGTGGATGCCGCTCTCGTCCTTGCCGACGTAAAGGTTGGTCAGCAGGCTCTTGATGATCTCGCCGCAGGCGAGGGTCACGATGGCCAGGTAGTCACCGTTTAGGCGCAGCACAGGAAGGCCTACCAGGAAGCCCATCAGGGTGGCGCAGAGGGCGCCCACCACGATGCCGATGATCATCAACAGGGTCTCGCTGGTGATGCTGTCACGCAGCAGGCCGATGGTCAGGGCGCTGGTAAAGCAGCCGATGCTCATGAAGCCGGCATGGCCCAGAGACAGCTCGCCCAGCACGCCTACCGTCAGGTTCAGGGAAATGGCCGCGATGGCATAGACGCAGAGCGGCACCAGCATGCCCTTCATCAGGCGGCTGAGGGAGCCCTGAGCCTGCATCAGCATCATGATGCCGTAAAGCACCAGGACCAGGCCGTAGGTGGAAAAATTACTGCGCCAGGCAGTCCGCAGAGTATTTTTATTGAACTTCATGCCGCTGCCTCCTTATACCTTTTCATTCATGGGCTTGCCCAGCAGACCGGTGGGCTTTACCAGCAGGATCACGATCAGGACCAGGAAGACCATGGCATCGGACACCTGCGTGCCGATATAGGCCTTGGACATGATCTCGATGATCCCCAGCAGCAGACCGCCCAGGAAGGCGCCGGGGATGGAGCCGATGCCGCCGAATACGGCCGCCGTGAAGGCCTTGATACCGGGCATGGAGCCGGTGGTGGGGGTCAGCACGGGATAGGCCGAGCACAGCAGCACGCCGGCGACGGCGGCCAGCGCCGCGCCGATGGCAAAGGTCAGGGAAATGGTGCGGTTCACGTCGATGCCCATCAGCTGAGCCGCGCCCTTATCTTCAGAGCAGGCCCGCATGGCCTTGCCCATTTTCGTCTTATTCACAAACAGCGTCAGTGCGATCATCACCGCCAGGCAGGTGCCGATGGTGATGATGGTGATGCCGGAAATGACCAGCTCTCCGTCGGCCAGCTTGATGGCCTTCAGCTGGAACATGTCCGGGAAGGATTTGCTGCTGGCACCGAAGACCAGCTGCGCCAGATTCTGCAGCAGGTAGCTGACACCGATGGCAGTGATCAACACCGACAGAGAATCCGCCCGGCGGAGCGGCTTATAGGCCAGCTTCTCGATCACGACGCCCAGCACCGTGCAGGCGACCATGGCCAGCAGGATACTGAGCCAGACCGGCATGCCGGCCTGGAAGAAGGCAATGAAGCAGGTATAGGCACCCACCATGATGATGTCACCGTGAGCGAAATTCAGCATCTTCGCGATGCCGTACACCATCGTATAGCCCAGAGCGATGATGGCGTAAACGGAGCCGAGGCTGATGCCGTTGATCAGATTCGAGAGAAAGGACATATTCTCACCTCTTCTTGGTCTTTCCCGGATATACGGGCGATATTTCCCGAATAAACGGGCAATAGATGGATAATACTACAAAACAGGGATTTTTTCAAGAGAAGAGGCGGCTCGAACGGGCCGCCTCTTTCTGCTTTTCGCAGCACTTAGCGATGAGATCAATCCATGCCGGCGTATGCGCCGTTCACGATCTTCATGCCCTTAGGAGCCTTGGTAACAGCACCCTCGGCATCCCAGGTCATGTCAGCACCGGTCAGACCGGAGAACTTGAAGCTCGCGGAGGAGAAGGTCTCCTTCATCAGCTTGCTCAGATCCTTGGCGGACATGGACGCGGTGGCATCAGAATTCATGTAGGCCTGGTAGATCGCGTAGATGCAGTCGTAGGCATCGGCAGCGAACTGGATGGGAGTCTCGTTCCACTTTTCCTGATACTTCTTGACGAAGCTCTGGGTATCAGCGTCCTTGGCATCGGCCACGAAGGGGGTCAGCAGCATAACGCCTTCAGCCAGCTTGGTATCGAAGCCCTTGATATCCAGGATGCCGTCCATACCGTCAACGCCGAAGAACTTCACGTCGTAGCCGATCTTGTTGCATTCGGTGATGATCAGGGAAGCGGGATCGTAGTACATCGGGAGGAACAGCAGGTCTGCGCCGGCAGCCTTGGCAGCGGCGACCTGTACGCTGAAGTCGGTGGAGCTGTCAGCGGTGAAGGTCTGCTCGGTAACGATCTCCAGGTTCAGTTCCTTGGCCTTGGCGACGAAGGTATCGCGGATACCGGTGGAGTAGTCTTCATCGTTCTTGTAGATGATGGCGATCTTGGAGCCCAGCTTCTTATCGGAAATGTACTGAGCGGAAGCGGAACCCTGGTTGGTATCGGAGAAGCACATCTGGAATTCCCAGCCCTTGCCGGCCTCGATGCAGGCAGGAGCGGAGGCGGAAGGAGTCAGGCAGAAGATGCCCTCTTCCGCAGCCAGAGCAGCGGTGTTCCGGCAGGGAGCGGAGGTCACGGAGCCCAGAGAGAGCTGCATGCCCCAGTCGATCAGGTTATTGAAGGCGTTGTTGGCCTTCTCGGCATCGTGAGCGTCATCCTCGTACTTCAGCTCGAACTTCACACCGCCCTTGGCGTTGATCTCTTCAACAGCGATCTGGGCGCCGCGCTGGGCAGCCAGACCGTACAGGGCAGCACCGCCGGTCAGAGGGCCGGTAGCACCGATCTTAATGGTGCCGTTCTTGTCGATCTTGGTGCCCTCGGTAGACTTGGTGCTCTCGGTGTTGCTTCCGCCGCAGGCAGCCAGGCTCAGCATCATCGCCGCAGCCAGTAACAGACACATCAGTTTCTTCATTTCTTTTCTCCTTTTTTGTTGAATAGTGTTGGAGTATATATAAAAACAGCCCTGTCATCGACAAGGCCGTTCTCATATCTCTGCCTTATCAATGACCTTAGTTTTTCTGAATAACGACGACCAGACCCTGTACGACTGAGGACAGGATCAAATGCAGATCGTTTCGAACAATAAGGCTTCCTGACATGGTCTTTCTCCTTCGCTTACTTCGTACCGTTTCTCGGTACTTGCGTGTGATTATATGCCTCCGCCACACGCTTGTCAACAACTTTTTTCATCAAAATAATCTATTCATACGAAACTTTTGAGGCTTTGTTTCTATTATTGCGAAACTTTGCTTCTGAAAGTCCTTTTCCCCCGTTCCTGATCCTCTCCCCGCAGGGAGGGATCCAGGGCGTCCCGGAGCCCGTTCGCCAGCAGATTGAAGGCGATCATCAGCACTAACAGCACCAGGGCCGGGAAAAGCGTCTGGGTCGGATAGAGGGTCAGGACCTCCTGCGCGGAGGACAGCAGGGTTCCCAGCGAGGGCTCCGGCGCCGGTACGCCCAGCCCGATATAGGACAGGAAGGCCTCCGTAAAGATTGCTCCCGGCACTGCCAGCACCGCCCGGGTGATCATGGGACCGGCCGCGTTCGGCAGGATGTGCCGGAGGATCAGCTTCCGGTCCGGCACGCCCATGGTCTTCGCCGCCAGCACGTACTCCCGGTCGCGGAAGCGCAGGAACTGGGTCCGCATCAGCCGGGCGCTGCCCACCCAGTTCCGGGCCGCCATGGCGATGATCATCGTGGTCACGCCGGAGCCCATCATCAGGATCATCAGCGTGCAGACCACCACGTTGGGGATGGCCCCCACGATATCGCAGAGGCGCATGAGCAGCAGGTCCGCCGTGCCGCCGTAATAGCCGCTGACCGCGCCGATCAGGGTGCCGATCAGCAGATCCGTCAGCACGGAAAATGCCGCGATCATCAGGGATATCCGGGTCCCCCGCCAGACTCTCGTCCAGAGGTCCCGTCCCAGGCTGTCGGTGCCGAACCAGAAGTTCACCGAGTCGTCCGCGCCGTGATAGACGTAGGCGTCCAGCTCCGCGTCCGCCACCTGCTCTCCTCTTACGGTCCTTTCGTTGAAGATCCGCACCACGCTCCCGGGCGGATATTTGCCGGGGTCGTTTAAGGCCGAGACCTTCCGGTCTCTCACGGTCGTATGGCCGTTGAACAGCGGCAGCCAGGTGAGGCCGCGGATCCTGGGCGGCATGTTCACCAGCTCCTCCTTCACCAGCTGATCCCGGTAGCCGTAGGGGGTCATGCCGGGGCCCAGCAGCGCCATCAGGGTGATGAGCAGGATGAGCCAGAAGGAGATCACCGCCGCCTTATTGTGCTTCAGGCGGCTCAGACTGTCCGCCAGGCGCCCCCTCGGGCGGCCGGAGGCGGTCTCCGCGGCCGGAGGGGTCTGCATCAGCCGGAAGCTTTCCGCGGTCAGCGGCTCCGCGCTTCGTCTTTCGTCAGCCATGCTGCCCTCCCTTCAGGCGGATGCGGGGATCCACCAGCACGTAGGCCAGATCGGTCAGCAGACCGGTGATCAGGCTGACCAGGCTGTAAAACACCAGTGCCGCCACCGTGAGCCAGTAATCGTTGTTCTGGATGGACCGGGTCAGGATCCCGCCCACTCCGGGCACGGCGAATACGGTCTCCACCACCAGCGAGCCCGACAGCACCGAGGCGAACATCGGCATGGTGACGCTCAGCAGCGGCACCGCCGCGTTGCGGAAGGCATGCCGGACGATGCTCTGCAGGCGGCTCAGGCCCTTGGCTCTCGCCAGCAGCAGGTAGTCCGAGGACAGCTGCTCCGCCAGCTCGCCCCGAAGATACCGGCAGACTGTGGCGATGGGTCCGAAGGACAGGGCCAGGATCGGCAGGATCAGGGAGAACAGCTTCTCGCCCGGGGTCCCCAGGCTGTTGTAGACCAGGGAAAAGGCCCCCAGCTTATAGCCGCAGAAGTACTGCAGACAGGACGCGAAAACGAAGGACGGCACCGAGATCCCCAGCACCACCAGCAGACTGATCAGATGGTCCGGAAAACGGGACCGGTGCAGGGCCGCCGCCGTGCCCGCCAGGATGCCGAGCGGCAGAGCCAGCAGCAGCGCCAGCAGATTCATCACCAGACTCACCGGGATGCGGCTCCTCAGCACCTGCCACACCGGCACCTGAGGCTCCAGCTTCAGGGAAACGCCCCAATAGCCCTCGGTCAGGATATCCTTCAGATAGAAATAATACTGCCTCGGCAGAGACTCGTGCAGATGGTATTTTTCCTCCATCAGCTGCTGCATGGCCGGCGACAGGTCCGGATCGTCGAAGGGGCTGCCGGGCATCAGCCGGATGGCGAAAAAGCACAGGCTGACGATCACCAGCAGCGCTGCCGCCGCCAGGGCCAGCCGTTTCAGGATATAGCTGATCATTCGGCCAGATCCAGCAGGAAGATCATCCAGACGGACGGATCGTCCCCCATATAGTCCGGGACCAGGATCTTTTCATTGACCAGATAGCAGAAGGCGGACTGGAGGATCGGCACGGACAGCACGTTGTCCATGGCCAGCTTCTCCATCTCCGCCGCCACCTCAGCGTTCCGCGCCGGATCGCTCAGCACAGAGGCGTCCTCCGCCTGGGACCAGGCCAGCTCCTCCAGCCGCTTCACGCCGAAGGAGCCGTAGGTCTTGCCGAAATAGGAGGTGGACCAGCAGTCCATCACCGCCTTGGGGCTGGTATCGCCGGCGGATTTGGCCCAGGTGCTGAGGGACAGCTCATAGCCCCTGGGGCTGTCCTTCCAGGCCGTCATCACCGCGCTGCAGCTGTTTACCGTGTTCAGCTCCAGGGTCAGCTTTCCGTCAAATACCGTCCGGAAGGCCTCCTGCAGATATTCCACCACCGTATCCTGCACGGAATCCGGCTGATGGTTCAGGGTGAAGCTCAGCTTTTCCCTGCCGTAGGCCGCCAGCGCCTTGTCCAGATAGCTCAGCGCCAGCTCCGGATCGTAGGAGGCGGACATCGGCTGCGTATAGGCCTTCGCCGCCTCCGTATCCCTAAAGCGCACCGTGCCGTCGATGCCCAGCATGCTGGTATAGGGGATGAAGAAATTTGCCGGCGTGCAGGCCACCCGCTTGGCGATGGTCTCCCGGTCGATGGCGTACCACAGCGCCTTCCGGAAATTCAGATCCGCCAGGATCGGGTCCGGAAGCTCCTGCACGCCGCAGCGCCGCACCTCCTTCAGCTGACCGTTTTCCGATTCATAATAGGTCGTCCCGCCGTTGATCTCCAGAAAATAAATGCGGCGGTAGGGAGAGCTGAAGAAGTCAGGGCTGTCCTGATACGCCGCGGCCTCCGCGTTGTCCACGATGACCCAGTCCACCTCGCCCCTCATGTACATCTCCATGGTGGCGTCTCCGGTCTCCAGGCAGTCGATCTCGCTGAGCTTCACCCGGTCCGCGTACAGGTAGCGGGGGTTCTTCTTCATTACCATCACGCTCCCCTTCTCCCACTTATCGCAGAGGAAGGCGCCGCAGAAGTTGGCGGTCTCCACGCTGGTGCCGTAGCTGCAGACCGTGCCGTCCTGAGACAGGCAGGCCTCGTAGAGCTCGGGATCCACCGGGCACATCTGATTGGTAGAGAATGTCTTCATCACCATCAGCGCCGTGGTGGGATGCACCGTGGTCAGCTGGAGCTTGTTGCCCGGCAGGACCTTGAGGCCCACCTCCTCCCAGCCGCAGCCGCCCTGCACGTAGGTCATCAGGCCCTTCACCTCGAAATTGGTATTGAAATAGTCCGCCGCCCGGTTCTTCAGCAGGGGGCTGGCGGCCATCCTGAAGCTGTACAGGAAGGTATCGGCGGTGATGGCCTTACCGTCCGCCCAGCAGGCGTCCTCCCGCACCGGGATCTCCCAGACGCAGCCCTCGCTGTCCGTCTGCACCGGCTCCGAAGCCGCCAGCTCCGGCCCGAAGGCCCGCACGTTGATCATACTCTCGTCGTACCAGTTCCGGTACAGCCGGGCCAGACACTGGATCATAAAGACCGAATCGTTGCTGTTGGCATTTCCCGGGTTCATGGTATCGGTGACCCCGCCCTGCATCCGCAGACGCTTCTCGGACTGCGCGCTGCTCTCGCTGCTCTCCGGGGCCACAGAGGCTGTGGAGGCCGCGGTCTGCTCGGCCTTATTGTTTCCTCCGCAGGCCGTAAGACCGGCCAGGACCGCCAGGCACAGCACCGCTGCCATGATCTTTTTCATCCTGTACTTCATGAGCTTTCTCCTTCGGCAAATGCCTTTTCCGCGGTTTCCCGCAGATTTTACTTGCACTTTTAGCAGTATAGCATTATTCTGTGCCTGTAGCTGTACGGATTTTCGTTGGATATCCATCATTTTTTCGATACGTGCATCAGGAGGGCCCTCTTATGGATTTCAATCAGCTGTATTATACGGAAGCCATCGCCAAGACCGGCTCCTTTACCGGCGCGGCGGAGCTGCTCTACGTTTCCCAATCTACGGTATCCTCCTCCATCAAGCGTCTGGAGGAGGAGCTGGGCCGCACCATTTTCCTGCGGGACAAGGGCGGCGCCGTGCTGACGCCCTTCGGCGAGGAATTCCTGTTCTACGTGCAGGACGTGCTGGACCTGACCCGCTACTCTCCGCTGCTCTCCGGCCGGAACCGGCAGGACGAGCGGCCGCTGCTGTCTCTGGCCAGCAGAGGCCGCACCGACTTTTCTCTGGCACTGGCGGCCTGGTGCAAGCGCCAGCCCCCGGGCTCCTACCGGCTGCGCTGCTACGAGAGCCGGGAGAAAAACGTGATGGGGCTGCTCTCCGCCGGAGAGATCGAGCTGGCCGGCTACACCCTCTGGTCCTATCGGGAGAACGAGAAGGAGCGCCTGGCCACCGCCAGCCCCGCCATGGAATTCCAGGTGCTGGACCGGCAGCTGCCCTGCGTGCGCTGCGGCCCCGGCTCGCCGCTCTATGACCGGAGCGAGGACTGGGTCACCCTGGACATGATCCGGCATCAGCCCCTGGTCACCTTCTACGGCACCCCGGACATACAGCATTTCACGGGAAACACCCTCCTGGGCAGGCTCGGGATCTCTCTGTCCGACCGCGCGCTCCTTTCCTGCAGCGCCAGAGGCGAGCGGGACATGCTGGTGGAGCACACCGACGCCCTGGCCGTGGACAGCGTCGGGCAGGCGCTGCTGCATGAGCGGCACGGGCAGCTGCGGTATCTGCTGATCGCGGACGCGCCGAAGGACCTCTTCTGCTCCGTGGGCGTGCTCAAGCTGGCGGAGCATGAGCTGAGCCCCGCCGCTCAGAGCTTCCTTAAGCTATACCGGGAGCTGCTCGCGGGCGGACCGGAGAAGCTGACGATACCGTCTCAAGGGTGAGCCGCCGGAAAACCGCCGCGATCCGGTAAAAAAACAGACAGCGTACAAGGCCTTCGCCTCATACGCTGTCTGCTTTTTTTAGGATTTACAGTCTGGCTACGCCGCTTCTGCGGGCTGCTTCGGCTACGGCAGCGGCCACGGTCTTGCCCACGCGGGGATCGAAGGCCTTGGGGATGATGTAGTCGGGGGACAGCTCCTCATCGGAGACCAGAGAAGCCAGCGCCATGGCGGCCGCCATCTTCATTTCCTCGTTGATGTCCTTGGCGCGCACGTCGAAGGTACCGCGGAAGATGCCGGGGAAGGCCAGCACGTTGTTGATCTGGTTCGGGTAGTCGCTGCGTCCGGTGGAAATGACCTTGGCACCGCCGGCCTTGGCTTCCTCGGGCATGATCTCGGGAGTGGGGTTGGCGCAGGCAAAGATGATGGCATCCTTGTTCATGGTCTGGACCATTTCCTTGGTCACGGTACCGGGAGCGGAAACACCGATGAAGACGTCGGCACCCACCAGCATGTCGGCCAGGCTGCCGGCCTTGCGCTCGAAGTTGGTCTCCTCAGCCAGCTCGGCCTTGATCCAGTTCAGGCCCTCGCGGCCCTTATAGATAGCGCCCTTGCGGTCGCACATGATCACGTTCTTGAAGCCGGCGGACAGCAGCAGCTTCACGATGGCGGTGGCGGCAGCGCCGGCGCCGGAGGTCACGATCTTCACGTCTTCCTTCTTCTTGCCGACCACCTTCAGGGCGTTCAGCAGGCCGGCCAGGGTGATCACGGCGGTGCCGTGCTGGTCGTCGTGGAAGATCGGGATGTCGCACTTTTCCTTCAGCTTGCGCTCGATTTCAAAGCAGCGGGGAGCGGAAATGTCCTCCAGGTTGATGCCGCCGAAGGAACCGGAGATATTGTATACGGTCTCAACGAATTCGTCCACGTCCTTGGTCTTCACGCAAAGAGGGAAGGCGTCCACGTTGCCGAAGGACTTGAAGAGCACGCATTTGCCCTCCATGACCGGCATACCGGCCTCGGGACCGATGTCGCCCAGGCCCAGAACGGCGGTACCGTCGGTGATAACGGCGCAGAGATTGTGACGCAGGGTCAGGTCGTAGCTCTTGTCGATGTCCTTCTGGATCTCCAGGCAGGGCTGAGCCACACCGGGAGTATAAGCCAGAGACAGGTCCTCTTTGGTGGCTACGGGCACCGCAGCCTTGACTTCGATCTTACCCTTCCACTCACCGTGGAGTCTCAGAGATTCTTTTGCGTAATCCATGATGTTTTCCTCACTTTGTTTTTCATGCATGATCCGTACGGGTACCGGGCTCGCGCCGGGATGAAATTCACATCCGTAAATACCCGCATATAGTATAACAAATAACTTTCCGTTCCGCAAGTGCCGAAAGCCGGGAATCGGTATAGAAAATACTTATACGGTCCTGGCCTGCATAAAATCGGCATACAGGTCGTCAAAGAAGTTCGCTCTGGCGGTTTGCAGATAGGCCGTGACCCACAGCGTGCCGACGCCCAGGCACAGGGAGCCCAGGATGTACCAGCCGATGAAGGACAGGTCCAGCAGGAACAGATCCCATTTGTGGCCGTCCATGATATCCTGGCTGTAGCGGATGCAGTCGGAGGCGGACAGGTCCTTATTGTGCATGGCCACGTATTGCGCCATCGCGTAGGAATAGCTCTTCACGATGCCGGGGACGATGAGCAGCAGCCCCCACAGGAAGGTATACAGGCTTGTCAGCAGGTAGGTCAGAAAATACTGCGTGAAATGCTCGTTGAAGCCCTCGCTGAACATGTCTCCCACGTTGATCTCTCCCCCCGTGCGCTTGAGCTTCAGGAAGATCGCCAGCATGCCGGCGCTGATCGGGCCTCCCAGCAGCAGCGGGCCGACTGCCACCGCGGCGGATGCGCTGATGATGGCTCCGCCCAGCAGGACCACCACCACGGCCATCAGCCAGTTTTTCTGGAAAATACCGCCGCCCAGCTGCGTTCTCGCAGCCGCTCTCATTTCATAATTGCTTCTCATTCCTCGTCCTTTCCGGCTGACGCGGCAGCCATTTTCCGGCAGCGGGAGCGCTGCAGGGCCCTGAGCCCGAAGGCCGCAAGGAGGGCCAGCGTTCCGACGGCGAGCACCGCCACCGCCCAGAGGCCGCCCCGGGTGAACATGTAGAAATCAGGCCAGGCCTTTCTGACCAGGACCTGGGTGAAATACACCGCCCCGTATACCGCTGTCGGGATCAGACTGAGGAAGCAGTCCCGGGTGCGGATCACCGTATGGGGATAGCTTTCCGCGCCCCACAGCGACAGCACCGCCAGCAGCGGATTGATCAGATGGGTGAAGAGATTGTTCCCCTGGTACATCGCCCGGTAGCCGTAGGGGGTCATGGGGCCCAGGAAGCCCAGCACCACGGCAAAGGTCACCGTCACCAGGCAGGTCCCCACGAATTTCAGATAGATCACCCAATAGGGCAGCTGAAGCTTGCCCCTGATCAGGGATCTCAGGCTGAAATACAGCGGGAACAGGCCGAACACCGCCGCCAAGACGTTGGAGTCCGTGGTGTAGTACCGGAAGCCGGTCACGCCGGTGACCGCCATGTTGCCCTCTCCGCCCAGGTCGAAAAAGGCCAGGACGCTTTTCAGGGTAAGGACGAAGACCAGCGCGTTGGCCAGCACGGACCCCAGCAGACGGAGCTTGGTTTTTTTCTCCATGACAGTTCCTCCCGGAAGCTTCCGTATCGTTTACAGCACCTTGCTCAGGAATTCCTTGAGGCGGGGATCCTGCGGATTGCCGAAGAGCTCGGCCGGCGTGTTCATCTCCTTGATCACGCCCTCGTCCACGAAGACGGCCCGGTTGGCCACCTCCCGGGCAAAGCCCATCTCGTGGGTCACCACAATCATGGTCATGCCCTCGGCCGCCAGCTGCTTCATCAGGTCCAGCACCTCTCCCACCATTTCGGGATCCAGCGCCGAGGTGGGCTCGTCAAAGAGGATCACCTCGGGATTCATCGCCAGCGCGCGGATGATGGCCACCCGCTGCTTCTGCCCGCCGGACAGGGTGGAGGGATAGGCCTCCGCGAAATCCTGCAGACCGATGCGGGTCAGCAGCTGCATCGCCCGTTCCTGCTCTTCTTCCCTGATCTGGGCAGGCGTGATCTCCCGCTCGGCCTTGGGCAGCTTCTTCAGGTCTTTGGTCCGCAGATGCACCGGCGCCATCATGACGTTTTCCAGCACCGTCTTGTTATTGAAAAGGTTGAAATGCTGGAACACCATCCCGATCTTCCGGCGGTGTACGTTGATATCCACCCGCATGTCCGCGATATCCACGCCGTTGAAGATGATCTGGCCCCCGTCGGGGTCCTCCATGCAGTTCAGGCAGCGGAGGAAGGTGGATTTGCCGGAGCCGGAGGGGCCGATGATGCAGATGATATCGCCCTTGTCCACGTGCAGATCGATTCCCTTCAGGACTTCCTTGTCCCCGAAGCTTTTCTTCAGATCAATGACGTCTATCACTTCTCTTCAGCCTCCTTTCCATCAGTCTGATCAGCAGCGTGATCAGCAGCACCAGAATGATATAGATCAGTGCCATGGCGATGAAGGGCACCATGAACTCGTAGGAGTTGGAGCCGATGTAGTTGAAGGCCACGTACAAATCCGCCGCGCCCACGAAGGACACCACGGAGGTCTCCTTGATCAGGGCGATAAATTCATTGCCCAGGGTGGGCAGGATGTTCTTGATGGCCTGCGGGATGACCACCATCCGCATGGTGGTGGCGAAGGACAGGCCCAGCGCCCGGCCGGCCTCCATCTGTCCGGGATCCACCGACTGGATGCCGGAGCGCATGATCTCGGAAATGTAGGCGCCGCTGTTCAGGCCGAACACCAGCACGGAAACGCCCACGCCGGTGACCTGGATGCCCATGAGCGGCAGCAGCACGTAGTAAAAGATCAGCAGCTGCACCACCATGGGCGTGCCCCGGAACAGGGCCACGTAGAAGTTGCAGAAGCCGTTGAGGATCCTCATGGTCTTACGGTACTTGGGGGCCACCCGCACCGCCGCGATCAGCGTACCGATCACGATACCGATCAGCAGGCCGGATACCGCGATCAGCAGGGTGTTCCTTAAGCCGGTGAGGACGTTGATATACCCTTTTCTTTCGATCAGGATCGTAAAAAAGGTGTCGATTTTCATTGCGAAACTGCTCATAAATCACTCCTGAAACGTTGCCTTCTGAAAAGCCAAAAAGGAGCGGCGCTGAGCGCCGCTCCGATCATTCGTTCTTTAGCGAAGCTTGTTGATGGCTTCGGTAATGCATTTCGCGGGAGCGGAGTCGATGATCACGTAATCCAGGTTGCCGTTCAGCAGATCCTGCACGGCCAGGGAGCCGTTGGCGTAGCCGGTGGCCTTAACGCCCAGGCCGTCGAAGCCCCATTCCTCATCGCCGTCCACGTAGAACTGGCCGGTGGTACCGGTCTGAACACCGATCTTGGCCTTGGTCTTGGCCTTCAGCAGCTTCTCCACGTCCTCGGCGGTCTTGCACTCGTCAAAGGCCTTATCGGTGGAAACGGTGATCAGCTTCTGCGCGGCGTTGTAATAGGTCTTGGAGAAATTCACGTGCTCCTTGCGGTCTTCCTTGACGGTCAGGCCGGCCATGGCGATATCGGCCTTCTGCTGACCCACGGACAGGCAGACGGCGTCGAAGGACATGTTGGAAATGACCAGCTCCTGGCCCAGGTAGTCAGCCAGCAGCTTGGCGATCTCCATGTCGATGCCGTAGTAGGAATCGCCCTCGGTATACTCGAAGGGTTCGAAGGCCGCGTTGGTCGCAACAACCAGCTGCTTGTCAGCCTTGGAGGCATCCAGCGTGCCGGACTTGACCGCTACGGGCTTGCCGTCTCCGAAATAATGGTTGCAGACCTCTTCGAATTTGCCGTTCTTCATGATCTCATCGATGAAGGCGTTGACCTTCTCCAGCAGCTCGGGCTGAGTCTTGTCTACACCGTAGGCGTACTCTTCCTGAGTCAGTTCCACTTCAATGACCTTGGCCAGCTTCTTGGTCTGTCCGCCGCAGGCGCACAGGCCCAGCACCATGATCAGCGCTAAGACTACGGATAAAATCTTCTTCATTGCTACTCTCCTTTTTCTTCCGCCGGGGAATTCTTATCCCCGTATGCGGTACGCATGCATCATACTGAATAAAAAAGCGCTTGTCAATAGCTATATGTAAATATTTGCATAATATGCCGAAAAACAGTTATTCATGCGGCATTGATGCATATTACTTCAACAGCGCTTCGGTTTTACGCACGACCTCGGCCAGAGGCAGGCCCACCACCGTGAAATAATCGCCCCGGATGCCCTTCACGAAGCGGCAGCCCGTTCCCTGGATCCCGTAGGCGCCGGCCTTGTCCATCGGTTCGCCCGAGGCCACGTAGGCCTCGATCTCCTCCTCCGTCAGCTCGTAGAACTCCACCTCGGTGGCCGAGGTGAAGCTTTCCTGGCTCTTGGGTCCCAGGATCGCCACGCCGGTATAGACCGTATGGGTCCTGCCGGACAGCAGATGCAGCATTTCCCGGGCCTCCTCGGGCGTGGCGGGCTTCCCCATCAGGCGGCCCTCACAGGCCACCGTGGTGTCCGAGCCCAGCACGACGTCCGCCGGGTGGAAGGCCTTCACGGCGCCGGCCTTGAGCAGCGCCAGATACTCCGACTGGTCCTCGAGGGGCATCCCCTCCGGGACCTCCTCCGGCACGTTGGCCGCCTCCACGGTAAAGCTGAGGCCTGCCAGTTCCAGCAGCTGCTTTCTTCTGGGCGAGGCCGAGGCCAGGATCAGCTTGGGTCTTTCTTTACTCATCTTCCGTTTCCTTCTTTCTTCCGATCAGCAGTCTCAGCGCGTTCAGGATGCAGAGGACCGCCACTCCCGTATCGGCAAATACCGCCAGCCACATGCTGGAATACAGGCCGGTGAGGCCGAGCAGCAGCACCAGGCCCTTGACGGCCAGGGCGAAGATCACGTTCTCCCGCGCCGCCAGCCGGGTCTTATCCGCCAGTCTTAGAGCCTCGGGCACCGCCTTCAGCCGGCCGGTCAGGAAGACCATGTCCGCGGACTCGATGGCCGCGTCCGCGCCGCTGCCCATGGCGGCACCCACGTCGGCACCCGCCAGCACCGGCGCGTCGTTGATGCCGTCGCCCAGGTACAGCACGCTGCCCTGCTCCTGCCGCAGCCGC
>JAZLJI010000129.1:0-12675 GCA_045617825.1 Lachnospiraceae bacterium
CTGATGGTGACCTGCACCGAGGGCGCCATGGCAAAGGGCGCCAAGGCCGGTGACATCATCAAGGCCATTGCGCCTATGGTAGGCGGTGGCGGCGGCGGACGGCCCAACATGGCCCAGGCCGGCGGCAAGGATCCGGAGGGCATTCCCGCCGCGCTGGAAAAGGCTGCTGAGGTACTGGAGACGCTGCTGAAATAAAAGAAACAGGCGGAGCCGCCCCGGCGGCTCCGCCTAATCTGTATTTACCAAAGGATGACTGCCGTGAAATACGTTATCGATCATGATTATCATATCCATTCCCTGCTGTCTGCCTGCTCCCGTGACCCGGAGGAGAACGCCGCGCGGATCCTGGCCTACGGAAAGCTGAACGGCTTCCGTTCCCTGTGCCTCACCGACCATTATTGGGACGAGCGGGTGCCGGGCGCTTCTGCCTGGTACGCGCCGCAGGATACCGCCCATATCCGGGAGGCGCTGCCGCTGCCTCAGGACGAGGGACTGCGCTTTTACTTCGGCTGCGAAACGGACCAGCGGGAGGACCTTACCCTGGGCATCAGCCGGGAACGCATCGAGGAGCTGGACTTCGTGGTCATCCCCACGACCCATCTGCACATGAACGGCTTTACGGTCAGGGGGAACGAAACGGAGGAGGAGCGGGCCCGGCTTTGGGTGAAGCGTCTGGACGCTCTGCTGGACCGGGAGCTGCCCTTTCATAAGATCGGCATCGCGCATCTGGCCTGCCAGCTGATCGCCGCGGACCGGCATCCGGCAAACGTGCTCCGGCTGATCCCCGCCGAGGAAAAGAAGCGGCTGTTCACGAAGGCCGCCCTGCGCGGCGCCGGCATCGAGCTGAACGGCGGTGACTTTGACCGCAGGGCCCATTCTCCGCAGGACATCGACGAGACGGTGGCGCTTTTTGCCGTCGCCAAGGAATGCGGCTGCCGCTTCTATCTGGGCTCCGACGCCCACCATCCGAAGGACCTGGACCGGGCTCCGGAGACCTTTGCCTTCGCCGTGGACAGCCTCGGCCTTACCGAGGAGGACAAATTCCGCCCCCTGGGCTGAACAGGCCCCCTGCTGCGGAGAAGAGCATCATATACGCACCGCCGGGCGGAGAGAAGGATATTCCTCCCGCCCGAAGGAAGGACAACAGAAAACTCCGGAGCGCTGCCCTGCGGCAGGCTCCGGAGTTTTTCGCTTTCGGGAAGCTTCCCGGGACGGCCGAACGTCTTCGGCCAACCTTATATTAATAGTAAGCTCCGCTTACGCCTTTGCTTCGGGCAGCCGGGGCAGCTCCGCCGCTTCCTGGCTCAGCCGTTTTCTGCCGCGGGGCAGAGGCGACGGCAGGGACACGCCCAGCACGATCTTGGACAGCCACAGGAAGAACAGCAGCACCAGGATGGGAATGATGCAGGAGGTGGCGATGGTGACCGCCAGGGACTCCAGCAGCCGGTTCACCAGCGTGGTGGCCCGTTCGATAAAGCCGGTCCCCTCCGAGGAGGAGAAGAGGGAGACGTCCTCGGTCAGCTCCTCGGCGTCCTCGATCAGATTTTCCATGGAAGCCTCATAGCTCCGGTAGATCACGTCCGAGGCCTTGATGCCCGCGGGGATCGCGATCCACAGCACCAGACCGAACAGCAGGAGCCGCAGCGAGAGCTGGCCCAGGATCGCGCCCCGCTTGGTCAGCAGATACAGGATGCCAAGCAGGCAGACCAACGGGATCAGGATCCGGAACACCGCCAGCCCGGTGAGGGGCAGCAGGTATTTTTCGGCGAGGAGCACGAACATGGCGATCAGAAAATACTGCGTCAGATCCGCCATTTCCTCCGCGACGGGGGTGGCGATATCGTCCGGCAGCATGGTGATCCCGGCCGAAGCCACCGTCACGATGCCGGTGAGCTTCAGGGCGTTCTTTTCCTTCGCGTCAATGGAATCGATCAGGGACTCATAGGCCTCCGGGGCAGACAGCCGGTCGCCCAGCAGGAAGAAGGAGGCTACGCCCAGGAATAACAGTAAGAGACAGATAACGATCGTTCGGCGCTGCATAGTCGGCCTCCTTAGTGGGTGAATTCCAGCGAGTAGGCGGAGAGATCCACCAGGCTGGCGATGAAGTTACGGATCAGCAGCTGCGCGTTCCTGTCCGCCTTATCCAGGATGCCCCGTTCCAGAGCCCTCTGCTGAGCCCGCTGCTCCAGCTCCTCCACAGAGCCGTTGTAGTCGGAGGCGGAGATGGGATTCCAGCGGGAAACGTCCTCCTGATATACCTCGAAGCTGCTGTAATCCAGTGCGCAGTTGTAGATCGAGGACTCCGGCAGCTTCACCGTGATCTTCTTCTGGGCGTCGTCCTTGCTCACGGCGATGCCGGAGAAATCGATGCCCGCGGTGATCGTTCCCTCATAGCCCATGACCAGCTTGGAATTGGCCTTGATAATCCAGGCGAAGGTCTTGGTGCTGGAGAAGGAGGTGACCTCCTTGAACAGGTATTCCTCGGTGATCAGCATCCCCATGTCCCGGAGCCCTTCCTCCAGGATGTCCGTGGTGATCTCTTTTTCGACTTCCACGGGGATCAGCTTTTCCACTTCCTTGGTCTCCGTGCGGGTGATATAGCGAACGATGGGTTCCTCCGTGATCGTGCGGGTAGGCTCCTCGGGACGGTCCTCTCTGCCGCAAAGCGTGACCACCACGACGGTGATGATGCCGGCAGCGATGAGACCGACCGCAAGCCAAAAGCCGATGGTCTTCAGTTTTTCGCGTTTCATGCAAGCCTCCTTTCAGCGATCCGCCGCGGAGCAGTCTCCGCCCGGATACGTCTTTCGGTTTCTGATGCTATTATAAGGAAAAAAGGCCGCCGTGAAAACCGTTTTTTTCGGAAAATAGCGCCTTTTAACTTATCAAAATGAGTAAAATAGCCCTCTCAAAGCTTCCGCGGCGAAAAATAAGGCCGTTTTTCACGACCCGGCGGGCGATAGGGCGGAAAGCAGGCGGTATCCGCGGGGAGCCACGCAAAAAGCGTAAAAAAGGGCTGAAAAAGCCGAAAAATCCTCTTGACGAAACAGAATTCTGTGCTATACTGACAAAGGCTGTGTGAGCAGCCGATCCCAAAGCGAAAGGGGGTGTTTGATAATGGCAACCGTACAGGTTAAGGAAAATGAGACTCTGGACAGCGCACTGCGTCGTTTCAAACGCGCCTGCGCCAAGGACGGCATCCAGCAGGAGATCCGTAAGCGTGAGCATTACGAGAAGCCCAGCGTACGCCGTAAGAAGAAGTCTGAAGCTGCCCGTAAGCGCAAGTTCAGATAAGTGCAAAAGTCGAGAGGATAGGACCGGTGCTCAGCGCCCGGTCCTATTTTATTTCTGCCGGGGCTCCTCCGGCCGCCTTGAGGGAGACTGCCGCGGCCGTCAAATTTCCGCTGGTAAAAGCTGCCTGTTTGCGGTATCATAAGACTGTCGGGGAACCGCGCGGCCGGGCCGCGGGACAGGAGCTCCGGCAGACCGTTCCGGACCCGGCGGCCCGCAGGGCCGGGTCTGAAAAATAGTTTTATATCAAAGGGAACTGCGCATGAACGAACGTTGCTGTAAGGATAAGCTGAACGAAAGGCTGCGGCAGCATTTGCCGCGGCTTATATGGTGCCTGCTCGCGGCGCTGCTGCTGGGTCTGTGGGCGCACGGCTTCGCCATGACCAATACCGCCTTCATCCATGACGCGGCGGTCACGGTCACGATGAACTACCGCTGGCAGATGGCGCTGGGCCGCGTCGCCGAGCCGCTGTATTTTCTCTTTACGGGCTCCCGCACGGTGATGCCCTGGAGCAGCGGCCTGCTGAGCCTGCTTTTCATCGGTCTTTCCGCGGCGGCGGTCACGGCGATGCTGGGGCTGGACAGACCGTGGGAGATGATCCTGACGGCAGGCATCATGGTGACCAACCGCAGCGTGATCGCCCTGTTCGGCGCCTTTATCCCCTGGGCGGGCGCGGACTGCTTTGCCCTGCTGCTGGCGGCAGCGGCGGCCCTCTGCTGGTACCGCTTCCGGGAGCGGCAGAGCCGCCTGCTCCTTCTCGCCGGCGTGCTCTGTATGACCGCCTCCCTGGGCATTTACCAGGCCTATGCTTCCGTGTTCATCACCCTGGTGCTGCTGGTCAGCTTCCGGGGTCTGCTGGAGGAGGAAAAGCCCGGCAGACTGCTCCGGCAGGGCCTTCTGGCCGCGGGCATGCTGCTGGCCGCGGGGCTCCTTTACGGCGCGGTGCTGTTCGGTATGGTGAAGACCGGGCTGGTCACGCTGACGAGCGGCGATTACAATTCGCTGACCAACGCGTTTTCGGGCTCCGAGGGAATTCTGAGCAGGCTCGCGGCAGCGCTCCGCCAGACTGTCGGCTATTTCGGGAAGGGCGCGGCCTCCGCCTCGGCGTTCCTGCCGCCCTTCCTGTATTTTGCGGAGCTCCTGGCGCTCGTCGGCGCGCTCCTGGCGCTCGGCCGTCTGATCCGCCGGGGCCTTAAGCCCGTGCGGCTCCTGCTGCTGGCCCTTTGCCTGGGCCTCCTGCTGATCATGGCCGATGCCATCAGGCTCCTGAACGGCACGGTCCACGACCTGATGACCTACGCGGTCTGGCTGCTCCTGCTGCTGCCCCTGCTGCTGATGGGGGCGGCCGAAAAGGACGGAAGCGGACGCATTTCCCGGCTGTGCGTCACGGCAGGCCTGGCCCTCCTGACCTTCATCAACGTCCAGACGGCCAATCTGGTCTATACGAAGAAGGCCGTTGAGGCGGATGCCACGCTGTCCGTCATGACGGACGTGCTGAACCGGGTGGCGGAGCTGCCCGGCTACCGGGAGGGAGAGACCGAGATCCAGTTCATCGGTGTGCCGGGAAATGCGCTCGCGCCCTTCCCCGAGACGGAACGGATCGGCGGCATCACGGGCGTCGGCGGCAACAGCGCGCTGACCTACAATTACAATATGTACGTCGAGGCTATCCTGAAGCGGCATATCCGGGAGGCGGACCGGGAGGAGCTCAAGGCGGATCCCCGGGTGCAGACGCTGCCGGTCTATCCGGACGCGGGCTGCGTGACGCTGATCGACGGCGTAGCCGTGGTCAATTTCGGAAACAGCGGTTGAAAAAATCCGTGAAAAATACTATACTGTAAGGTAATCTTTTATTGGCGAGGATACGATATGCAGAAAGCATTTCAGTTTCGCAGCGTTGAGGAAGCTTCCACGGTGATCGGGCCCCAGGACTGCTGGGCGAAGATCATCGAGGAGGCATTTGCCGTGCGGCTGAACCTGCGGGGGGACAGCCTGGAGATCGAAGGAGACGAGACGCCCAGGGCCACCGCGGAGGCAGTGCTGCGGGCCATGACCCAGCTGTACCACCAGGGCGAAGAGATCCGGGCAGACGTGCTGGAGCGGCTGATCGAGGAGGCAAAGGAAGGCCGGCTGGACAGCCTGTTCAAGGCCATGGACAGCGCCGTAACGATGAACTACAAGGGCCTGCCCATCAAATGCAAGACCTTCGGCCAGCAGAATTACGTGAAGATGCTGCAGGAGAAGACCGTGACCATCTGCATCGGCCCCGCCGGCACCGGCAAGACCTATCTGGCCGTGGCGCAGGCGGCGCAGGAGCTGAAGGACGGCAGGATCGAGCGCATCATCATGTCCCGGCCCGCCATTGAAGCGGGGGAGGAACGCCTGGGCTTCCTGCCCGGGGATCTGGCGCAGAAGGTGGATCCGTATCTGCGGCCCCTTTACGATGCCCTGAACGACGTGTTCGGCCCCGAGCGGGCGGACAAGATGCGGGAGAACGGAGTCGTGGAGGTGGCGCCGCTGGCCTATATGCGCGGGCGCACGCTGAACCGGGCCAGGATCATCATCGACGAGGGCCAGAACGCCTCGCTGGCGACCCTGAAGATGGCCCTGACCCGTCTGGGCGAGGATTCCAAAATGGTGCTCACCGGCGACGTGACCCAGATCGATCTGCCTCACAAGGCCGATTCCGGTCTCGAGAAATGCGCCTTCATCCTGAAGGACGTGGAGGGCCTGGGGGTCATGCATCTGTCCAACCGGGACGTGGTGCGGAACAAGATCGTGAAGGATATCGTGAAGGCCTTCGAGAAGCAGGAGGCCCTGCGGCCCTCGGAGGAGGACCGGAAAAAGGCCTATTATAAGGACAGGAGGTAACGCCATGACGATCGCGGTGGAGCAGGAGGCTGAGCGCTCCTTTGATTTTGACGCGCGGGCTCTGATCGAGCAGGTGGCTGCAGCCGCGCTGGACGCGGAGGACTGCCCCTACGAATGTGAGGTCGACGTGCTGCTGACGGACAGCGAGGCCATCCGGGAGATCAACCGGGAGGAGCGTAACCTGGACAGCGTGACGGACGTCCTGAGCTTTCCCATGGTGGATTACGCGGCGCCGGGAGATTTCGGCCCGCTGGAGGAGGACGATTCGCTGTTCCATCCGGACAGCGGCGAGCTGCTGCTGGGGGATATGGTGATCAATCTGGATCGGGTAAAGTCCCAGGCCGCCGAATACGGCCACAGCGAGAAGCGGGAGCTGGCCTTCCTGGTGGCGCACAGCATGTTCCATCTGATGGGCTACGATCATATGGAGGAGGCGGAGCGCCTGGTCATGGAGAAAAAGCAGGAGGACCTGCTGCAGACCTTAGGCATCACCCGGGAGTGACACATGACCAAGTCGAAGAGTCAACATAATTTTCTGATGCAGGGCTCGATCCTGGCGCTGGCCGGGATCCTTAGCCGTATCATCGGACTGGTATTCAAGATCCCCATGGTGGGGATCATCGGGGACGCCGGCATGGGCGTCTATTCCACCGCCTATGAGATCTACAACATCCTGCTGCTGATCTCTTCCTACAGCCTGCCCATGGCGGTCTCCAAGCTGGTCTCCGCCAGACTTTCCGTCAAGGCCTACGGCAACGTGCGGCAGATCTTCCTGCTGGCGCTGGGCTTCGGCCTGGTCCTGGGCGGTCTGGCGGCGCTGGCGATGGTCCTGGGGGCTGATTTCTTCGCGACCCGGCTGATGCGGATGCCGGAATGCGCGGAGGCCATCAAGGCTTTGGCACCGGCGGTCCTGATCATGGGCGTCCTGGGCGTTTGCCGCGGCTTCTTCCAGGGCCACGGCAGCATGGTCCCCACCGCCCTGTCCCAGATCCTGGAGCAGCTGCTGCACGTGGGCGTGAGCCTGCTGGCCGGCTATCTGCTGTTCCGGAAGGGCTGCAATCTGGACGGCAACGGGGAAGCGCACTGGTCCCTGATCCTGGGCGCCAAGGGCGCCACCTACGGCGTCAGCGTCGGCGCGTTGGCCGCCCTGCTGTTCGTGGGCTTCGTCTATTATCTCTACCGTCCCGCCTTTATGAAGAAGGTGGAGAAGGACCTTACGCCCCGGGAGGGCCGGAAGGCGGCCTGCACGGCGATCCTGCTGACGGCTATGCCGATCCTGATCAGCGCCACGATCTACAATATTTCCGGGCTGCTGGACCAGACGCTCTTCGCCAATTATATCGGTGACGATTACAAGAGCATCTGGGGCGCCTACAATTCCAAATATCTGCTGCTGATCAACGTGCCCATCGCCGTGTCCTCGGCCCTGTCCAGCTCCACCATGCCGGTGATCTCCGCCGACATGACCAAGGGCGACGTGGCGGGCGTCCGTCAGAAGATCGCGGCGGCGGTCCGCTTCTGTCTGCTGATCGCGCTGCCGGCAGCCGTGGGCCTCTGTGCCCTGGGCAAGCCCTGCCTGGATCTGCTGTTCCCTCACGGGGACAACGTCCTGGCCGGCCGCATGCTGGCGGTGGGCGCCGCGGCGGTGCTGACCGTGAGCTTTTCCACCCTGACGGTGGGCATCCTGCAAGGCTGCGGCTTTTTCTGGGTCCCCATCAAGAACTCTCTGCTGGCTCTGGCGGTGCATTTGCCGCTGCTGGCGCTGTCCCTGTGGGTGTTCAAGCTGGGCATCATGGGCGTCGTGGTGAACCACCTGCTGCTGTACGCGCTGACCACCTTCTTCAACCTGCGGTCCCTGCGGCTGCTGGTGGGCTATCGGCAGGAGTGGCGGAAGCCCTTCTTCCTGACGGCGGCCTGCGCGGCGATGATGGGCAGCATTGCGTATCTGCTCTACCTGGTGCTGCATCACTATCTGTTCGGCAACGCGGTCAGCGTGGTGCTGGCGGTGTTCCTGGCGGTGGCGTTCTACGTCGTGAGCATATTCTTCCTGGGCGTTGTGGAGGAAGAGGATATCCGGCAAATGCCGAAGGGCGGGAGCATCCTCCGGCTGGCGAAAAAACTGAGACTGATCAAATAAAAAAGGAAGGCGACGACGATGAATTACGAAGAGATCCTGAAGAAGCTGATGGACGACGCAGACGTTCGGAAGCTGATGGCTTATCTGAAGGAGCTGGACGAAGAGACCCTGAACAACCAGCTGGAGCTGGTACAGATCCCCTCTCCCTCGCTGGAGGAGGGCGAGCGGGCGAAGCGCTTCTACGAGCTGCTGGCGCCCCTGGGCCTGGACAGCCTTTCCGTCGACGAGGCGGGCAACGTCATCGGCGTGCTGAAGGGCAGCGGCAAGGGCCCTACGCTGGTGCTGGCGGCGCATATGGATACCGTATTCGACCGGAAGACGGAGCTGAAGCCCCGCTTTGAAAACGGCCGCATCTACGCGCCCGGCATCGGTGACGATACCCGCGGCATGGTCGAGGTGCTGGCGGTGGCCAAGGCCATGACGGCGCTGGGCCTGAGAGCACGGGGGGACATCTGGTTCGTGGGCAACGTGGGCGAGGAGACCATGGGCGACCTGAAGGGCAGCCGGACGCTGTTCAAAAATCACGGGAAGGAGATCGGCGGTTTCCTGTCGGTGGACCTGGGCAGGATCGGCCAGATCACCGCGACGGCCGTGGCCGGCCGGAAGCTGAGATTCATTTTCCGCGGGAACGGCGGACACGCTCTCAGCAATTTCGGCTTCCCCAATGCGAATAACGCGCTGGGCCGGGCGATCGCGCTGATCGCGGACATCGAGGTCCCTCAGACGCCCCGGACGATCTTCAACGTGGGCATCGTAAAGGGCGGCACCTCCATCAACGCCATCCCGGAGGAGGCAGAGATGCTGGTGGATATGCGGTCTATCGACGGCGCGATCCTGGAGACCCTGGTGGAAAAGGTCCGCGCCGCGGTGCGGAAGGGCCTGGAGCAGGAGCTGGCCCGCTGGAACCATCCCACGGAGACCCTGACTCTCACGGAGGAGCTGGTGAGCGAAAGACCCGGCGGCATCCAGAGTCGGGAGGATCCCATCGTGGCGGCTGCCGTGGCGGCGGACGCGCTGTTCGGCGCGGAATCCGTCGTGGGCTATGCCTCCACGGATGCCAACATCCCCATCAGCATGGGCATCCCCGCCCTGGCTCTGGGCCGCGGCGGCATCAGCTACGGCGCCCATACCACGGAGGAAAGCTACGATCCCAAGGACGCCTACGAGGGCCCTCAGCGGCTGGCGCTGCTGGCTTTGGCGCTGGCCGGCTTTGGCGGCGTCGCGGAGCCGATCCTGAAATGATCGCGGAAATCTGAATAAAGCTTGAAGAAAAAGGAGATACGGCAGCTATGTCATTTGAAAGCAAGAACCGGGAGCAGCTGAAGGCGGAGATGACCGCTCAGCTGGGCCTCCCCGAGATCTGGAACCCGGATTATGAAAGCCTTTTGTTTTCTCTTTCTGAGGAGGAGCTGGCGGATACCTCTATGCTTACCCGCGGCTATTGGGAAGAGCTGAACGGCAAATACGAGCTTCTGGCGGAATTTGCGGAGGCGGTCTACGGGGCCGCTGAGGAAGCGCAGACCAATCCGCTGATGCTGGCCTATATCAATCTGACCAGGCACTTTCTGACGGAGGCTAGAAAGCAGGAGTGCGGGGTCAATAAGGCTCCCCTGCCCACGGCCGGCGGCTCCAAGGAGCTGGTGGACCTGGCCGGACTTCTGGCCCTGTTCCCGCTGACCCCTCTGGCAAAGGCGGATTACGAGAAGGCGGGCTTTGCTCCCGAGGTGGTGGAGAGCGCCATCGGCTCCATCGGCGGCAGCTTCGTCGGCAGCTCCCGGAGACTGGGCAACCCCGTGCTGGACCGGACCTATTTCAACTGGATCGGCCATTATATCGAATGCCGTCTGGTGAATATGCTGGGCTTCAACTGGGAGGTGCGCACCATGCCCGGTCAGGCCTATTATTACAGAAATCAAAAGACCGGCGAGCTGAAGGTCCTGATGAGCGGCAGCGCCGCGGTGCATAGAAGCGGCCGCATCCTGGGCAGCGCCGGCTGCAAGGAGGATGAGGGCTCCTGGCTCCCGACCTATGAGGAGACCGAAACGGCCTATATCGGCTTCGGCGTGAGCGCGAAGGGCCTGGTGGAAACGGAGAAGACGGAGCTGCTCAAGGCGGACTGGACCCTCGTCCTGAAGCCCGGCGACAAGATCGTCGGCCTGCATATCCCGAAGAAGGCGGATCTGTCCCGGGAGAACCTGGATCAGGTGCTGCCCGCGGGACTGGAGAAAATGCGGAAGGCCAACCCCGACAAGGACCTGAAGGGGCTGTTCTGCTCATCCTGGCTCTTCGATCCTCAGCTGGCCGAACTGCTGGGCGAGCAGTCCCGGATCGTGGGCTTCCAGCGGATGTTCGTCCGTTTCCCGGAGAAAAACAACGGCATGGGTCCCTTTACCTTCGCCTTCCCGGCGCATATCGACCTGGCCTCCTTCGAGCCGACCACCACGCTGCAGCGGAAGCTGAAGGAGCACTATCTGAGCGGCCGCTTCATCTATTTCACCGGCGGTCTGTATCGGGGCTGATGAGGGACATAACAAGACGGTTTCCTTAAACGAAATTTTTCGCGGCAGGATTTCCTGATAATAAACAATTTGACAGAAGAGCCGCAATTGTGTATAATTCACAATTGCGGCTCTTTGGCCCGGAAAGGGAATTTTTTTATGGAAAAGAAGAGAAACGGTTTTGCCAGCGGAATTGGTTTTATTTTAGCGGCTGCCGGCAGCGCCATCGGCCTGGGGAACCTGTGGGGCTTCCCCTATAAGACTGCCACCAACGGCGGGGCGGCCTTCGTCCTGATCTATATCGCCTGCGTGCTGCTGATCGGCTTCTGCACCATGCTGGCGGAGCAGTTTATCGGCCGTCGGGCGCAGGCAAATCCGGTCTCAGCCTTCAAGAAGATCAGCCCGAAGCTGGGCTGGTGCGGTCTGGTGGCAGTGGTAGTGCCCACCTTCATCATCTGCTATTATTCCGTGCTGGGCGGCTGGACCGTCAAATACGCGGTATCCTCCTTTGCCGGAAATGCCGATATCATCGGGACCTTCTCCGTCAATACCTGGGAGGTGATCCTCTTCACCGGCCTGTTCATACTGGCCAGCGTGCTCATCATCATGGGCGGCGTGGAGAAGGGCATCGAGAAGATGTCCAAGATCCTGATGCCGATCCTCGCCGTTATCGTGCTGCTGGTGGCGGTCTATTCGCTGACCCTGGGCGAGGGCGTTAAGGAGGGACTGACCTTCTATCTGAAGCCGGATTTCTCGGGCGTGACCTTCAAGACCGTTCTGACGGCCATGGGGCAGGCCTTCTATTCCCTGTCCCTGGGCATGGGCATCATGATCACCTACGGCTCCTATGCCGGCAAGGAGATCGATCTGACCAAATCCTGCGCGATGATCTGCATCTTCGATACGGCGATCGCGCTGCTGGCCGGCCTGGCCATCTTCCCGGCGGTGGCTCACTTTGACGCGAGCCTGCTGGGCAGCTCCCAGGGCGTCGCGCTGATGTACATCATCCTGCCGAAGGTCTTCCAGTACATGGGCTTCGCGGGCAAGCTCGTATCCTTCCTGTTCTTTACCATGGTGACCATCGCGGCAGTGACCTCCGTGATCTCGCTGATCGAGGTGACCACCCAGTTCGTCCTGCAGAAATTCATGGTGAACCGTAAGCTGGCCGCGGTGGCGGTGGCGGTGCTGTGCTTCGCGGTATCCATTCCCGTGGGCATCTCTTTGGGCCACGTGGCCATTCTGGAGGAAAGCAGCCCGGCGCTGTTCGGTCTGGACTGGCTGACCTTCTTCGACGAGGTGACCAATACCGTGCTGATGCCGGTCTGCGCCCTGTTCTCCTGCCTGGTGGTGGGCTGGATCATCAAGCCCCGTGCCGCCATCGGCGAGATGGAAGTGGAGGGCACGCATTTCCCGAAGTGGCTGCGGAAGGTCTACCCGCTGATGATCCGCTTTATCACGCCCCTGCTGATCCTGGTGGTGGAGATCGGCGGTCTGGTCACCGAGATCAAGAACGACAACGTGGCAGTGGTCATTTTCGCCTACGGCCTGGTCATCGTGAGCATTCTGCTGTACTTCCTGTTCTTCGCGAAGACGTACACGGGGACCAACGCGGACGAAAAGCTTGCCGAAAAATGAATATCCGCGCTGCCGGCTGACCGTCGGCAGCGTTTCTGTATCCGCCTGCGGGAGACGCGTGAGCATTTCCCGGGGTAAGTCTTTTCCATAGCCGGAGAGGAGAAGTTTGAAACAAAGAAGTAGCGGATAGAGAAAAATTGCAGGTAACACAAATAAACCATCTTACGGTGGCCAACAACTGAATATAAACGCAACACCAGATCAGGAAGCTGTCAGGGGCTCGTCCTTGATGAGGTAACCTC
>JAZLJI010000130.1:0-2161 GCA_045617825.1 Lachnospiraceae bacterium
CAACACCCACGCCGATCCCGCCGCGGCCTATATCGCCGGAGGGTTAAAGGCGGAGCGTCTGATCATGATGACCGACATCGCCGGGATCTGCCGGGATGCCAAGGATCCTTCCACCCTGATCCCCGATATGACGGTTCCGGAAGCCAAGGAGCTGTACAAGGAGGGCGTGATCTCCGGCGGTATGATCCCCAAGGTGGACTGCTGCATCACCGCCATCGAGCAGGGCGTGAAGAACGTCGTTATCATGGACGGCCGTATCCCTCACTCCATCCTGATGGAGCTGCTCACCAATGAGGGCGCCGGCACTTGGATCAAAGGAGAATGATCATGAGCATCCAGGAAATCGATAAGGAATACGTGGCAAATACCTACAAGCGCTTCCCGGTGGAGCTGGTGAAGGGCAAGGGCTCACTGGTCTATGACACCGACGGCAAACGCTACATTGATATGGGCAGCGGCATCGGCGTCACCGCCTTCGGTATCGCCGATGAGGTATGGCAGCAGGCCGTCACCGAGCAGATCGCGAAGCTCCAGCACGTGTCCAACCTGTACTATACCGAGCCCTGCGCGAAGCTGGCAAAGCTGCTCTGCGAAAAGACCGGGATGAAGAAGGTCTTCTTCTCCAACTCCGGCGCGGAATCCAACGAATGCGCCATCAAGGTCGCCCGGAAATACGCCGCGGAGCATAAGGGCAAGGACTGCTATACCATCGTCACCCTGTAGCACAGCTTTCACGGCCGTACCTGCACCACCCTGGCGGCCACCGGTCAGGAGCACTACCATGAGGATTTCCAGCCGCTCACTCCGGGCTTCGTCCACGCGGAGGCCGGCAATATGGCGGAGCTGGAAGCCCTGGCCAAGGAATATAAGCTGGCCGCCGTCATGATCGAATGCGTTCAGGGCGAGGGCGGCGTCATTCCTCTCGATAAGGCCTACGTGGCGGCTCTGGCGGAATTTGTCCGGAAGAACGACCTGCTGCTGATGGTGGACGAGGTCCAGACCGGCAACGGCCGCAGCGGCATGCTTTACGCCTACATGACCTACGGGCTCAAGCCCGATATCGTTTCCACCGCCAAGGGCCTGGCGGGCGGTCTTCCCATGGGAGCCACTCTCCTGTCCGAAAAGGTCCAGTATACGCTGGGCTTCGGCGATCACGGCTCCACCTTCGGCGGCAACCCGGTCTGCGCGAACGCGGCCCTCAGCGTCCTTTCCCGCATCGACGACGCCCTGCTGGCGGAGGTCAGAGAAAAGAGCGCGATGGTCTTCGACAACCTGAAGGGCTGCCCCGGCATCGAAGCCGTGTCCGGCCTGGGTCTGATGATCGGCGTCAAGACCGCAAAGCCCGCCGGTGAGGTGGTCGGCAAATGCCTGGAGAAGGGCGTGCTCTTCCTTACCGCCAAGGACCGTGTCCGGATGCTTCCTGCTCTGAACATCACGAAGGAAACGCTCAAGGAAGCCCTTCAGATCCTGAAGGAAGTCGCTGCTGAATAAATTTCATCCAACCAACAGCCCCGACCTCGGTCGGGGCATTTTCAAGGAGGCTCATATGTCATTTACCGGAAGAAGCTTACTGACTCTGCAGGATTATTCTCCCAAGGAGATCGAGGAGCTGCTGGATCTGGCCGCCCGGCTGAAGGCAGAAAAAAAGGCAGGGATCCCGCATCCTCTCTGCAGCGGAAAGAATATCGCCCTGATCTTTGAAAAGACCAGCACCCGTACCCGCTGCGCCTTTGAGGTCGCCGCGGCGGATCTGGGCATGCATGCCGTATATCTGGATCCCAAGGCCTCTCAGATCGGCAAGAAGGAATCCATTCCCGACACCGCCAGAGTGCTGGGCTCCATGTTCGACGGCATCGAATACCGGGGCTACGGTCAGGAGATCGTGGAGGCTTTGGCAAAATATTCCGGCGTTCCGGTCTGGAACGGTCTGACCAACGAATACCATCCCACCCAGATCCTGGCGGATTTCATGACCATCCGGGAGCACTTCGGCGATCTGAAGGGCCGGAAGCTGGTCTACATGGGCGATGCCCGCTACAACATGGGCAATTCGCTGATGATCGGCTGCGCGAAGATGGGCATGGATTTCGTGGCGTGCGCGCCTGAAAAATACTTTCCGAACGCGGAGCTGACCGCGCAGGCAAAGGCGATCGCCGCCGAG
>JAZLJI010000131.1:0-11699 GCA_045617825.1 Lachnospiraceae bacterium
CCAGGGGCTTTTCCGCCCGGACCGTCAGCACGCTGCCGCTGTTGAGGTATCCGGCAGGCAGCCGGTCGCCCGGAACGGCCCGGCGCGGCACCGACTCTCCCGTCAGCGCGGAGGTATCCAGAAAGCTTTCGCCGGATACCACCGTGCAGTCCAGGGCCACCCGTTCCCCGACCCGGACCAGCAGCAGGTCGCCGGGCTGCGCCTCGGCCGCGGGCACGGTCTCCTCTTCTCCGTCCGCCTTCAGCCGGCAAACGGTCTCCGGCCTGAGATCCAGGGCTTCCCGGATCCGGCGGCGGCTGCGCTCCGAGGCCAGCTCCTCAAAGGCCTCGCCCAGGCGGAAGAACAGCATGACGCCCACCGCCTCGGAATAGCTGCCGATGGCAAGGGCGCCGACCGTCGCGATGGCCATCAGGAAATTCTCGTCCAGCAGCTCCCCGTGGAGCAGATTTTCCGCGGCCTCCTTCAGCACCTCGCCGCCCAGGGCCAGATAGGCCGGCAGGAACAGCAGGAGCAGGCCCCAGCCGGGAAGCCTCTCTCCCCAGCCGATCCGGACCAGCAGCGCGCAGACGTAAAGGATCCCCCCCGGCAGCAGCGGCTTCAGGATGTCCCAAAGGCCCTCCTGCCGCGGCTCCTCCGCCCCGTTCCGCTCCGGTCCGTGACGGTGTTCATGGTGATGCTCATGGCTATGGCCGCAGTGTTCGTGATTTTCTCCGCAATGCTCAGACACCCCTTGCCTCCTTCCGCGCAGACGGGGCCGCGCCGTGACGCAGCCCCGTCAGGCTTAAGCGGTCAGTGATAGCTGACCGGGCTGACCTCGCAGCCGGCAGCCGTCAGCTGCTCCACCAGGCCGTCCTCACCCATCAGATGGGCGGTTCCCACGGCTACGAAGGCCTTCTCACCCTTCGCAAGATAGTCCTTGACCGCCTCCAGCATGATCGCGTTCCGTTCATGGATCAGCTTATCGTTATACAGCTTCAGCAGCTGCTTGTATTCTTCCTTTTCCTCTGCCGTCAGCTCCGGATCCGCGTCGATCTCAGCGCAGTCCGCCTCGTAGGTATCGGCGAGCAGCTCCCGGAGCTCCGCCTCGTCACCGCGGCACCAGGCCTCGTACAGCTCTTCCAGATCCGCGGCGGCAGCATAATGACCGATGACCGCCGTATCTCCGAGGATCCACAGGTTCAGTTTGTCCGGGAAAGCGGTCTCCAGGCTCATGTGGGCCGCCCGGTCCTCGACCTCGCGGATCGGCAGCTTCTTCTCGCCGGCCAGCTCCAGCAAATGCAGGTCCACGCCCCAGTTGGCGTACAGGCTCCTGCCCCAGTCCTCCATGGCCGTCTGCAGGCTCTGGCTGTAGACCGGCAGGTTGAAGGCGTATTTGTCGGTCAGGAACCAGCCGCCCCAGGTCTTCAGGCTGTCCAGAAAATCGGCGTATTCCTCCTCGGACATATGGTCCTCCGGCATGGTGCCGTCCTGATACAGGTACGCCGCCTGATACAGCTTCAGGGCCTCGGGATCTCCGGCCTCCAGCTGCTCCTCGAATGCCTTGATATCGCATTCCACCGCCAGGAAGTCCGACTGCTCCAGGGCTTCGTAGATCTCCTTCGGCAGGAAATGGTTCCGGCTGTCCCCGACGTGGATGGTGCCCAGCAGCACCAGCTCGTGGCCCGCCTTATCCTTCACCCGGTACATCAACGGCGTCGGAGCCTGCTCCGGCGCGGTCAGGTCCGCGGGATTTTCCTCAAATACCGTATAGTAGATATTGCCGGCGTTCGGGATCAGGTTCAGCTCGGCCTGCATGACCAGCGGATATTCCTGCCCGCCGATCGTGTGGAGCCCCTGGAATTCCAGGCCGGTATTGATCGGGAGAAGGGTCTCCTTGTCCAAAGAAAGGAAGCCCTCGGCCTGCGCGGTCCTGTACCCGCTGGACGCCTTGTCCAAAAGCTCCGGATCCGCGAAAAGCGTACGGACCGCCAGGGAGGACAAGGCTCTCCCGGCTTCCTCATTAAAGGTATATTTCAGCAGCCAGGCGTCTCCCTGCTCGGAAAGCGACAGCTTGGCACATTCCCAGGGCATCGCCAGATAATCGAGCATGTAGTTCCGCATCGACTCGACCAGCTCCTCCCGGTCTACGCTCAGTGGCGTGACCTGATCGTCATGGGTCATGATCAGGCTGCCGTTCTGATACACGTACCGCGCCGCGTCCTCGATGGAGGTACCGCCTTCGTCGATCGTATTGCTCACGTCATCCAGCAGCAGCATGTCCGCCTGACCGGCCCGGCTCCAGGCCAGCGTCTCGTTGGTGAGCATCTGAGCCGCGGCGGCAGCGCTGTATATCAGACGGGACAGCGTTCCCTTAAAGGCTCTGGTATTCAGGGCAAACGGCACCTGCTCCATCCATTCTGCCGCGCGCAGGTCCTCCGGCGCCGCCGCCTCGGCCAGCTTGGCGTCCGGAAGCTCCGCCCGGAAATCCGCCGGCTGTCCCTTATAGGTACAGGTATAGCTTCTGACGGTGGGCAGCTGGTTCAGGCTGTAGCGGACCGTGTAGCTCATGGAGACCAGACCGCCCTTGGCATTCAGCGTGACCGTGCCCTCGGCATTTTCCAGCTCCGCGGTCTCGGGAAGCGCCAGCCAGGCCTCGGGCGCCGAGGCCTCGGAGAATAAGATCTCCAGAGAAGAGCTTCCCTGCTCCACCCTGGCGTAAAGCGCGGGATCGATCAGCACCGCGGGCAGCAGCTTCTCACTGTAGTCCTCCCAGGCGGTCCGGGCGGCAAAGACCGTCCCGTCCCCGTCCTTTAGCAGGGCCGAGCCATCCGCATAGCCCCTGATAAAGTCCAGCTCCAGGGTCCAGTCCGCCAGCTCCAGCTTCTGCTCGGCCGTTTCCAGGAAAAGGACCTGCTCGCCGTCCTTCAGGTATTTGCGGGTCCCGCTCTCCTTCCGGAGATAGTTCTCCTCCGGGAAGGTCTGCTCGGTAAATGCCGTGTAATCCACCGCGTAGCCCACCTGCGCGTCAAACTGCGCCTTGGCCGTGTTGTAGGCGCTCAGACAGAGCTCCGACACCGGTGTGGTCTCCGGAGGAAGCGTCTCGGGCGCCTTTGTCTCCGGCTGACTGCTCTCCGTGCTCCCGGCAGAAGACTCCTCCGCCGCCTTGGTGCTTCCCGCCTCCGTGCTCTTCTCCTGAGTGCTTTCCTCTCCGGCCTTGGTGGGGATATTCCCCGCGAAGGAACAGCCGGACAGGCAAAGCGTCAGCGCCAGCAACAGGACTAAGCATTTCTTCATCATAGATCGCTCCTTTATGAAATAATGTAGATTCACTGCGTGAATCTTTGAAGTCGCGGGGGGCCGCGACGGGCTCCCTCGAGCTACGCTCGGGGGCTGATGCTGCAGCTTTTACAGCGCAGGGGACCGCGGCTCTCCGGCCGCAGCATGACCCCCATGATGAGGGTCGTGGTGACTTCGTTTTCTTCATAACCCTTCCAGAAGAAGGGATAATGAGGCGTGATGCGTCCGCCGTCATGGGACAGCTGCCGTTCCTTGGTGTCGCAGTAGGATTCCGTCACCGCCTCCAGCCGCTCCGCCGCCACGGCGCGCAGCATCAGCGCTTCCTCCTCGTCCTCCGCCTCCCGAATCTCCTGCAGCAGCAGCTCGCCCAGCGTGGCCGTAAAAACGATCAGCGCGTCACAGCCGGACAGGTCCTCCGTCAGCCGCTCCCGGTCCACAAAGGAGGGCGCCTCCGCCAGCAGCTCCGGCAGCAGGCTTATGGGGCGGTTCCGCTCCTTGATCTTATAATCGATCACGTATTCCGCGTCCCGGATACAGTCGCTCAAGCGTTCTTCCTCCTCCGCGTTCGGGGCGCTCAGCGCGGCCCGGCGCAGGACCTCCTGCCGCCTTAGCGGCGTGATCGGAAAATTGATCATGCTTTTTCTCCTTTTCTGAAGGCTGCCTTCAGAAACAGCCCCAGGCACAGCAGGGCCAGGCACCAGCCGCCGATCGCCCAATACTTTGCCGTGTTTCTTTCATACGGAGGCTCGCCCACCGGCGGCTCCTCCACGCTGCTTTCCCGCGCAGCCTCAGCCCGGCTGGCCTCCGCGGACTCATAAGCCGCTTTCTCGGCGGCCCAGCCCTCCTCCGCGGCCCTATGGCTTTCCGCGGCCGCTTCATAGAAGACCTCGGCGAACGCATAAGCCGCTCTCTCGGCGGCCCAGTCTTCCTCCGCCGCCCTATAGCTTTCCGCGGCTGCTTCATAGCCAGCCTCGGCCGACGCCCAGCTTTCCTCCGCGGCCCTGCGGCTCTCCTCCGCCGCGGCGCGGCTTTCCTCCGCCGCCTCCGCCGCTGCCTTTTCCTCAAGCCGCTCCGTCAGACGCTCCAGCAGCGCGGCGCGGGCCGTCTCACTGCCGTCCCCCGAAAGCCCCAGCCGGGTCTCCGGCCTTACCGCCGCGGCAAAGGGGCTCAGCCCGTAATTGCCCAGCTGATAGGGATAGCGGATGTCCAGCTCATACCGCTGCAGATTCTTATGACCGCTCACGTACCAGAGGGTCTCCTGCTTCAGCCATCGCGCGGCAGCCAGGCTCTCCTCGCCGAAGAAGCACGCGGCCTCCGTGAGCAGGGTCCTCGCCCCGTCAAGCGCGCCTTTCTCCGCCAGCTCCCGGACCCGGTCCATGAGCCCCTCCATGAGGCTCACGTACAGCCGGTCCTCAGCCAGCCAGTAATCCCGCACCCCGTTCCGCAGCGCGGCCCGGTTCAGGCTGCAGAGGGCGTTCAGCCCCTTGTAGACGCAGAAGGCACAGTCCTCGTTGTAATCCGTATTTTCCGGCTTCAGAAGGTAAGCCGCGGGACCGTCGGTGATCGCCGCGGAAAAAGGAACGAAGGGCGCGCACTCCGCGTTGGCCAGACACAGCCAGGTCACGCAGGCCAGCTCCTCCGGCAGCTCCGGATAGATCTCCACCATATGCGCGTTCGCCATCCATTCGCAGCTGATGGTCCTGACGCCCGGGTCTGCGCCCT
This sequence comes from Lachnospiraceae bacterium, assembly GCA_045617825.1. GTDB lineage: Bacteria > Bacillota > Clostridia > Lachnospirales > Lachnospiraceae > UBA6987. Next base: position 4,999 of record JAZLJI010000131.1, read on the forward strand.
CCTCCGGGCAGAAGCCGGTCCCCTCGAAGCGGTTTCGGTAAAGGGCCAGCACCGCGTCGGGCTTTATCGGCGCGGAGGGCGTAAAGCAAAGCGGGTATTTCTTCAGCTGATACCCCGCCGAGGTGCCGCCCAGCAGCCGCTGCCCCATCCAGACGCGCCGGGCGCTGTAGTCCCTGAGGGCGCTGCTGCCGGCATAGCTGCCAAACAGCGAGAAACGGCCGCTGCCGTCATAGGCGGCAAAGCCCCAGCTCCGGGCCAGGCTCTCCAGTCCGGGCGAGCTGATGCTGTCCGGGTAGTCCTCCCGGTATTCCAGCATGAAATCATTGGCAAATACCGCGGCCTTGTCCGTTGGAAGCTTCACGGCCGCGTACTGATGGCCGGTGTACAGCTCCATATACCAGGCCTCCTGACGGTCCGCCATCAAAAGGATCGAGCCCTCAGTGTTCCCGTACCGGTCCACCAGCGACGCCGCCAGCTGAGCCGCCTCCCGGGCCGTGGAGCAGCAGGCCGCCAGGATCCCGGGGATCACGTCCTCCGCCAGACCGCCGGAGACGAAGGGATCCGCCTCCTTGGCCGCAGCGGAGGCATAGGCCGTGACGGTGGCGGTGACCGCCAGACCGCATTCGTTGGTGCAGCAGGCCTCGAATTCGCCCCGCGTCACGCACTCCGGCCGGGGGATCGACAGATAACGGTAGGTCTTGTCCGGCAGCGGATAGGTGAAGCCGTTCCTGCCCCGGTACACCCGCCCCGGCACGTCGGAGGCCGGATTGATCCGCAGGTAGGTCAGCATGTTCTCGCCGGTGCTGTCGTTGCAGCGGGCCAGCATCGTGGTCCCGTTGGCACTGACCTCCGCGCCCACGTATACGGCGGTGCAGCTTTCGCCCTCCGGCTCGGGATCGGAAAAGCTTCCCTCTTCCGCTCCCGTGAGGTCTTCCGCGAAGGCCCTCTCAGGGCAGCTCAGACAGGAAACGCACAGGCACAGGACCAGCAGCCACCGCAACCAATTCCGCATTTTCCGAGCCCCCTCCTGTTTCTTGATATTTGGGTCAATCATAACATCCGCCCCCTGCTTTTGCAACGGGAAATCCGCGTCCTTTCCCGAATTTCCCCGCGCAGGGGCAATTTTCCGAAGCTGCGGGCACAAAAAACCCCTCGGCGCTCACACCGAGGGGTTTTCCGAAAAACAGCTTTCGTCTTACTTCCAGCCGAAATTCACCAGACCGTAGATGTACAGCACGATGATGGCGATCGGAACGACGAACTGGAAGATCGGTCTCATCCAGTTCTTGACCTTCAGACCGGCACCGGTATTGGCTTCGGCCTTGAAGTTTTCCCAGCCCCAGCCGAACTTGAAGCAGCAGAACAGGGCAAAGACCAGAGAACCCAGCGGCAGCAGGTTGGTGCTGACGATGAAATCCCAGAAATCCAGCCAGGCACTGCCCTCAGCGAAGGGCTGGAAGCTGAATTTGCTGTAGCCGAGAGCCGTGGTCAGCGCCAGCAGGAAAATGCCGATGCCGCAGACCAGGCAGCCCTTCTTGCGGCCCCAGCCGGTCAGCTCGCGGATCATGGCCAGGATGTTTTCGAAAACGGCCAGGACCGTGGACATGGCCGCGAAGGTCATGAAAATGAAGAACAGAGAGCCCCATACGCGGCCGCCGTTCATGTTGTTGAACACGGTAGCCATGGTGTTGAACAGCAGGGCCGGGCCGGCATCCACTTCGGTACCGAAGGAGGCACAGGCGGGGAACAGGATCATGCCGGCCATGATGGCGGCAAAGGTATCCAGCAGGATGACGTTGACGGATTCGCCCAGCAGCGCGCGGTCCTTATTGATGTAGCTGCCGAAGATGGCCATGGAGCCGATACCGAGGCTCAGGGTGAAGAAGGCCTGGTTCATGGCGGCTACTACCACTTTTCCGTTGATCTTGGAGAAGTCGGGCAGCAGGTAGAATTCGTAGCCCTTGCCGGCATCCGGCAGAGTCCCGCAGTGCACGGCCAGAACGACCATCAGCACGAGCAGGGCCAGCATCAGGTACTTGGTCACGCGCTCCAGACCGCCCTGCAGATCGAAGCAGAGCACGCCGAAGCCGAACACGACCGTAACGGCCAGGAAGATCACGTTGACCTTCGCATCGCTGATCATGCCGCCGAAGGTCAGGCCGGCGCTCTCACCGACGATGAATTTGTAGGCATAGTAGATCATCCAGCCGCAGACGACCGTATAAAAGGACATCAGGGCAATATTACCGAGCAGGGCAAAGGGGCCGTAGATCCCCCATTTCTTGCCGGGCTTCTGCAGCTTGGACAGCATCTTGATCGGGCTGGTCTGTGCCGCGCGGCCCAACGAGAATTCCATCGTCATAACGGGAAGACCCAGCACCAGCAGACAGATGAGATAGACCAGCACGAAGCTGCCGCCGCCATACTCGCCGGTCATCCAGGGGAACTTCCAGACGTTGCCGCAGCCGATGGCGCAGCCGGCGCTCAGCAGAATAAAGCCAAGACGCGATCCCAAGCGTTCTCTCTGTTTCTCCATAAAAACCTCCTTGTTTCGGCCGATGCCGAAGCTTTAACGCATTAAAGCGTCAATATAATAGGGTGATAATACAGCAAAAGCGGGGACCTGTCAAGTCCCCGCTTTCCGCCGTTTTCACGGATTTTTCATTTTTTCTTCATGATTTTCCGCCGCTGCCCCCTCGGGTGCGGATCGGCCGGTCCGCCGTGCCGCCTCAGGCCTTTTCCTCAGAGGACAGCACCTCGTTCAGCTGAGCCGTATACAGCCGGTAATAGTCGCCGCGCAGCGCCATCAGCTCCTCGTGGTTGCCGGATTCGGTGATGCCGCCGTCGGAGATATACATGATGCGGTCGCAGCCGCGGATGGTGGACAGCCGGTGGGCGATGATGAAGCTGGTCCGGCCCTTCAGCATGGCATTCAGGCCCTCCTGCAGCGCCTTCTCGGTCTGCACGTCGATGCTGGAGGTGGCTTCATCCAGGATCAGGATGGCCGGATCGGAAAGCAGCGTCCGGGCGAAGGACACCAGCTGCTTCTGGCCCTGGCTGAGGAGCGAGCCCCGCTCGTGCACCGTGGTCTGATAGCCCTCGGCCATGGTGGAAATAAAGCGGTCGGCGCAGACGGTCTTCGCAGCCTTCTCGATCTCTTCGTCCGTGGCGTCCAGCTTGCCGTAGCGGATATTTTCCGCGATGGTATCGGAGAAAATGAAGCTGTCCTGCATCATGATGCCCATCTGGGAGCGCAGGGACTTTAATGTCACCTGAGAAATGTCCTGTCCGTCGATCAGCACTCTCCCGCTGTCCACGTTATAGAACCGGGAGATCAGGTTCACCACGGTGCTCTTGCCGGCGCCGGTGGGCCCCACCAGAGCCACGCTTTCCCCGGGATTGACCTTGAAGGATACGTCGTGCAGGATCTCCTTGCCGGGCTCATAGGAGAAATGGACGTGGTCGAACTCCACGGCGCCCTTGATCGCCGGCATCTCGGAGGCATCCTCGGCGTCCGCCACCGTGACCGGCTCGTTCATGGTCTCGAAGATACGCTCCAGATAGGCCATGTTGTTGATGAATTCATTGAAAATATCGCCCAGCGTCAGGATGGGCTCCCAGAAACGGCTGGCGTAGCTGGCGATGGCCACGATCACACCGACGGTCTTGTTCAGCTTCACGAAGACCAGCAAGGCGAACACGTAGATCGCCGCCCGGATCACCACGGAAATGCTGTTGATGCCGGGCCACACCAGGTTGGAGTAGGAGGTGGCCTTCAGCCAGCTCTTCCGGCACTGGTCGCTCAGATCCTCGAAGATCTCCGCGTTCTCCTCCTCCCGGGCAAAGTTCTGGGTCACCCGGACGCCGCTGATGGATTCCTGCAGATAGGCGTTCAGGTTGGAGTTCTTATTGGAGACCCGCTGCCAGGCGATCCGTTGCTTTTTCTTGATCCACAGCAGGAATGCCGCCAGGAAGGGCACGCCGGCCAGCACCACCAGGCTCAGCTCCACGTCCTCTAAGAACATGAAGATCACGATAAAGAACAGGTTCACGAATTCCAGGACCAGGTTCACCAGACTGGTGCCCAGCATCCGGGACACGGAGTTCACGTAGTTGACCACCCGGATCAGGATCTTGCCGTGAGGCCTGTCGTCGAAGTACTGGAAGGACAGCTCCTGCAGATGGGCGAACAGGTCCTTGCGGATGTCGTAAATGATATGGTTGTTGACCCGGATCATCACGTGGGTCCGCGCGTGCACCAGCAGCACGCTGATGATATACAGCCCGATCAGCAGCAGGCCCAGCTGCACCAGCTGATGCAGGTCCTTGTTCGGGATCGCCTCGTCCAGAGCCTTCTGGGTCAGCCGGGGAGCAAAAAGCGCCGCCACCGCCGAAAGGCCGCTGAGGGTAAGCGCGCCGATCATCCGCCACTTGTACCGTCCGATGTAGGCGCCCGCCAGCATCAGATGCTTGATATTGAAAGGATGCTCCAGATTCTCGTCCTGCTTGTAGGTATTTCTCCGCTGTTCCTGCATAGATCACGCCTCCTTTCGCTGAGAAGCCGTCCTGGCGATGACTTCCTCCAGCTCCCGGTCCAGACCGGTCTGCAGCTTTACCAGCTCATAATAGTACCCCTTCCGGGCGATAAGCTCCTCGTGGGTGCCCATTTCCCGGATGCGGCCCTTGTCCAGCACCAGGATCTGATCGGCGCTCCGGGTGGTGGAGATACGCTGCGCGATGATGATCTTCGTGCAGGGGAAATCCAACTGCCGGAGGCCCTCCTGGATCAGCTTTTCCGTTTCCATATCCACCGCGGAGGTGGTATCGTCCAGGATCAGCACCGAGGGCTTGACCGCCAGCGCGCGGGCCAGCGCGATCCTCTGCTTCTGGCCGCCGGAAAGGCCGAGGCCCCGTTCGCCGATGATGGTATCATAGGTCTCCGGCATATGGTCGATGAAGCTGGCCGCCTGAGAATAGTGCGCGTATTTTCTGACCTCGGGGCGCTTCAGGAAGGAATCCCCGTAGGCGATGTTGTCTTCGATGCTGTCGGAATACAGCAGCACGTCCTGGGTCGCCACGCCCAGGCTCTTCCGCAGCTTCTTGAGGGGCAGACGATTCACCGGGATCCCGTCCAGCAGCACCTCGCCCTCGGTGGGGTCGTAGAAGCGGGGGATCAGGTTGATTAGGCTGGTCTTGCCGCAGCCGGTCTCGCCCATGATGGCCAGGGTCTGACCGGGCTTCACGGTAAAGGAAATGTTCTCCAGCACGGGAATGTTCCCGTCAGGATAAGAGAAGGACACGTTCCGGAACTCCACCTCGCCCGCGAAGCGCTCGGGAGCCTCTGCCGGCTCCTCCGGATCCCGGATCTGGGCCTCCTCGTACCAGATCTCCATGACCTTGTCCGAGGCCGCGGAGAAGCGCTGGAATTCGTTCAGGATATCGCCCAGAGACCGCATCGGGTTGCTGACCGCGAAGATCAGGCCCGAGAAGGTCACGTATTCGCCCATGGTCAGCTGGTCCTTGATCAGCAGATAGCCGCCCATCAGCAGCAGGACCACCGGCAGCAGGTTCGTGCACATTTCCACCCAGGGCGAATACTTCCGCCACACCAGGCTGGTGGCCTTGTTGGTATCGGAGTAGCCCCGGTTGATCTTCTCGAATTTTTCGTTTTCAAAATCCTCCCGGGCAAAGGCACGCACCACCCGGTTGCCGGAGATGTTCTCCTGCACGTTGGTATTCATCTCGGAGAAGCGTTCCCGCAGCGCCACGTGATAGGGCTTGACGGCCTTGTGATACCGGTAGACCAGCAGGCAGATGAGCGGCGTGAAGGCCAGCAGCGACAGGGCCAGCTTCCAGTTGACGAACAGGAAATAGACCGCCGCCGAGCCGTACAGGACGATGCACTGGAGCAGCATGCGCAGCACCCAGGCGATCATATGCCGCATGGCATCCAGGTCGCCGGTCACGCGGGTCATCAGGTCGCCGGTGCGGTATTTGGCGAAGAAGGTCATATCCTGCCGCTCGATCCGGTTGTACAGACCGTTGCGGATATTGTACAGGGCGCACTGAGAGGACTTCTCATAGGCCATGACGCCAAAATAAAAGACCAGGCCTCTCAGGAGGACGAAGCCGATCATCAGCGCCAGCAGCATCCAGAAGCCCTGCCGGTCATTGGCCAGGTTTTCCGCCGCGTGCTCTCCGGTGATGTACCGGTCCGTCAGCTGTCCCGAATAATGAGGCATGGTCAGCTGCAGAACGTTGCTGAGAACTGTGGAGGCCAGTGCCCAGATATACAGTCCGCGGCAGCCTTCCATGTTTTCCCATAAAAAACCGAGTTTACTTTTTTTGTCCATCGACTTACCCAACCCTTTCGGATCTTCAGTTTTTAGATAAGCTCAGTATACCACCCGGGAAATGAAAAGCAAGCCTAAAGAGGAAAATCGTGTTTTCTTTTGACATCAGAGGAAATAAAGAGTATACTGGAGCGAGGAAAGTCGAGGTATTTGCCTTATGATGATTATTGAGCAGAAAAGCTTTGATGAAGAACGTGCCTTGTACCATCTGGAGGACAGCGAGGTGCGCAGCTGCCGCTTTGCCGGCCCCGCCGACGGCGAATCCGCCCTCAAGGAATCCCACCGCATCACCGTCTCGGACTGCAGCTTCGAGCTGCGCTATCCCCTGTGGCACTGCACGAATTTCAC
>JAZLJI010000132.1:0-4685 GCA_045617825.1 Lachnospiraceae bacterium
GCGCTGCATTTACCGTCAGACTATGCTCACTTCTTTCCCAGCAGGCCGCCCAGCAGGCCCAGGGCATCCTTGGCGTCCAGGCCGTCGGACAGGTCCACCTTGGCGGAGCCGGTCTTCGCGTCGGTCTTCTTCCCGGTCTTCTTGCCGGTCTTCCCGGAGGAGGGCTTGGCGGCGGGCTTCGCCTCTTCGGCGGAGGTGTCCGTGGAGACCAGGGAGCCCAGGATCGACATCAGGCCGGAGGAGCTGCCCGAGGCCGCGGGGGCTTCGGCAGACGCGGCGGAGGAACCGCCCAGCAGGGAGCTCAGCAGATTGCCGGAGGCATTTGCCGAGGAACCGGAAGAGGAGCCGCCCAGCATGGAGGACATCAGCAGGGGCCCCAGCAGGCCCAGGATGCCCTTGGTGTTCTTGGCGGATACACCGGAGCTTTCCGCGACGGTATCGGCGCCGCCCTTGCCTAGCAGGGTGTTGAGGATGGTGGTGATGCTGCCGCTGCCGGCGGCCTTGGTCAGACTGCTCCGGCTGGCGGTGGCGCCGTTCTGCAGGAACAGCGGCAGAGCGGCGCTGATGACGCTCTTCACGTCCTTCTTGGAGCTGCCGGACTCCTGGCTCAGGGTGTCCACACTGTCGGAGGACAGCAGAATCTTACCGAGGGAACTTAAATCCATGAATAATCTCCTTTATTGCTTTATACACTGTCCGTAGGGGACAGCCTTTCATCTGCCACTATATTATGCGCTTTGCCGAAGAAAAAAGCAAGGAGAGTCTGTGAATAATTCTTGAAATCTGCCGCGGGACGCGCTATAATTACGGCAAATGGCTCCGCAGGAGTCCGCATTATTTGTACAATAGGAGAACAACCATGGCTGAAGAAAAGAAAACCAGAACCGTGACGAAGGCTTCTGACGTCAAGCCTGCTGAGAAACCCGCTGCCCGCAAGGTCAGCCCCGCCACCGGCGAGAAGACCGTCACCCAGGCGAAGCCCGTGGGCGATGCCAAGGGCAAGCGCATCGCGGCGATCATTCTGTGGGTCTGCGCATTTGCCTGCGAGATCCTCGGCATCCTGATGCTGGTGGGCAAGGTCACCATCACCTTTGCCCCTACGCTGACCATTATCATCGGTCTGCTGGTGCTGGACCTGATCCTGGTGATCATCGGCTCCCAGCTCTGGAAGAAGGCCAACCACATCGATCCCGCCTCCAAGAAGAACAAGGTCAAATTCTTCCTGTGGAACAACATGGGCGTGATCGTCTGCATCATCTGCTTCCTGCCCTACATCATCCTGCTGCTGAAGGATAAGAACCTGGATGCCAAGACCCGCAAGATCGCGATCATCGCCGCGGTGGCGGCCCTGCTGATCGGCGGCGCCTGCTCCGTGGATTACAACCCGGTCTCCGAAGAGGAGAAGGACGCGGCCATCGAAGCCGTCAACGAGAAGCTGGGTGAGGATTCCACCGTTTACTGGACCACCTTCGGCAAGGTCTATCACTTCGACATGGACTGCCAGCACATCAACCAGAGCGATCTGGTGGAGGGCTCCGTGGAAGAGGGCATCGCTGCCGGCAAGACCCGTCTGTGCAAGACCTGCGCCCACAAATACGGCGTTGAGGACGCGGACATCGCGCTGGAGGACTGACGCCTGACCGCCGATAAGCGGTAAGCGCTTCCCTGATCAGGGCGCCTGGAGGGCACCCTGATTTTTTACTGCCCCCGAGTTCCCGGAAGAAAAAAACACTTTGATTTTGCGCAGGATCGCGCTATACTGAACTCAATATGAATTTCCCGGCACTCCGGCCGGGGCAGGAGGAAAAACGTTGAATTACGACTATTTATCGGTGATCGATGAGAAAAAAGAACTGCTGGATCAGACGGCGGATGCCATCTGGGCCACCCCCGAGCTGGCCTTTACGGAATTTGCCTCTGCGAAGACGCTGATGGACGTGCTGAAGCAGGAGGGCTTTGAGGTAGAAGACAATCTGGCGGGGATCAAGACCGCCTTTTCCGGCCGCTTCGGCAGCGGCAAGCCGGTGATCGGCATCCTGGGCGAGTTCGATGCCCTGAGCGGTCTGGGACAGGAAGCGGGCTGCACCGTGAAATGCCCCGACGGACGCAGCAACGGACAGGGCTGCGGCCACAACCTGCTGGGCGTGGGCTCCCTGGCGGCGGCGCTGGCAGTGAAGAAATACCTGCAGGACAGCGGCGCCTCCGGCACCGTGATCTACTTCGGCACCCCCGGCGAGGAGGGCGGCTCCGGCAAGGCCTTCATGGCCCGGGATCACGTATTTGACGAGCTGGACGCGGCGGTCTGCTGGCACCCCGGCTCCGTGAACGAGGTCAGACGGAACAGCTCTCTGGCCAACTATCAGATCAAATTCACCTTTGACGGGAAGGCCTCCCACGCCAGCGGCGCCCCCGCGGAGGGCCGCAGCGCGCTGGACGCGCTGGAGCTGATGAACATCGGCGTCCAGTTCCTGCGGGAGCATATGCCCTCCAACGCCAGAGTCCATTACGCCATCACCGACGCGGGCGGCATTTCCCCGAACGTGGTCCAGCCCCACGCGGAGGCCCTGTACCTGATCCGTTCTCCGAAAAATGCCGAGGTGAAGGCCCTGTATGAGCGGGTCCTCAAGATCGCTCAGGGCGCCGCGATGATGACGGAGACCGAGGAGCATCATGAATTTATCAAGGCCTGCTCCAACGTGGTGCTGAACGACACCCTTCAGCGGGAAATGCAGCGGATCATGGAGGAGCTGACGCCTCCCGAGCCCACCGAGGCCGATCTGGCCTTCGGCCGGGAGCTGTCGGAGAAATCTCTGAACCCCGAAAAGGTCAACCTGGAGCAGCCTTATCAGTGGAAGGTAAAGCCCTACCCCGCCGCGGAGGGTCTGGGCATGGGCTCCACGGACACCGGCGATACCAGCTGGGTCTGCCCGATGGTGCAGATGGCCGGCGCGACCTGGTGCAAGGGCACCCCGGGCCATTCCTGGCAGGTGGTCGCCCAGGGCAAAACGCCCTTCGCCCATGAGGTGACCCGCTACGCGGGCAAGGTCATGGCCGCTACGATGGTCAGCGTGATCAACGATCCGGAGCTGCTGCAGCGGGCCAAGGCGGAGCACCGGGAGAGAGTGGGAGAGGCCGGCTATATCCCGCCGATCCCCGAGGGCGTGAAGCCCAGAGCTCTGGTGGACATGTAAGAGCGGTGAAGCCCGCGGCGCCCGGGCCGCGGCGCGAAATGCGCCGGAAAGGGCAGGGCGGCTGAAAAAACCTAATGACAAGCCGGACAGGCTGTGTTATAGTGAAACCAACGAGAGGACTCCGCACTGCGGAGACGAAGAAAAAACCCGAGAGGAGATTGATCAATGGGTCTTATCAGTGCTGCATTAAATTCTGTCGGCGGCGTAATGGCGGATCAGTGGAAGGAATACTTTTATTGCGAAAGCCTTCCCGCTGACGTGCTTATGGTGAAGGGACAGAAGGTCCTGGGAAACCGCTCATCCAATACCAAGGCTTCCGACAATATCATTTCCAACGGCTCCGGCATCGTGGTGGCCGACGGCCAGTGCATGATGATCGTGGAGCAGGGCGAGATCGTGGAGTTCTGCGCCGAGCCCGGCATGTTCACCTGGGACAGCTCCACCGAGCCCAGCATCTTTACCGGCAAATTAGGCACCGCCCTGAAGGAGACCTTCAAGGCCATCGGCCGCCGTTTCACCTACGGCGGTTCCACCGGCAAGGACCAGAGGGTCTACTATTTCAACACCAAGGAGCTGCTGGACAATAAGTTCGGCACCCAGAACCCCGTACCCTTCCGCATCGTGGACCGGAACGTGGGCCTGGACATCGACGTTTCCGTACGCTGCGCCGGTGTGTACAGCTACGTCATCGCCGATCCCATGATCTTCTACACCAAGATCTGCGGCAACGTTTCCTCCGAATACCGTCGGGATCAGCTGGACAACACCCTGAAGACCGAGTTCATCTCCGCTCTGCAGCCGGCATTTGCCAAGCTGAGCGCCATGGGCCTGCGTCCCAGCGAGATCATTGCGCACAACACCGAGCTGGAAGCGGCCATGAACGAGGTCCTGTCCGAGAAATGGGGCGCTCTCCGCGGCCTGAAGATCGTGAACGTGGCTCTGGCCACCGTGACCCTGCCCGAAGAGGATCAGGAATATATCAAGAAGCTGCAGCTGGCCAATGCCTACGGCTCCAGCGCTCAGATCGGCGCCGGTACCATCACGCAGGCCTACGGCGAGGCTCTGGTCGCCGGTGCCAAGAATGAGAACGGCGCGATGGCCGGCATCATGGGCATGGGCATGGTCGGCGCTGCCGGCAACGTGGGCGCAGGCGCGATCAACAGCCTGTACGGCCAGGCCGCTCAGCAGCAGGCTGCTCAGCAGGCGGCTCCCGCCGGCGGCTGGACCTGCCCTGCCTGCGGAAAGGTCAATACCGGCAACTTCTGCCCCAGCTGCGGCGCGAAGAAGCCCGAGGCCGCTGCCGGCTGGACCTGCCCTACCTGCGGCAAGGTCAATGAAGGCAACTTCTGCACCAACTGCGGCACCAAGAAGCCGGAAGCCTCCGGCAGCTGGTTCTGCCCTACCTGCGGTAAGGAAAATACCGGCAACTTCTGCTCCGGCTGCGGGACCAAGAAGCCTTGAGGCCTCAGCTGACGTAAATCTTTGGCGATGAGC
>JAZLJI010000133.1:0-14313 GCA_045617825.1 Lachnospiraceae bacterium
ATAATGCTCTTAGTTTTCATCATCTTCCTCCAAATTGCCATCGAATTTGAGAATATCACCCACATCACATTGCAGGTAATAGCATATTTTATTCACTGTACCAAATCGGACGCCTTTTGCCTTGCCGCTTCGAAGAATGGATAGATTGGCTTCCGTGATTCCGATCAGGCTGCATAATTCTTTTGACGTGATGTTCCTTTCCTTCAGAACATCCTCCAGATGAACGATAATTGCCATACTGTGCCCCCGTTTATATAAAAAGGCTGTTGTCATCCCGAAGCCGCTTGTTTTCAATCAGCAGGCGTGCGAATAACAGTATCAGAACAATGAACACTATGCTGATGATCGGAATATCCACGGTAATCGAAATGTTTGTCAACCAACGCATGAAAACAATTTGGATGATGTTTGACACAGCTGTGATTGCTGCTGTAATCCCCAGCATTGCATAGCAAATACTGCTCACCCGGCCTGCGGCTGCTGTAATACTATCCTGATTTTCTGTCTCAGCAGTTTTGAGGAGATCCAGCACACGCATAATGACTGCGATGTCGAACAAGTATGGTATGAGTACTGCTGTCAGGCGAAGCGCTCGGACAGCTTTATCGATACCTGTTGATGAGGCTTCTATAAGGGTCATAATCCCATTTGTAAGAGAAGTGGCTGCGACTGCTGTAAAAAGGAGGCCTAAACCATACAGAATTGTGTGCAAATATCTGAGCAGCTGCTCCTTGTTTCCGTTTCGAAGCAATCGAATAAGCCGCAGCGTGACATACAGAACAACTACACTCCAAATAGATATGCCGAGAACCGACTTAATCAGTTTTGTGTATTCATAGAGATTTCCTAAGATGTCCGGACGGAACACCTGGGGATTCATCATGCCATATAACGCAAGAAAGGTAACCCCTGACAGAATGAATAAGGACAGCCTCTCCCACCTCGTTTCCTTGTTTCGCTGATAGCCCAGTGCCAGTATAGCGGGTATTGCCGATATGCCAAACCATAACGCTGCAGCCATTCCTTTTCCAAGCCATCCGGCTTCGGAAGCAAACGCGAATCCGACTGCTATCTGCTCGAAAGGAAAAACCATCACGGAAGAAAAGAGATCAGGAAATTGCTTGGTTAATACGACTAATACAGCCAAAAGGATCGCTTCAACCGAAAAAATGATTGCCAAGGTTTTTTTCTTCATAATGCTCCTCCGATTATCGCTTTACGATAATTATAATAGCACACGATTATCGTTTGTCAATAATTTTCAAAGGAGATTCTTAGTATAATAAAAGGCGGAATTTCATAAGGGCGTTTGGGGAACAAAGCAAGACCCGCCGAGAAGGTGTATTTTCCTTCTTGGCGGGTCGTTTCTTTCGATCTGAGAAAACGGGTTTTATCTCTGAATGCGTTTAACAAAACGTATTTGGGCTTTTCTCTGCAATAGAAGATGTATCCGCCGGTCACTTGGCCGTGATCTTCACCTTCTGCAGAAAATCCCGCTCGCATTCCGCCAGCGCCTCCTCATCGGCGGTCAGCCCGTAAAGGAAGAGGCTGACGTTTTCCGCGGGAAAATAGCGGACGTAGACGACGCCCTTAAGGTCCGCCGGCGCGAAGGGGGCCGCTACAGCCTTCATCGGCACCCCGTACTGGAGATAGGAGGGCACGAAGCCGGAAGCCCTGTGGGCCGCTCCGTTTACCCGAAGATCCGCGGTGAAGCGGGTCCAGTCGTCGAAGCCCGCCAGCGAGACCGCGCTGCTCAGCTCCGTGAGCTGCCAGTCGAAAACGAAATCCTCCGGGGCCAGGCCGAAGTCGAAAAGCACCAGCCGGGAGAAGTCATATTCCGGGACCAGAGCGACCGCCGCCGGGTCGGGCGTGCCCTCCTCGGTGAAGCCGAAGGCCCCCTCCGGCTGCCGCACCAGATAGGCCCCGTAGAAGCTGCTGTAGTAGGGCGAATCCGGATCGAACAGAGAGGAATGCCCGGCAAATCCGTAGGAGCCGAAGTTGTAGAGCACCGTCAGCCGGGTTCCGGGAAGTCCGGCAAAGCTGCCGAAGCCGGTGCCCGCGTCAAAGCAGAGCAGCTTGGGGAACCAGTCCCTCCTTCCGGTGGAGAGCCCGCCGGGAAGCTTCACGGACAGGCCGCTTTCCGCCATCAGGCTTTGCCGGCGGTTCAGCGCGTCGGACACGCTCATGACGGCGAGGCTCCGGGGCTGGGGCGGCAGGAGCGTCAGCAGCAGAAGGCCCGCCAGGAGCCCGAACAGCCGCGGAAACCGGCGGGAACGCCTGCCGCTGCGGATCACCGCGTCTCCGCCGCGCGCCTCGTCAGAGGGCCCGCTGCGGCTCACTGTGCCTCCTCCGCGCGCTCCGTCAGGAAGTCCGCCGCGGCGTGGGCCAGCAGCAGGATACCGGTCTTCAGGCTTTCCTCCGCCGGGAAGAAGCCGGGATTGTGCAGCGGTCTGGTGGAGCCGTCCGGCGCGCCGCAGCCCAGCCAGATAAAGCCGCTGGGCACCGCCTCACCGTAGGCGGAGAAGTCCTCGGCGATCATGGTGGGCGCCTCCGGAGTGCGCAGCGCTGCCTCCCCGAAATGGGACACGATGCTGCGCCGCAGTTCTTCGTAGACCTCCGGCGGATTGCTCACCGCCTCGCAGCCCAGGTAATACTCCACCTTCGCGCTGCCGCCCAGCCCCTCCGCCAGAGCGGGGGCCAGCTCCTTCATCCGGCGGATCACCAGCTCCCGGATCTCCGGGCGGAAGCTTCTGACCGTGCCCTCAAGTGTCGCCTTCTCCGTCACCAGATTGTAGCTGTCGCCGCCGTGGAAGGAGCCAACGGTGATCACGGCGCCCTCCAGGGGCGGCACGTTCCGGGAAATGACGGTCTGCAGATTGACCAGCAGCTGGGCGGCGATGTAGAGGGCGTCCACGCCCTCGTGAGGAGCCGCGCCGTGGCAGCCCTTGCCGGTCACGGTGATCCTGAAACGGTCGCAGGCGGACATCAGCGGGCCGCATTTGAGGGCGATCGTGCCTGCCGGATAATCAGGCCAGACGTGCTGGCCCAGTACCAGCGCCACGGGCGGATCCTGCAGCGCCCCGTCCCGGATGACCCGGGACGCACCGCTGTTGTCCGCGGCCTCCTCGGCGGGTTGGAAGATCAGCTTGACCGAGCCCGGCAGCCGGTCCTTTACGGCGATGAGGAGCCGGGCCGCCCCCAGGACCATGGCCATGTGGGCATCGTGACCGCAGGCATGGGCCACCCCGGGCCGCTCGGAGGCAAAGGGCAGGCCGGTGGCTTCCTCCACGGCCAGCGCGTCCATGTCTGCCCGCAGCGCCACGCAGGGCCCGGGCTTCCCGCCCTCAATGAGCGCGGTGAGGCCGCAGCCGCCCAGACCGGTTTTGGGACAAAGCCCCAGAGCCCGCAGCTGCTGCTCCAGATAGGCGGCAGTCCCGGTCTCCTCGTTGCTCAGCTCCGGATGACGGTGCAGCATTTCCCGGACCTCCCGGATCGCGGGCCACTGTTCGGCGAATATAGTTTCAAAGGCAAAGGTGTCGGTCGGCATGGCATTATCCCCCTTCTGGGTCTCTGCGGCGAGTATAGCACGGAAGGGGAAGCCGGGACAAGGGCTTCGGCAAATATTCCTGTCTTTTCGGGCCGCCGCGCCGGGGCTTTCGGCGCAGGAGACCGCGGCTTTCCCCTTGCGCAGAAGGCGCTCTTGTGGTAAGCTGACAGCAGAACGCACCGGCAGGTCCCGGGGCGAAACGAGGAGGTAAAGGATGAAGATACAGGTGATCAGCGGCGGAACGGTGGGCGTATTTGCCGCGGAGGAGCTGAAGAAATATCTGCGGATGATGATGCCCTACGCGGGCGAGGTCGCCATTGAGCTCGGCGCGGGCGAGGGCGGCTTCCGTCTGGGCCTGATGCCGGACTTCGGCCTGTCCGTGGCGGAGGCGGAGGATCCCAAGCTGGACGACATCGTGCATATCGACTGCGACGCGGAGGGCGGCATCATCGCCGGCTCCAATCCCCGCAGCATCCTGCTGGCGGTCTATCAGTATCTGCGGGAGAACGGCTGCCGCTTCCTGTTCCCGGGCGTGGACGGCGAATACATCCCCATGCAGGCGGTGGTCCCCGTGAAATACCACAAGATGGCGGACATGCGCTACCGGGGCCAGTGCAACGAGGGCGCCGAGAGCCAGCAGGCCATGCTGGACACCATCGACTTCACCCCGAAGCTGGGCATGAACGTGTATATGATGGAATTTACCGTGCCCAAGACCTACTATGACGGCTACTACAACCACGTGGGCAACCCGACCCGCGAGGCGGAGACCGTCAGCGAGGCGCAGGTGCTGCAGTGGAAGAGACAGTGCGAGGCGGAGATCGCGAAGCGCGGCCTGCAGTTCCACGACATGGGCCACGGCTGGACCGCCGAGCCCTTCGGCATCAGCAGCCTGAAGGGCTGGGGCAAGAGCACCGAGGCGGATTCCGTGCCCGAGGACATGGTGCAGTATCTGGCGATGCTGGACGGCAAACGCGGCCTTTGCCGCGGCGTGGCGCTGAACACCAACGTCTGCATGTCCAATCCCAGGGCCCGCCGGATCATCACCGAGGCGGTGGTGGACTACGCCCGCAAATGCACCAACGTGGACTATCTGCACGTCTGGCTGGCGGACTGGAAGAACAACCACTGCGAATGCGAGGCCTGCCGCGCGCAGATCCCCTCCGACTGGTACGTGGTGCTCTTGAACGAGCTGGACGAGGCTTTGACCGCCGCCGGGCTGGAAACGAAGATCGGCGCGATCATCTACTCCGACACCGCCTGGGCGCCGGAGAAGCAGCGGGTGAAGAACCCGTCCCGCTTCGTGTTCCTGCTGGGCGCGATCACCCGCAGCTACACCTATTCCGTGGAAAAGGATCCGGTGGTGAAGCCCACCCCCTACATCCGCAACAAATCCGGCCGTCTGTCCACCATGGAGGAATACGTGATGCAGGCCCACGGCTGGCAGAAGATGGGGGCGACGAAGCTGTCCGCCTACGAATACCACTTCTGGAAGGCCATTTCCTATGCGCCCGGCGTGCTGAGCTTCGCCAGAAGACTGTACGAGGACATCCGCTCCTACAAGGCCAACGGCTTCGAGGGCATCATAGAGGACGGCTCCCAGCGGGCCTTCTTCCCGAACGCGCTGGGCTATACGGTCTACGGCCGCAGCCTCTTCGACATGAGCCTGAGCCTGGAGGAGCTGGAGGAGGACTACCTCCGCTATGCCTACGGCGAGGCGGCGCCGGCGGTTAAGCATTTCCTGGAGCGCATCGAAGAGACGCTGAGCCAGAAATTCTGCGAATCCATCCATTCCGAGCCGGTGAAGCTGGCCCACTACCACGACAAGACCATGATCCCCAAGCTGGAGCAGGTGGACGGCATTTGCCGGGAGCTGGAGGAGGCCGTGGCGCCTTACCGCACCAGCGAGTTCCGGGTGCAGACCGTCGCCGTGCGGCTGCTGGGCTGCTACACCGAGTATCTGCGGGCGCTGGCGCAGGGCTTCATCCTGAAAGCGCAGGGCAAGGACGCGGAGGCCAAGGCCTACATGACCGCGTTCTGGAAGACCTTCGGCGCGAAGGAGCAGAGCATCGAGCGCTACTACGATCAGGCAAATACCCGCAAGGCCTGGGATCCGATCTTCTCCTCCATGGAGCAGCTGGATCAATAAAGCGATTGAAAAATCAAAATCCGACCGATTGAAAACACAAAATCCGACCGATTGGAATTGCAAAATCTGACCGATTGGAATTGCAAAATCTGACCGATTGGCCAATAATATGTTCTGAAAGCATACCGGCAGGAGGAACAGTATATGAACGAATCCGAATATCGTCCGCGCATGCAGAATCGTTTGGCGCGGGCTTGTATCATTATCAGGATTACAAAAATCAGGAAATCGACGCTGTAATAGAACTTCCTGAGGGCGACTGGTGCGCCTTTGAAATCAAACTGGGAGCAAATCAGATCGATGCTGCAGCCGCAAATCTCCTGACCGTCAAAAAGCAGGCATATCCGAGGGGGACTCGGATATGCCTGCTCTGTTTTGTGTGAACCGTCCGGCACCTTGCTGTGCCGGTGATGCGGGGCGGCCTTGGGGAAGCGCCCTGCTTTGTCAGGATAAGATGAGGAAAACGGCGGCGATGACGGCGATCCCGCCGACGATCCGCTCGAAGACCAGCGCCAGGGTAGACGGCTCTGCGTCCTTAAAGCGCCAGCCCCATTCGAGCTGCCACATGGCATCCGGCGCGGCCAGCAGGGCGATCCCGAGCAGCAGCAGGAGGCTGACGCCCAGTACCTTTCCGCCGGAGGAATGCCGTCTGACGTCGGCCTCCTCCAGGACCTTTTCCAGCGTATCCGGGGACGGGGAGGTCGTAAAGTCGACATTTCCGGAGCCGGACCCGAAGCCGTTATCGCTGTAATGCACAGACCAGTATTTTCCGTCGGGATAGCTGATGGAGAGACTGTCGGCGCTCAGAGAGTAGGTATAGACCTTGCCGGTGGATGCGTCGGTGATCGTATGGGCCTCCACGTCAACGCTGTAGTCCCGGGAATTGACCGTGACCGTGCGGGGATTTGCCCGGCCGCAGGCGGTCAGAAGCAGCAGGAGAAGAAGACACGTTCCGATCAGTCTGATTTTTTTCATAGGATTCCTTTCCGGTGCGGGACCGCTGCCCAAGACAGGCGCGGCGCACCACGCGTTTGATAAACCGTCCGGTGCTCTGCCGCGGCAGGCTCCGCCTTCATGATAACCGAAGCGCGGAAAAAAGACAAGACCTTCCGACGGTTCAGTCCCCGATCGGGCCGACGTCCGAGACCAGCTCCAGCAGCTGCTCCTCGGTGAAATATCCGTAGGAGAAGAGCTCGCAGATATAGCCGTCCTGGGTCCAGACGGCGAAAAGCCGGCTTTTGAAGGTGTACAGATCCACCCGCATCCCGTCTACGCGGCATTCCTTGTAGTCGGAGTATTCGGTGTCGTGGGCGATGTAGCTCCTGTCCGCGGTGCGCTGGAAGAACTCCAGCTTGTCCCCTGAGGAATTTTTGTACAGGTAATAGCGCTTCATGTCGCTGCTTTCCGACTGGACCAGCTCAAAGCCCTGCGGCACCTCGGTCAGGCCCAATTCCTCGAAAATGGAGGTCTTCGCGATATTGCGGAAGAGGTAATGGTTGAAGCCCTGCCGGATCTCGGCAAACCACTCCAGCACCGCCTCCCGGGCCTCCGTCACCGAGCCGATGCTGAAGCAGACCGCCAGCAGGAAGGCCATCGCCAGGGCCAGCCGCTTGGCGCGCGTATTGACGCAGCGCCAGAAGGGATTCCGCTCCTTCCGGATGAGCCCGGCACAGCGGCTCTCGAAGCCGGCGGAAAATTCATGCACCGCCGCGCCTTCGGTGATCCCGCCGAAATCGGCGGCGGCAGACAGCAGAAGCGCCTTTTTCAGCTGCTCGTTTTTTATGGATCCTCTCATGTCGTTTCTTTTCCTTCCTTTCTTTCCAGGCGGGTCATCAGCAGGAGCCGTCCCCGGTGGAGCCGCTGCCTGATGGTGGGGGCCTTGCAGCCGGAGAGCTCCGCGATCTCTTTTACGGAGAGCTCCCCGACGTAGCGCAGATACAGCGTGTCCCGGTATTCCGGCGGCAGCCCAGACAGGGCGGCCAGCAGCTGCTCCAGCTCCTGCCGGGAGCAGACCTCCTCAAATACGCTGTCCTTCAACGAGGGATCCTTCGTATCCGCCAGCTCTCCGATCGCCTCCGTCGGCTGCTCGAAGCGCCGGTCCCCGGCCTGCAGCCGGGAGAGGGCCGTATTTCTCGCGGCGGTCAGCAGATAGCCCCGTACCGCGTCCTCACTGGCGATCCCGATGAGGCGCGGGAGGTATTTTTCGGCGATGAGGAGGAAGATATCGTGGACCACGTCCTCCGCCTCCGCCGGATCCTGTACAACGGACCGGGCGACCTGGTACATCGGCAAACGGTATTTTTCATATAGAGCTTCAAAATACCGGCGGTCATCAGGCCCGTTGATCAGGTTCATCATCAGAAGCATTTCATGGACTCCTTTTATCCCTTTGTCCTATAAACGGTTTGCCGAAGGAAAAGGTGACGGAAAAATGTGTTTTTCGGCGATTTTTTTGCGGGAAGCGGCGGCAGCCGGAGCGTGCCGACTTGACAGACCTGCGCTGTAAAACATATAATCAGCATATCACATAAGATGTGAAAATGCACAGGATAGATTCGGCGGCGGCAGAGAGTTGGGAAATTAGATATTATTGAAAAATAAACAGGAGAAAACCGGTTGAAAACCGGCTGAAAAATATTTTCAGGATCCTGTCACCTTTTTGCCGCCTGAAACGTTTATTAGGTAGAAGGAGGAGAAAGCCCCTGCGGGACCGGCAAGTGGCCGAATGCCGGGATACGAAGACTGGCCGAACAATATTATCTTTCAGGAGGAAGAAAATGAAGTTGACACGAAGAATAGCTTGTATTATCCTCACCGTTTTGATGTTGTTGGAGTTTGGACAATCAGCATTGGCGAATTCCTTGATTCCGCGCTATGCAGTCACGGATAGTTCAGTCGTTATTGATTATGTGGTATATCCGATATATGACAATACAATAACATATAATGGAAAGCTGTATTATGTGAATGATGCCGTGTTAGT
Organism: Lachnospiraceae bacterium; assembly: GCA_045617825.1. Taxonomy (GTDB): domain Bacteria; phylum Bacillota; class Clostridia; order Lachnospirales; family Lachnospiraceae; genus UBA6987. The sequence continues at coordinate 8,680 of JAZLJI010000133.1, forward strand.
ACACTATGATGCTAATAATGATCCTGTTTACCTGATTCTCCCGGTGGAAGAAAACAGGGTTACCGATGAAACGATGCTTTCAAAACTGAATGCGGCAATTGGTGTATCTTGTGCCGATGCAATTCCTTCTACGACAGTAAGTTTGCCTTATACATCCAGTGTTCAAACCGGAGAAAATGTATATATGACTCCTGCGTTTGATGTGATTACGGGTTCTCAGTATTATCGTTATACAAAGCTGAAACTGACAGATTTCCCGCTATTGGCGGATAAACGATTCTATATCATATATGCGTTCTGGGATGAGTATGATAACGCATGGGGATATGCTGAGATTGAACAGGATTTCTTTTGGAATCATACGGCAAAGTTTGAGAATCTAAGCACAAACCGATATGGAATGTTTACTATTACCAATTTGTATGGTTCCCCTTCCCCTTCGTATACGTATAACATATTCCTATCAAATAATCCTTTAGGAGATAATTAAATGGTGAAAAAACTGATTATTGCTTTTTCTGCGCTGGTAATAGTCCTGCTGGGAGCGCTTCTGTACGTGAAAAATTTCCCGAAAGCGGAGCTGGTAAAAGGCGGAACCAACACGGATTCCCGATATTTTGAAATAGCCTTCGCGAATTGGTGGACCGTGTTTGACATGGCTCCCAGTAAAAGGGTGCTGGGACGGTTTGACGAGTTCAGCAAATGGAATGATGAAGTGGTATCGGGCATTATCAGACTCAATCAGAATCATCCCTGCCACATTCAGGTCTCGGGAGAGATGAAGGACGGAAAGACGACCATTTTGTATAAGGGAACCTATGAGGATGCGAATGGAAATACAGTAACGGTCAACGAAGAAAAGACGTTTGATTTTTACTTGTGCAGAAAGAAGAATTTCTTTACTAACATAGGCTTCCCGTTTTCGTAATAACGGATAGATGAGGTACCCCTTTGGTATATTTCCAAAGGGGTACTTTTGAAACAGGATCTCAGTTCAGCAGCGCTGCCAGGAATTCCTCCCCGCTGATGCCGCCCAGATAATCGGAAAGAGGCGGGGGGCGCCCCGACTTGACAGACCTGCGCTGTAAAACATATAATCAGCATATCACATAAGATATGAAAATGCACAGGATAGATTCGGCGGCTGCAGAGAGTTGGGAAATTAGATATTATTGAAAAAAACCAGGAGAAAACCGGTTGAAAACCGGCTGAAAAATATTTTCAGGATCCTGTCACCTTTTTGCCGCCTGAACCGTTTATTGGTAGAAGGAGGAGAAAATCCCTGCGGGACCGGCAAGCGGACGAATGCCGGAAAGCGAAGGTTTCACTCCCAAATATACAAACGGAGGAAAGAGCATGAAAAAAGTGATGTCATTTTGTCTTTGTGCGGCGATGTTGATGCTGGCGGCATTTAACTATCCCACCCATGCAAAGGAAGATGAGAGGCTGTACCTTAACGGGAAAGCTATGAGTACAGATCAGTTTGAAGAGGAATACTGTATCAAACAGACCGTTGTTGCTTCAGATGAGCTGATTGGATCTCTTTCGGATGTATCCCTTTTAATCTCAGACATGCAGTACCATAAAGGAATATTTTCCGCGACCTGCCTGGTAAAAGACGGCGAAGAATATTATCAGTTTAAGGAATCCGGACCTTTGGGGCGAGGATATAAAGAGTCTATTTCTGATTCTCGGAGCGTGGTCTGGGGCTGCGAGGCAGAACAGAAAGGTCCGGAAATCCTGAACTTTGAGCTGACATATGGGAATTATGATAATCATAATCGATACGCAAGTCGGGAAATCACGGCAAATGCGGCTTTACGCATTTATATCTTGAATAAAAAAACTATATATATGTTTGAAAGCGCCATTCCGGACGAGTTATCTTGGATTGAAGGCTTAGAATTAGATCTGAATCATCATGCCTATCGCGATGCTGCAGCGTGGCTTTTTGCATTCGTCCCGCCTACTGTGGATGAAGACTATACAGTAGAGGAAATGCTTGGATTTAATCCTAATGAGGAAAGAATGAATGGCAATAGAGATTTAGGGATATTTTGGACGGCTGATGTTCCGGTCAGAGTGACGGAAATGTATGCAGGAAGTCAGTACGTTTACACGTCATTGCCAATGGGGTATTATACAATTACTGATGCAAGTACATATAACGCGACATGGGGCGCGCAGTTTTGCGTAAATGAACGAGTAACAAGAGATGGAGTACTCATTACTGCGGAGAATCCTATCAAGTACCGTAATGTAGATATTCGTATGGTGTGCGGTAACTCAACGATGTTTTTGCGGCAGGGCTCAAATGGGAGAATAGCATCTTCGAGTTCAACAAATGTAATACACGCATTGCTGAATCTTTTGTCTTCGACTGTATCATGGTGGTCCACTGGGCAGAGCATTTATACACTAATACAATCACTCTTCGATACGGGAGCAACAATAGATTTGAATGCGGGTCAGCCATGCCAGGATTTGGCTTATAATACAACAGCAATTGGTGTGGTTATCCCTTCCCGATATTATATTTGTAACAATAGCTATTCTGGAAATTATAATGAACCGATTAATTTGACAAGCAGTTCACATTATATCGTTTGTCATGGAGACGTGACGACTACGCTGAATTCTACTGGTTTTGTGAACACATATGGCTTAATCAGATTCCAGTGGGAATATAATATTGGTTTTGAAGATGAAATTGTAAGGAATAAGAGCTTTACAAAGAATTATACATCTTCGCACTCGTGATATTGCAGGAACAGGCTACGATGGGAAAAATCAGACGGTTTATCAGATACAGGACCCTTGCCTTCGCAGGTATCGTGGCTCTTCTGATTTTGGGCTCAGCAGTGCTCATTCACCGGTACGACGACAGCTATGCAGCCTTTGCCCGCAGATTCGAGCGCTGGGCCGAGAATAGCGGGATCACGCAGGAAGACATTGAACCCTTCTTTACCTTTACCTACGGAGGCTATCAGTACTGTTATCACGGAGTGCTGCATGGAGAGCCGGATGCACCTAATGTGTGGGTGCATCGGCAGGAAAGAGAATTTGAAGGATGGTCTGTTCTGTATCTGGAGGACGAAGAGGAGCCTGGCTGGATTCTGGAGGAGGCGTTCGGCTATCCGGTGATGGGCCTGGAACACTGTTTCTCAAGCCGTAGTGTAGTCGGTGTGAAAAACATACCCGCGCAGACGGTCACCATGCGGTATTGCTTTTATTGGTGCAGAAATCTGAAAAAGAATCCCCCTATTCCCGATGGAGTAAAGGACATGGCCTATTGCTTTGCGGAGTGCGGCGAGATGGAAAGCTTTGAGGGTTTTCCCGAGCAGCTGGAAGATATGATGTGCTGCTTTTACAATTGTCCGAAGCTGCGAAGTTGTTCGCGAATTCCGGAAAATGTGAAGAACCTGGATGGGGCATTCTGCCGGTGCTACTGCCTGTCCGGTGAGCTCCAGATCGATGCCACGCCGGAAAAGTATGACGATTGTTTTCATTATTGCTCCGGCAGGGACGGTGCACAGGTGGTCTTAAGCGGCAAGGCCCCCCGGGAGGTCCTGGAGGCCCTGAAGGAGACGGGCGGATTTGTCAGCGCCAAGAATTTTACCGTGAAAACGGAGAGCACAGAGTGATGCCCGAAGCGGGCAGATGCGAAAGAAAGGCGGTATACGATGAAAAAGAAGAGTGTATGGTTTGCTGCGGCGGGAGGGCTGGCGGTGCTGGCCCTGTGTCTGATCGTTTTTGCGGGACGGGCGAAGGCCGAGCCCGGGCGGGATCTGCGCCTCTCCGGCAAATCCACCTCCACGAAGCTGTTCGAGGAGGTCTATACGAATCCGGGTGTGAAGATCGCGCCAAAAGAGATCACGGATACCTTCGGGGACGCGAAGCTGGAACTGAAGAACATGGAATACGTCGAAGGGGTATTTTCCGCGGACGTACTGCTCACGGACGGCGAGACCGTCTACACTTTCCGGGAGGAAGGCCCCCTCGGGCGCGGGTATAAGGAACAGCTGTCGGACTCCCGCAGTGTGGTCTGGGGCTGCGGGGGCGAGGAACCCCGGCGGGAAGGCCCGAGAGTGATCTTCTTTGAGCTGACCTACGGGGATTTTGATAATACGAACCGTTACGCGGACCAGAAGGAGACGGCGGAGAATGCCCTGCGGGTCTACGTGCTGCGGGATGACACCATCTATATGTTTGAACGCAGCATCCCTCGGGAGCTGAACTGGATCGAGCCGCTGGAGCTGGAGCAGAACCACAATGCGCTGCGGGATACCGCCGGTTGGCTGTTCGAGTTCATCAAGCCGAATAATCATTAAGATGAACCGGCTTCCGGCTTTATCCATCAAAAAGGTATGGCAGAAGTCGGACGGCGTCTTTGAAGCTGCATTTTTCACGGGAAGGAAGAAATCGAAGCAATGAATAAGCTCAGACGGTTTATCAGATACAGGACCCTTGCCTTCGCAGGTATCGTGGCTCTTCTGGCTTTCTGCTTAGCGGTGCTTATTCATCGGTATGACGACAGCTACGCAGCCTTTGCCCGCAGATTCGAGCGCTGGGCCAAGGACAGCGGAATCACCGCGGAGGACATCGAGCCCTTCTTCACCTTCACCTACGGAGGATATCAGTACTGCTACAAGGGCTATTATCCCGGCAAAGTGGGGGAAACGGGGGTGGACTGGCAGCGGAAAGAAAAAGAATATGACGGATGGTCCGTGCTGTATCTGGAAAACGATACGGAATCAGGCTGGATCCTGGAGGAGGCCTTCGGTTTTCCCGTCAAAGGTATGAATTCCTGCTACAAACAACGGCACGATCTGCTCAAGGTTAAGAATATCCCCTCTCAGGTGGTGGAGATGCGGCACTGCTTTTTTGACTGTCAGAAGCTTCAGCACGTTCCTGAGATCCCGGAAGGGGTCACGGACATGGCCTATTGCTTCATGTGCTGCTGGGCGCTGGAGGAATGCGGCAAGCTGCCGGACAAACTGGAGGATATGGAGAGCTGTTTCGAGGACTGCCGAGCGCTGAGGACCGGCCCGCGGATCCCGGAGGGCGTGACCAATATGGCTACTGCTTTCTCCAGCTGTTACTGTCTGTCCGGGGATTTGGTAATCGATGCTTCTCCGGTAAGATATGATGACTGTTTTTACTATTGCTCGGGGCGGGATGGCGCCAAAGTTGTTTTAAGCGGCAAGGCCCCCCGGGAGGTCCTGGAGGCACTGAAGGAAACGGGCGGCTTTGTCAGCGCCAAGAATTTTACCGTGAAGACGGAGAGCACAGAGTGATGCCCTAAGCGGGCAGATGCGAAAGAAAGGCGGTATACGATGAAAAAGAAGAAGGTATGGTTTGCTGCGGCGGGAGGGCTGGCGGTGCTGGCCCTGTGTCTGATCGTTTTCGCGGGACAGGCGAAGGCCGAACCCGGGCGGGATCTGCGCCTCTCCGGCAAATCCACATCCACGGAGCTGTTTTCGGAGGTCTATATAGTGTCTGCTCGTTAAGAGGCCTCTACAAGCCAAGTGCATGACTTTGGTTCGTACTGTATAAGGCTTCTTGCTTCGTTAGCGGATACCAACGGATCAGTGTTACGCCCTGAGTTCGTCCTCATTAACGTCAAACAAAGCG
>JAZLJI010000134.1:0-11545 GCA_045617825.1 Lachnospiraceae bacterium
AAGCCCTGCCCGAAAGCGGGTCACGGATCGCGCCGCCGATACAGGTGGCGGCACCGCCAAAGGGTTCGATCTCGGTCGGATGATTATGTGTCTCATTTTTGAAAAGGAGCAGCCACGGTTCCTTTTTCCCGTCAGCCTCCACCTCGATCTTCACCGTGCAGGCGTTGATCTCCTCGGATTCGTCCAGCTTGTCGAGCTTGCCCTGCTTTTTCAGGGCCTTCACCGCGATGGTACCCAGATCCATCAGGCAAATGGGCTTGGTACGGCCCAGATCCCGGCGGACGGCCAGGTATTCCTGCCAGGTCTTTTCCAGCAGCGGATCCGCGAAGGACACGCTGTCGATATGGGTATGGAAGGTGGTGTGGCGGGAGTGATCGGACCAGTAGGTGTCGATCATGCGGATCTCGGTCAGGCTGGGATCCCGCTGCTCTTCCTTGAAATAGCTCTGGCAGAAGAGGATATCGCCCAGATCCATGGCCAGACCGTAGTCGGCGACGAAAGCGGCCAGCTCCTTTTCGCTTAAGGCACGGAAGCCCTCCAGGATACGGACCTTGCCGGGCGCAGTATAGGCCATGGCCAGGCTCTCGGGCTTATCCAGGGAAGCTTCACGGGCTTCCACCGGGTTGATGACGTGGTGCTTGATCCGGGTCAGCTCCTCCGCGGAGAGGCGGCCGGTCAGCACGTAGACCTTGGCGGAGCGCACCAGAGGACGCTCGCCCTGGGACAGGATCTGGATGCACTGGGCAGCGGAATCTGCCCGCTGATCGAACTGGCCGGGCAGGAACTCCACCGCGAAGACGGCGGCATCGCCGAAATCGGCGGCTTCGAAGCAGTTGTCCACCTGCGGCTCGGAGAAGACGGTCTCCTTGGCCCGGGCCAGCAGGGCTTCATCGATGTGCTCCACATCGTAACGGTTGATCAGACGAAGGCTTTCCAGGCTCTCGATCCCCAGAAATTCCCGGATCTCCCGGGCCAGGGCCTTAGCCTCCTGGGCGTAAGCCTCTTTCTTTTCCACATAAACGCGATAGACCATTATTTTACCTCCGCTTTAAGTGCCCGGGCGCCGATATCCTTACGGTAAACGGCGTGATCGAAATGAATGCGGGAAACGGCTTCGTAGGCGGAAGCCAGAGCCGCGGGCAGGGTATCCGCCGTGGCGCCTACGCCCAGAACGCGGCCGCCGGAGGTCACCGGCTGACCGTCCTTCAGCTTGGCACCGGCCACGTAAACGCGGTCGGCCAGGTCCTCGGGGATCGTGATGGGGAAGCCCTTCTGATAAGCTACGGGATAGCCCTCGGAGGCCATGATGACACAGGCCGCGGCACCCTGCTTAAAGCGCACGGGGCAGTCTGCCAGGGTCTCGGAGGCAACGGCCTGCATCACGGTCAGCAGATCGGACTCCAGCAGCGGCAGCACCACCTGCGTCTCGGGATCGCCGAAGCGGCAGTTGTATTCGATGACCTTGGGACCCTTTGCCGTCAGCATCAGGCCGAAGTAGAGGCAGCCCTTGAAGGGACGGCCCTCGGCGACCATGGCGTTCAGGGTGGGCATGAAGATGGTCTCCATGCACTCCGCCGCGATCTTGTCGGTATAATAGGGGTTGGGGGCAACGGTGCCCATGCCGCCGGTGTTGGGGCCCTTGTCACCGTCGCAGATCCGCTTGTGGTCCATGGAGGAGACCATGGGCACCAGGGATCTGCCGTCGGTAAAGGCCAGCACGGAGACCTCGGGGCCCTCCAGATATTCTTCGATCAGGATCTGCTCGCCGCTCTTGCCGAATTTCTTGTCCTCCATGGCCTCTCTGACGGCGGCCATGGCTTCCTCACGGGTCATCGCGACGGTCACGCCCTTGCCCAGAGCCAGGCCGTCGGCCTTGACCACGGTGGGGATGGGGGCGGTCTCCAGGTATTTCAGGGCCTCGCCGCAGTCGTTGAAGACCGCATAGGCCGCCGTGGGGATCCCGTATTTTTTCATCAGTCCCTTGGCAAATACCTTGCTGCCCTCGATGATCGCCGCGTTCTTCCGGGGACCGAAGCAGGGGATGCCCAGAGCCTCCAGGGCGTCTACGGCACCCAGGACCAGCGGGTCATCCGGAGCGACCACGGCGAAATCGATCTGTTTCTCCCGGGCAAAGGCGCAGATGCCGTCGATATCCGTCGCGGCGATGTCCACGCACTCCGCGTCCCGGGCGATGCCGCCGTTGCCGGGCAGAGCGTAGATGATCTCTGCCTGAGGATTTTCCTTTAATTTCTTAATGATGGCGTGCTCTCTGCCGCCGCCACCGACTACCATGAGCTTCATGCTGCTCTCCTTAGTTTGGCTGGTTTAGTGATGGAACAGGCGCATGCCGGTGAAGGCCATCACCATGTTGTATTTGTTGCAGCAGTCGATGACCGCGTCGTCACGGATGGAGCCGCCGGGCTCGGCCACGTAATCCACGCCGCTTCTCCAGGCGCGCTCAATGTTGTCGCTGAAGGGGAAGAAGGCATCGGAGCCCAGGGCAACGCCCCGCTTGGTGGCCAGATAAGCCTTCTGCTCTTCCCGGGTGAAGGGCTCGGGGCGGCTGGTGAAGTAATTCTGCCAGATACCCTCGGCGCAGACGTCCTCCTCGTTCTGATTGATGTAGCCGTCGATCACGTTGTCGCGGTCGGCGCGCTTGAGATCCTTCCGGAAGGGCAGACTCAGCACCTTATCGGACTGTCTCAGGAACCAGGTGTCGGCCTTGGAGCCGGCCAGTCTGGTGCAGTGGATGCGGGACTGCTGTCCGGCACCGACACCGATGGCCTGACCGTCAACGGCGTAGCAGACGGAGTTGGACTGGGTGTATTTCAGGGTGATCAGTGCCACGATCAGGTCTCTGGCGGCGCTGTCCGGCAGAGCCTTGTTCTCGGTGATGATGTTGTTCAGCAGCGCGCGGTCGATCTTGAAATTGTTCCGGCCCTGCTCGAAGGTGATGCCGAAGACCTGCTTGTGCTCCTGCACGGCGGGAACGTAGTCGGGATCGATGGCCACGATATTGTAGTTGCCGTTCCGCTTGGTCTTCAGGATAGCCAGCGCTTCCTCGCTGTAGCCGGGCGCGATGATGCCGTCGGAGACCTCGCGGGCGATCATTTTGGCGGTCACGGCGTCGCATTCGTCGGACAGCGCCACCCAGTCGCCGAAGGAGCACATACGGTCGGTGCCGCGGGCACGGGCGTAGGCACAGGCCAGAGGAGACTCGTCCAGACCCTCGACGTCGTCCACGAAGCAGGCCTTCTTCAGCTTATCGGAAAGCGGGATGCCGACGGCGGCAGAGGTGGGAGAGACGTGCTTGAAGGAGGTCACCGCGGGAAGACCCAGGGCTTCCTTCAGCTCCTTGACCAGCTGCCAGGAGTTAAAGGCATCCAGAAAATTGATATAGCCGGGACGGCCGTTCAGCACGGTAATGGGTAAATCGCTTCCGTCCGCCATATAGATCTTAGCGGGCTTCTGATTGGGGTTGCAGCCGTATTTCAGTTCAAATTCCTTCATGATTCATTTTCCTCCGCTCAGGAAAGCTGTTTAGTGATTCTTGTTGATGATCTTGTCGGTGTTCTTGCCGGTGGCCAGATCGGTGTATCGGACGAAGAGGGAGATCTTGTTGTCGGCGTTCAGGCTGTTCCACAGCATTTCGGTAAATGCCTCGATATCATCGTCCATGGCGATGCGCTCCGGCTCGCCCTGGAAGGTGGGGATGGGGTTCCCGTTCTCCACGTAGGTGTGGATGAAGTGGCCGAGACCGGGCTTGGAGGGATAGGAGAAGGTGTAGCGGCAGCAGGCACTGCCTTCCTCGTCCAGACTCTTCAGGATGCTCATCTCGTAGCTGAAATCCTTCTCGCCGAAGCTGAGGATACCGCTGATCCTGGGGGTGAAGTTGGGAGCGTCCGGCTCGAATTCGCGGCTTTCCAGGGCTTCCTTGAAGGAAAGGCCCTTCTTCAGGCCCTCATACACGGTATCGGTCTGGTCGCCGTTGGTCACGATCAGCTTGTTCTCATAGCTGCGCAGGGCGGCGTAGATGATCAGGCTGGGATCCTGCACCTTGGAGGCGTCGAAGGGCTCGGTGAAGAGCGCGCCGTCGCGGTAGGTGAAGACCCGGTTCCGGCTGTTGGCGCTGCGGCCCATGATGAAGTAGGCGGTAACGGCCTTGCTGCCGTCGGGGGTGCGGCCGATGACGATGCCGCGGCCGACGTATTCGTTATCCTTGATCAGGCTGTTCATATCGTTGATCTTGTAAATACTCATTCTGCGTTCTCCTTATCCAGTATTTGCCGGGAAACCAGCTCGGCAGCTTCGGGCAGCAGCTTCCACTCCGCCTGGCGCATCACGCGCTTCTGCAGGATCTCCGGGGTGTCGCCGGGCTTGATGGGGACCGCCTTCTGGAGGATGATCTCACCTCCGTCGGGGATCTCGTTGACGAAATGGACCGTGGCTCCCGTGACCTTGACGCCGTAGGCCAGCGCCGCCTCGTGGACCTTCAGTCCGTAGAAGCCCGCTCCGCAGAAGGAGGGGATCAGCGAGGGGTGGACGTTGAGGATACGGTGATCGTAATGCCCCACAAAATCGGCGCTGAGGATGCTGAGGTAGCCCGCCAGAATGATCAGGTCGATGTGATTGGCTTCGAGGACCTCCAGAAGCTTGGCCTCCATGGCCTCCTGACTGCCGCAGGCCTTTTTGGTGATGGCCATGGCGGGGATCTGATGGTCCGCCGCCCGCTTCAGGGCGTAGGCGATGCTGTTGCTGGAGATCACCAGCTTGATCCGGCCCGCCGTGAGACGGCCGCTCTCCTGGGCGTCGATGAGGGCCTGGAGATTGGTGCCGCCGCCGGAGACCAGGACGGCAATGTTGACGTGATCGCGCATGCGGTTCTCCTTTCCCGTCAGCAGAGGCAGACCTTTTCCGCGGATTCGCGGATCTCGCCGATCACGTAGGCATCCTGGCCGTTCGCCTTCAGGATCGCCAGAGCCTTCTCCTGATCCTCCTTGGCCACGATCAGGGTCATGCCGACACCCATGTTGAAGGTGTTGAACATATCCCGCTCGCTGATGCCGCCTTCCTTGGCGATGAGAGAGAAGATCGGCAGCACCCGGACGTCGGCCCTGCGGATCAAGGCGCCCAGACCGTCGGGAATGCTGCGGGGAATATTTTCGTAGAAGCCGCCGCCGGTGATATGGGAGATGCCCTTGACCCGGACCTCGTCCAGCACGGCCAGAACGGGCTTCACGTAGATCTTGGTGGGGGTGAGCAGGGTCTCACCGAGGGAGGCGCCGCCCAGCTCGGCCACGGGGGCCTTGAGGTCCCGGTGCTCCACGTCGAAGACCTTGCGGACCAGGGAGAAGCCGTTGGAATGCACGCCGCTGGAGGGCAGGGCGATGATCCCGTCGCCGGCCCTCATGGTGTTGGGGTCGATGATCCGGCTCTTATCCACCGCGCCGACGGAAAATCCGGCCAGATCGTACTCATCCTCCGGATAGAAGCCGGGCATTTCAGCCGTTTCGCCGCCGATCAGCGCGCAGCCGCCCTGAACGCAGCCCTCAGCCACGCCCTTGACGATATCGGCGATGCGCTCGGGGACGTTCTTGCCGCAGGCGATGTAGTCCAGGAAGAAGAGGGGCTTGGCGCCGCAGCAGATGATGTCGTTGACACACATGGCCACGCAGTCGATACCCACGGTATCGTGCTTGTCCATCAGGAAGGCCAGCTTCAGCTTGGTGCCGACGCCGTCAGTGCCGGAGACCAGCACCGGCCGGGTCATCCCGGTGGTGTCCAGCTCAAAGAGGCCGCCGAAGCCGCCGACATCCGAGCAGACTCCCGCCGTCATGGTGCGGGCGATGTGCTGTTTCATCAGTTCAACGGCCTTGTAGCCGGCAGTGATGTCAACGCCGGCGGCCGCATAGGCCTCAGATCTTGATTCGGTATTCATGCGCTTATTCCTTTCCGTTCCAACAGTAGGTACACAGTTCTTCGGGATCCATATCCAACGCCTTGACGATGCCCTCTACGGACTGGAATTCCAGAGAGGCAAAGCCCATCTTTTCGGCGATGCACTGACGCAGCTTTTTGCCGCGGGGTGCGGAGGAGTCCCGGTATTCGTCCAGGTGGTCGAAGCCTTCCTCGCCCTCCAGCTCGAAGATGACCTTCCGGGCCAGCAGGTCCATATCCCCGGTGCTCCGGGAGAAATTGAGGTATTTGCAGCCGTACAGGATCGGCGGGCAGGCGGACCGCATATGCACTGCCTTGGCGCCGCTTTCATAGAGGAATTCCACGGTCTCCCGCAGCTGAGTGCCGCGGACGATGGAGTCGTCCACAAACAGCAGGCTCTTGCCCTCGATCAGCTCCTTGACCGGGATCTGCTTCATCTTGGCGATGCGGTTCCGGTCGGTCTGACTGGCCGGCATGAAGCTGCGGGCCCAGGTAGGGGTGTATTTGATGAAGGCTCTGGCAAAGGGCACGCCGCTGCGGTTGGCATAGCCGATGGCGTGAGGGGTGCCGGAGTCCGGTACGCCGCCCACGTAGTCGATCTCCGGGAAATTTCCGGATTCCTTATCGTGCTCCGCCATGATGGCGCCGTTGCGGTAACGCATGGTCTCCACGTTGCGGCCCTCATATTCCGAGGTGGGATAGCCGTAATAGCTCCAGAGGAAGGCGCAGACCTTCTTTTTCTTTCCGGGCTCAGCCAGTCTGGTCATGCCCTCGGGAGAAAGCTCCGCGATCTCGCCGGGGCCCAGCTCTGCGACGGTCTCGTAGCCCAGCTTCTGATAGGCGAAGGCCTCAAAGGAGGCGACATACCCGTCGGCGTCCCGGCCGATGTGCATGGGAAGGCGGCCCACCTTGTCTCTGGCCACGATCAGGTGGCCGTCATTTTTCAGAATGAGGATGGCTGCCGTTCCGTCGATGACCTCCTGCGCGAAGCGGATGCCTTCGGCAAAGCTGTTCTTACGGCTGATCAGGCAGGCTGTCAGCTCAGTGGCGTTGACTCTGCCGCCGGTCATGGCGTCGAAGCTGCCGCTGCAGTCCTGCAGGTAGGTCTCGATCAGCTCCTCGGCGTTGTTGATGATGCCGATCATGCAGATGGCAAAGCGGCCGAGCTTGGAGCGGATCAGCAGGGGCTGGGGCTCGCTGTCGCTGATGCAGCCGATGGCGGAGGTCCCCTTCATTTTTTCAAATACATCGCCGAATCGGGTGCGGAAGGGAGTTCCCTCGATATTGTGGATCTCCCGCTGCAGACCGATCTCTTTATCATACAGGGCCAGACCGCCCAGCTTGGTGCCCAGATGGGAATGGTAGTCGACACCGAAGAAGATGTCGGCGCGGCAGTCCCTACGGGAAGTAATGCCGATATAGCCGCCCATAGCTGCACCTTACGCGAAGAACAGCTTGGACAGGGTCATGGGATCGATGTAGGCTCCGTCCTTGTAGACACGCATGTTGCCGGAAGCGATCTCGTCGATCAGCATCACCTTGCCGTCCTTGTCATAGCCGAATTCGAACTTGATGTCGTACAGATCCAGTCCCTTGGCCTTCAGATCCTCGGCTACGATGGCGGTGATCTTCTGGGTCATGACCTTTAACTCGTCGTACTGCTCGGCCGTCATGACGCCCAGATCCACCAGACCGTCCTTGGTCACCAGGGGATCGCCCTTGGCATCGTTCTTGAAGGTGGTCTCCACGTAGGCAGGCAGATCCTGGCCCTCGGTGCAGTATTCGCTGTAGCGGCGGTAGAAGCTGCCGACGGCCTTATAGCGGCAAATGACCTCCAGGCCCTTGCCGAAGACCTTGGCGGGTCTCACCTCCATCGTGGTGTTCTTAAGGTCGGCGCTGATGTAGTGGGTGTAGATCCCGGCAGCGTTGCATTTTTCGAAGAAATAGATGGACATTCTGAGGTTCACGTCGCCTACGCCCTCGATGGTCAGGCCGACGGAGTTTTCACCCGGATCGAAGACACCGTCCTTGCCGGTGCAGTCGTCCTTGAACTTCAGCAGGCAGTTGCCGTTCTCCAGGGCATACACATTCTTGGTCTTTCCGGTGTAAAGCAGTTCCATGATCATTTCCTCCTCAAAGATATGAAAGTTTATGTGAAAGTCAGTATTCAGTTGTTATATTCCGCGGCGATGCGGGCGTCCTTCTCCAGGACCTTGGCGGCATCCTTGGCGCGGCGGGCCTTCAGCTTTTCTGCCAGCGCCGGTTCGGACAGCGACAGGATCTGAGCGGAAAGCAAAGCGGCATTGACTCCTCCGCCTATGGCGACAGTGGCGACCGGGATCCCGGAGGGCATCTGTACGGTGGACAGAAGGGCATCAATGCCGTCTAAATTGCTGGATTTGCAGGGGATCCCGATGACGGGAAGAAGGGTGTTGGCAGCGATGGCACCGGCCAGATGGGCGGCCATCCCGGCGGCGGCGATGAGGACACCGAAGCCGTTCGCCTCTGCGCTCTGGGCAAATGCCGCCGCTTCGGCGGGCGTCCGGTGAGCAGAGTAGATGTGGAGCTCGTAAGGGATCTCCAGCTCCTTCAGGGTGTCCACGGTCTTCTGCAGGATCGGCAGATCACTGTCACTTCCCATGATGATTCCGACTTTTTTCATACTTACCTCCTGGAAATAGAAGAGGGCACAGTCAGGGCTGTAACGCTCTAACTGTGCCCAGACGGTCGGCGGGGAACCGTTGCGGTTCCGGTTTCGGGTCTCCTGTTTCCTTGCAGTGCTCTGCGATTCCGTCAGTTGCAGGAGATCTTTGAAATTATGGAACCAGTATAGCATAGTCCTTTCCGGAGGGCAAGGAGGAACCGCCGGAAAATTGCTTAATTTTCTCCCGTTGCTTTCTGCTAATTCTGAAAAAAAGAAAGAAGAGCCGAAGCTCTTCCTTCTTCTTTCACGGTGTTATTGGCCGACGGCTTCCGCGTAGGCGTTCAGATCCACCCACAGAGCGGGACGGATCGCGTTGCCGGCATCGGTCACGTAATAGCCTTCCTCATCCAGGGAACCGTAGTAGCTGGCGTGGGAGGCGTAGATGTTCCGGGAACCGGAGTTCCGCAGCCACCACCAGCAGCTGCCGTCACCGCTGACCCAGACGCCCTGGGCCTTGGCGGCGGGCGTGGCCTTGCAGATGATCTGCTCCTTGGTCAGCAGCTCCTTGGCCTCCTCCAGACTCAGCAGGAAGATCCTATCCTCCGTATCGTCGCCGCCGGGGGTCCCGTAGTGGAAGTTGGCCGGCGTCTTCAGCGCGGAGGTCCGGATGGCGGCCTGCTCCTTCTCTGTGAAGGCGGCCTTCAGGAAGACCTGGTTCAGCCAGCTGCGGATGTCGGAGCCGGCCCAGGTCACGGCCGTTCTGGTCCCGTGATAGGCCATGCCGGCGATCGCGTTCCGGGACAGCAGCAGCGCCTTGTCTCCCTCACGCTTCAGCACGATCCATTCCAGCGCCTCGGCAGCGGCGGCATTGCCGTCCTGCTCGTACAGACCGAAGGAGAGCGTCTTGCCCTCGGTGATCCCGGCCAGGAAGGCCTCGCGCTTCTGTTTCTTCTCGCAGTCGGCAATCAGCGCCTCGGCGTCCTCAAAGCTGCCCAGCTCCTTCAGCAGCTTGACGGCCTCGGCATAGCTGCCCTTCTCGATGAGGGCCTTGGCTTCCTGATACCGGGCACTGCTTATGGCGTCGGAGCAGCTCTTCAGCATGCCCTGGCTGTTGCCGTAATCGCCCAGCTCGGCAAATTTCTTCGCGGCTTCCTCGTATTTGCCCTGCTGGAACAGCGCCTGAGCAGCCTGATACCGCTGCTCCTTCTTGGCTTCCTCAGCCTTGCTTTCCTCGGCAATGCGGGACTCCTCCGCCGCGCGGGAGGCTTCCTCCGCCTGACGGGAGCTTTCCTCCGCAGCTTCCTTCTGAGATTCCTTCAGGGATTCCGCCAGGGATTCTTCCCGGACGATCCGCTGGCTTTCCAGCAGCTTATCGCAGGCCTCCGCCTGCTTCGCGGCATCCTCGTAATCGCCCAGCTCGGCAAAGGCGGCCTTGGCTTCTTCGTATTTGCCGGCCTCGTACAGGGCCTGCGCTTCCTGATATTTGGCGAGGTCGGAGCTTCTGCCGTTCCTCAGGAAGAAATACCAGAAGGCACCGCCCAGCAGCAGGAGGAAGAGCAGCAGGAGCAGGATCTTGGCTCCGCCGTGGTTCTTTTCCTTCTTGGGCTCAGCGCCGTCCTCGGCGGGCTCAGCGTCTTCCGCGGCGGCCTCCTCAGCCTCCCTGGCGGCCCTTTCGGCTTCCTTGGCGAGTCTGGCTTCCTCGGCTCTGGCAGCCTTTTCGGCTTTTCTGGCTTCCTTGGCCTGCTTGGCCTTTTCGGCTTCGGCAGCCTTCTCGGCTTCTTTAGCCAGCTTGACCTTCTCGGCTTCGGCGGCCTTCGCGGCCTTTTCGGCCTCCTTGGCGAGTCTGGCTTCCTCGGCTCTGGCGGCTTTTTCGGCTTTCTCGGCTTCCCTGGCCAGCTTGGCCTGCTCGGCCTCGGCGGCCTTTGCGGCCTTCTCCGCTTCCTTGGCCAGCTTGGCCTTCTCGGCTTCGGCGGCCTTCTCGGCCTTCTCCGCTTCCTTGGCCAGCTTGGCCTTTTCCGCTTCGGCGGCCTTTTCGGCTTCCTTGGCCTGCTTGGCGGCCAGGGCCTCGGCGGCAGCGGCAGCGGCTAAGGCTGCGGCTGCAGCGGCTTCGGGATCGGTATCCTTTTTATCCTCTTTTGAGGCGCTTTGATCGGCAGCGGCCTCCCGCTGCGCTTTACGGAACCGGGAGCGGTTCTTGATCTCGTCTTCCTTATCGGCGGCGGCCTCAGCGGCCTTACGGGCAAAATAGGCATCCCGCGCCCAATCGGGCACGATCTCCTCGTCAGTGCTTACGTCCTGGGCGGCAGCTGCGGCTTCAGCCTTCAGATGGCTTGCTTTCTCATCGAGCTGAGCGGCTTCCGCGGCAGCGGCTGCCATCACGGCCTCCTCGAGGCCGGCTGGGGCTGCGCTCTGCTCCGCGACCGCTTCGGCCGTCTCAGCGGCTTCGGCGGTATCCTGAGCAGCCTCCGCGGCATCCTGAGCCGCTGCACGGGCAGCCTCCTCAGCTTCCTTTGCCGCCATGGCGGCCAATGCCCACTGCGGCAGAGCCTCCTGCGATGTCTCCGGCTCGTCGGCCTTGGGAGCGGTCTTTTCGGCCCTTCGTGCTTCCTTGGCGGCGGCTTTTTCCGCCTGCTTGGCCTCCCTGGCAGCGGCCCTTTCGGCCTGCCGGGCTTCCTTGGCAGAGCTCTTACCGTCAGCCCTCGGGCTTTCTCCTTCTGGACGAAGGGCTTCCTGAGCGGCAGCCAACAGCGATACGGCACCGACCGCCGCTGCTCCCTCGGCTGCGCGGGCAGACTTCGCCTCGGCATCGGCCTTTGCGGCCTCGGCTTCATCTGCTATTCTGGCAGCCTCCGCCTCGGCAGCAGCCTTCGCGGCTTCGGCTTCTCCGGCTAAGCGGGCAGCCTCCGCCTCGGCAGCGGCCTTCGCGGCCTCGGCTTCCTCAGCCAGTCGGGCAGCCTCCGCCTC
>JAZLJI010000135.1:0-35803 GCA_045617825.1 Lachnospiraceae bacterium
CAATCCGTATCAAATGAAAAAGTACGGTGACGTTGAGATCCACAAGGTCAAAACAGACAAGAAGGATGCTGTCAGAATCGCCACATATGCACTTGAGAAATCATACCTTCTGGTTCCGTACAGTCCAATGGATCAGAAATACGAAGACCTCAAATTTCTGTCACGACAGTATTCTCAGCGCATCAGCACAGTAACCAGAGTAAAGGTTCAGCTCATCAATCTCCTTGATCAGACGATGCCGGGCATCACCAGAATCCTGGATCTGAGAAGCCGGGATCCGGAGAAATGTGCATTACTGCTTTTCATCAAAAGGTTTCATTCCTTTGACGAAATACGGCGCATTGGCAAACATCGATTCCTGTCTGCCTATGAGACTCTGATGAAGAAGACCCCTGACCGCTTTGCTCCGAAGAAAGGTTTGGTGATCTACGAAACAGCCTGCAGCAGTATCACTACCAGAGGCTCGGATCCGTACATCTGGACGGCGCAGGATCAATGCGTTGACATGCTCGCAGCAGCACAAAACGCTGCGGACGAGACAATTCATCAGATGCAGGAGATTGCCGAAACAATCCCCGAATACAAGGTACTCAGAGCTATGAACGGTGTCGGCGAACGGCTTGGCCCTATCATCCTCGCTGAGATTGGCGATGTCCGACGCTTTCACAGTGCAAGGGCCTTGAACTCATACGCAGGCAATGATGCGCCGCCGTACGAGTCAGGACAATTTGAGAGCAGAAACCGCCACATATCCAAACGTGGCAGTTCTGCTCTGCGGAAGGCTTGTTTTGAGGTAATGCAGGCCCTAAAACTGCAGAAACCTCAGGACGATCCGATATACCAGTTCATGCTCAAGAAAGAGCAGGAAGGAAAGCCCTACAACGTCGCCAAGATGGCCGGCGTGAACAAGTTTCTCCGAATCTACTACGCAAGAGCGATGGAACTCTACAAGTAAATCGCCTTGATTTTACAATATGTTTTCGAAGTCCGCAATCAGCAGGGCTTGTTTAGTGTACGCTTTTTTAATATACTTTGTCATGAAAAAACTCTTGACAAACATTAGCTAGATTTTCCGGGCCGGAGGCGGCAAAAGACCTGCAATCTCCGGCTTGACAGACGCGGCGGAGCGGAGCAGAATGGAAGGGAGAGGGAGCCGGGCCCGAGGGCGGGGAGCCCCGGCGGAGAGGAGCTTAACGTGGCGAAAAATGCGGAATTTTCCGGGTATGACGCGGAAATGCTGAAGCGGATAGACGATATCCTTCCGGAACGGATCTTCGACGCGCATACCCATGCGGAGGGCCTTGCGGACTATGAGGCGCACATGCGCTCCTGGTTCGGGCCGCGGCGGAGTCTGCGGATCAATATGTTCCCGATGCCCCGGGCGGAAATGGCCGACCCGGTGAGCGGAAGGGCGGCAGCGCCGCTTGCGGCTGCCATGGAGCGGCTGCGGCGCCATCTGGAGGCGGCTCCGGACTGCGTGGGAGAGCTCCTGACGGCGCCGGGAGATACCGCGGAGGAGCTGGAGGCCGGATTCCTGGCGGCGGGCGGCCCCGGAAGGATCGTCGGGGTCAAGCCCTATCATCTGCCGGCGGTGAAAAAGCCCACGGATCAGGCAGACGTCGAAGCGTATCTGCCGGAGGCCGCGCTGGAGCTGGCGGAGAAATACCGGCTGGCGGTCACGCTGCATCTGGTGAAGGACGGCGCTCTGGCGGACCCGGCAAATCTCCGGGCCATCCGGCGCATGGCCCGGGCCTTCCCGAACGCCAAGCTGGTCCTGGCCCATGCGGGGCGCAGCTTTGCCGCCTGGACCGGGCTGGAGGGCATCCCGCAGACGGCCGATCTGGATAACGTCTTCTTCGATTTTTCCGCGGTCTGCGAGGTGCCCGCGCTGCTGATGGCGCTGCGGAAGGCGGGACTGTCCCGCTGCATGTGGGGCAGCGATTACCCGGTGGCGCTGCTGGCGGGCCGGGCGATCTCTCTCGGCAGCGGCTTCGCCTGGCTGGGCGAGAAGGCGCTGGCGGCGATGGGAAGCGCGGGGGAAACGGCCTGTCTGGTGGGGACCGAGAACCTGCAGGCCATGTGGCAGCTGGTCCGTCTGGAGGAGCTGGGCCCCTCCGACCGGGAGGCTCTGTTTTACGGCAATGCCTGCCGAGTCCTGCTGGGGGAATGATCGGGAGCGGGGGCCCTCGCTTTCCGCAAAGGATTCTTAGATGAGCGAGTCAACCAGCGGTTTTCCGAAAAAGATTCGATGCGGGCAAACTTAAAATAATTAGGAAAAAGCAGAGAAAACAAATTTAACTTGCGAATCAGCCGAAATAATGTTAGAATTCCTCCCGTGGCCGGTTGAACCGGCCCATCGGCATTTGCCGGGAAAGGACTGAAGATGAAGCTTATCATTCAGCAGAACTATGACAATATGAGCAAGTGGGGCGCCGAGCATATCATCGCCGCCATCAACAGCCACAAGGGCGACAAGCCCTTCGTGCTGGGCCTGCCCACCGGCTCTTCCCCTCTGGGCGTTTATAAATACCTGGCTGAGGCAAATAAGGCCGGCCGTGTGACCTTCAAGAACGTGGTGACCTTCAATATGGACGAGTACGTGGGCCTGCCCCGCACCCATCACGAGAGCTACTGGGCCTTCATGCACGACAACTTCTTCGATCATATCGACATCCCCGCCGAGAACGTCAATATCCTGAACGGCATGGCCGAGGATCTGGAGGCCGAGTGCGCTGCCTATGAAGCCAAGATCGCTTCCTACGGCGGCATCGACCTGTTCATGGGCGGCAGCGGCGTTGACGGCCACATCGCCTTCAACGAGCCCTTCACCTCCCTGAGCTCCCGCACCGGCGTGAGAGATCTGACCACCGATACCCTGATCGCCAACTCCCGCTTCTTTGACAATGACCCCGAGAAGGTGCCGCACAAGGCACTGTCCGTGGGCGTCGGCACCGTGACCGATTCCCGGGAAGTGATGCTGCTGATCAGCGGCCACAACAAGGCCCGCGCTCTGGCGGCCTGCGTGGACGGCGCCGTGAGCCAGTCCTGCACCATCAGCGCCCTGCAGCTGCACAACAACGCCGTTATCGTCTGCGACGAGCTGGCCTGCGGCGAGCTGAAGGTCGACACCTATAAGTATTTCAAGGATATCTACGGCAAGGAGATCTACTGATCCCGGCCGACTGAGAGAAAGACGGAGATTCCCCGTCCGGTGACGGATGGGGAATCTTTATATCTGCCGGCGGCGCGGCCCGGGGCTGCCCGCCCGGTACAGGAGGAGCAAGATGAAGATACTGATCTGCAACGTGGGGAGCACCTCCCTGAAATACAAGCTTTTCGCCATGGAAGAGGGGGAAAGGGTCCTGGCCCGGGGCGGATACGAGCGCATCGGGACGCCGGGCGGCTTTCCGAGTCACCGGGAGGCGATTCAGGACATGCTGCGGGCGCTGGCCGAGGACGGGAGCCTTATGGATCTGAAGAGCCTGTCCTGCGTGGGCTTCAAGGTGGTACTGGCCAAGGGCGTCACCGGCGTGCAGCTGCTGACGGAGGAGGTCCTGCAGGCGATGGAGGCCTATGCTTCCGTGGCGCCGGCCCACAATCCGCCTTATATCGCGGCCATCCGCCAGTTCCGGGCGCTGCTGCCCGAGACGCCCCTGGTGGGCTCCTTCGAGACGGGCTTCCATAAGGATTTGCCGCCGGAGGCGTATCTTTATCCGATCCCGCTGGAGCTTTCCCGCAAATACGGCATCCGCCGCTACGGCTTCCACGGGGCCTCCCACGAGTACCTGACCGACTGGGTCTCCGGGCAGATGGGGCGCAGGGATCTGCGGATCGTGTCCTGCCACCTGGGCGGCAGCGGGAGCCTCGCGGCCGTGAAGAACGGGGTCAGCATCGATACCAGTCTGGGCATGAGCCTGCAGTGCGGCGTGATGCACAACAACCGCATCGGAGACATGGACCCGTATATCATTTTCTATCTGGTGGAGGAATGCGGCTATACGCTGGCCGAGGTGAAGACGCTGCTGCAGAAGAAGAGCGGCCTGCTGGGCCTGTCCGGCGGCATTTCCGGGGACGTGCGCGACCTGGAGACGGCTGCGGCGGAGGGGAATCAGGACGCGGAGACGGCCCTTTCGACCTACGCCTACGGCATCCGCAAATACATCGGCGCCTACGCGGCGGCGCTGGGCGGCCTGGACGCCATCGTCTTCGGCGGCGGCATCGGCGAGCACAGCGCGCTGATCCGGGGGCTGGCGCTGCAGGGGCTGGAGTTCATGGGCGTGGAGCCGGATGAGGAAAAGAACCGGGCGGCGAAGTCCGGAGACGACATTTCCCGGGACGGCAGCCGGGTGCGGATCTTCGTCAGGGAGACCAACGAGGAGCTGGTGGTGGCCCGGAAGGCGAAGGCCCTGTTGGAGCGGTAAAGCCGCCGGAGGGCGCAAAAAAAGGATGCGGAGAGATTTCCGCATCCTTTTTTCACCCCGGGCATCTGCTGTGCGCCCCGGGGAGCCCTGCCCCTTCAACGCCACAGCAGAAAGGCCGTCCCGACGCCGATGAGGGCGCCGATCAGCACCTGCAGGGGACTGTGCCCCAGCATTTCCTTCAGCTTGACCTCCGGCGCCGCTTCTCCCATCAGGAGATCCAGCAGCTCGTTCAGCGCCTTGGCATGACGGCCGGATTCCCGGCGCACGCCCCGCGCGTCGTCCATCACGATCATGGCCATGCCGGCGGCCAGGGCGAAGATCGCCGAATCCGCCCCCTGATGCAGGGCGGCTGCCGTGGCCAGGGCGCAGACCGTGGCGGAATGGCAGCTGGGCATGCCGCCGTCGCCGACTAACCGCTCCCAGTCGATGCCCCTGTTGACGATGGCGTGCAGGATGGTCTTGGTCACCTGGGCGATGGCCCAGGCGAGCAGCGCGGTGAGCAGGATCCGGTTGCTCAGCAGTTTCTGAAAAAAGCTCATAGTCGTTATCGGAGACGCGTCTCCGCTCCTTCGGCGGGGGAGGCCCGGGGACCCGGGCCGGCAGGGGTTCTGTACCCGCTAAATATACCATCGTTTTCCGAAAATGCCAACAGAAAAGTCAGGAGGCGCCCCGCGCGCCCTTGACTTTTCCGCATTTTCGGGGCAGAATAGACCCGTTCGGCCTTCGCCGGGAAGAAGGAAAAGAGGATCAAGGCATGGAAAATCAGAAAAAGACAATGGTTCGGGATCTGACCGAGGGCAACATCCTGAAGCTGCTGCTGTCCTTCGCGCTGCCGCTGTTTGCCTCCAACGCGCTGCAGGCGGTGTACAACATCGTGGACCTGCTGGTGGTGGGGCAGTACATCGGCGGGAAGGGCATGAGCGCCGTCTCCACCGGCGGCGACGTGCTGCATCTGATCACCTTCATCGCCATGGGCTTTTCCTCGGCGGGACAGGTCCTGATCGCCCGGGACGTGGGCGCGGGCCGCATGGACCGGGTGAAAAAGTCCATCGGCAACCTGTTCAGCTTCCTGATGCTGGCGTCGGTGATCATCTCGGCCGCCTGCCTGGTGCTGCGGGGCAATATCCTGCAGTGGCTCAATACCCCTGCCGAGGCCTACGACTACACGATGGATTACGTGCTGACCTGCATCTTCGGCCTGGTCTTCATCTACGGCTACAACGTGGTCAGCGCCATCCTCCGCGGCATGGGCGACAGCAAACGGCCCTTCCTGTTCATCGGGATCGCGGCGGTGCTGAACATGATCCTGGACGTGGTCTTCGTCTGCTTCCTGGACATGGCCGTTTTCGGCGCGGCGCTGGCGACGGTCATCGGCCAGGGCCTCAGCTTCGTTCTTTCCATCGTCTATCTGTACAAGCATCGGGAGAGCTTCGGCTTCGACTTTAAGCCGGCCAGCTTTGCCTTTGACAAGGAGGCGCTGGGGCGTCTGGTGGCGCTGGGCATCCCCATGTCCATCCAGTCCGTCGCGGTCAATTTCTCCAAGACCGTGCTGACCGCCTGGATCAACGTGGAGGGCGTGACGGCCTCCGCGCTGGCGGGCATCTATAACAAGACCGGTACCATGGCGGGCATCGTGTCCAACTCCTTCACCACCGCGGGCAGCTCCATGGTTGGCCAGAACCTGGGCGCCGGAAAGACCGAGCGCGTGCCGAAGATCCTGAAAAATATCCTGTTCATCACGGTGGGCATGTTCACCCTCTGCTCGCTGGCGCTGCTCATGTGGAGCGAGGGCATCTTCCGCTTCTTCACCAAGGACGCCGAGGTGCTGGCCAAGGCCGGTATCCTGGTGCTCCCCATCATCCTCAATTTCTACGGCAGCGCCACCCGCTCGGAGGCATTTGCCCTGATCAACGGCTCCGGCAATACGAAGCTGAATCTGTGCGTGGCCCTGATCGACGGCATGATCAGCCGCATCGGCCTGTCCGCACTGCTGTATTTCAGCTTTTCCATGGGCGCGCTGGGCTGCTGGTACGGTGACGCATTGGCCGGCTTCATGCCCTTCGTGATCGGCGGGATCTATTTTCTTTCCGGCAAATGGAAGACGTTCCGGAGAAAGGTGTGAGAAATGGCTGACGAAACGAATACCCGCAGCCGGCGGAAAATGGCTGTCAACTGGGTCCTCGGGGTCCTGATCGCCAATCTGGGCGTCTGTCTCAGCACGAAAAGCGGCCTGGGCATGTCCATGATCGGGGCGATGCCCTACGTGCTGCACCGCTGGGGCTGGGCCAGCTGGGGCGAGGGCTGGTTCACCCAGGGCACCGCGGAATACGTGATGGAGGCGATCATCCTGATCGTCACCTGTCTGATCGTCAGGGGCTTCAGGCCCCGGTATCTGCTGTCCTTCCTGACGGCGGTCATTTCCGGCCTCACCATCGACGGCTGGTTCCTGGTGCTGGGCGGCAACGGCGTATGCGGCAGCATGGCGCTGCGGGTCGTGCTGTTCATCCTGGGCATGCTGGTGACGGCGCTGGGCATCGCCTTCTTCTTCCGCACCGACTGGCCGCTGCAGGTCTACGAGCTCTGCGTGGCCGAGGTGACGGAGCGCTACCGCCTGAACCGCACCAAGGTCAAATACGTCTTCGACGCGAGCTGCCTGGTGCTGGCAGTGGTCATGTCCCTGGTCCTGCTGAAGGGCCTCACGGGCGTCGGGATCGCCACGGTCATCATCGTGCTGTGCAACTCCGGTCTGATCGCCTTCTTCGGCAAATGCCTGGATAAGCTGGGCCGGTAAGGCCTGAGAACGCGCTTGACAGACCGCCGCCCGGTCGTGTATCATAAAGATATACGATAGGACGGGAGGTGCTGCTGATGTTTTGGAAAATATTCATTCCGTTTGTGATCAACGGGCTGATCTGGGGCTTCGTTACGAGATCCGTGATCTGGAACAAGGGATACGATGCCGACTGGTTCTGGTGGGGCTTCTTTTTCGGCCTGCTCGCCTTCGCCATTGCCGTGGCAAGGGAGGACTGCTGCCGCTCGGAGGTGCCGCCTTCCATCATAAAGTCGGACAGCAGCGGGAGAGCGTACAACAGCTATCCCTCCTACATGGTAAGTTCCGCGTACGGCGGTCCTCAGGTGCAGGAGGAGCCCCTCGGTCCCGGGGACTGGCGCTGCAGCTGCGGAAGAGCCAATCATTCCTACGTCTTTACCTGCGCCTGCGGAAAGAGCAAGAGCGACCTGCTGAAGGCGGACGCTCAGCCTGAAGCGGCGGAAAAGGCGGAGCCCGCTCCGGTGACGGAGGCGGAGGACTCCCGGATCGCGGAGGAGAATCCCCGGATCGCGGAGGAAGAACGGACGGTCGCCCTCATCAAAAAATATAAGGAGCTGCTGGACTGCGGCGCCATCACCCAGGGCGAATTTGACGAAAAGAAAAAACAGCTTCTCGGCTGATGAAGCGATACAAAAACAGACACCGCGGCCGTTTTCGGACGGTCGCGGTGTCTGTCTTTTATGTACGGCCTTGCCGTGAGGCGTTCCGCCTTCGGGGGGGGGCAAAGGCCTCAGCCCATCAGCGCCCTGTGGATCGCGGCAGCGGCGGTCTTTCCGGCGCCCATGGCGGAGATGACGGTGGCCGCTCCGGTCACGGCGTCGCCGCCGGCGTAGACCTTCTCACGGGAGGTCAGGCCGTCCTCGGTGATGACGATCCCGCCGTGGCTGTTGATCTCCAGACCGGGCGTGGTGTTCTTGATGAGCGGATTGGGCGAGGTGCCGATGGCAATGACCACGGTATCCACCGCCAGCTCATACACGTCCCCCTCGATGGGCACGGGACGGCGGCGGCCTTTGGCGTCCGGCTCACCCAGCTGCATGCGCTGCACCCTCATGCCGGTCACGAAATCGTTTCGGGGATCGCGGGGATCGTCGGGATTCTTATAGCCCAGGATCTCCACGGGATTCTGCAGCAGCTGGAAGTCGATGCCCTCCTCCATGGCGTGCTCCACCTCCTCCTTGCGGGCAGGCAGCTCGTCCAGAGAACGGCGGTAAACGATATAGACCTTTTCGGCCCCCAGACGGAGCGCGGTACGGGCCGCGTCCATGGCCACGTTGCCGCCGCCCACCACGGCGACCCGGCCGCCCTTCATGATCGGGGTGTCGGCATCCTCCCGGTAGGCCTTCATCAGGTTGCTGCGGGTCAGGAACTCGTTGGCGGAATATACGCCCTTGTAGGATTCGCCGGGGATATTCATGAAATTGGGCAGGCCGGCCCCGGAGCCGATAAATACCGCCTCGTAGCCCATCTCGAAGAGCTCGTCCACGGTGAGGGTCTTGCCGATGACCACGTTGGTCTGCAGGTCGACGCCCAGCTCCTTCAGGGTCTCCACCTCCCTGGCCACGATGGCTTTGGGCAGACGGAACTCGGGGATGCCGTAGACCAGCACGCCGCCGGCGGTGTGCAGCGCCTCAAAAACGGAAACGCGGTAGCCGAGCTTCGCCAGATCGCCGGCGCAGGTAAGGCCTGAAGGACCGGAGCCGACGATGGCGACCCGGTGGCCGTTTGCCGCGGGGGCCTGAGGCTTTTCTCTGCTGCCGGCGTTGTGCCGGTCAGCCACGAAGCGCTCCAGCCGGCCGATGCCCACGGGCTCGAATTTGATGCCCAGGGTGCATTTGGATTCGCACTGGGTCTCCTGAGGGCAGACCCGGCCGCAAACGGCGGGAAGCGAAGAGGTCCGGCTGATGATCTGATAGGCTTCCTCGAAGCGGCCCTCCCTGATCTCGGCGATGAAGGCCGGGATCTGGACGTTCACGGGGCAGCCGCTGACGCAGGGCATATTTTTGCAGTTCAGGCAGCGCTGAGCCTCCGCCACGGCGATCTCGGGGGTGTAGCCCAACGCGACCTCCGCGAAATTGCGGGCCCGGACCAGGGGCTCCTGGCTGGGCATTTCATGCTTTTTCGGATCTAAAGCCATGGGACACCTCCTTATATACCTTTGAAAAGATTGCAGGCCTTGTCCAGGGCGCGGCGCTCAAAATCCAGATAGGTGCGGCCGCGGGACATGGCCTCGTCGAAGTCGATGGCATACCCGTCAAATTCGGGCCCGTCCACGCAGGCAAAGCGGGTGACCCTCTTCCCGTCCTCGGTCAGGGTCAGCCGGCAGCCGCCGCACATGCCGGTGCCGTCGATCATAATGGGATTCATGGAGACCCGGCAGGGGATCCCGAAGGGCCTGCAGGTCAGCACGGTAAATTTCATCATGATCAGGGGACCGATGGTGATCACCAGATCGAACGTCTCGCCGGCCTCCAGCATTTCCTTAAGGGGGACGGTGACGTTGCCGTGACGGCCGTAGCTGCCGTCGTCGGTCATCATGATCATCCGGTCGGAGCAGGCTTTGAAATCCTCCTCGAGGATCACGATGTCCTTGCTGCGGAATCCGACGATGGAGGTGACCTCCGCGCCCAGCGCGTGGAATTTCTGCGCGACCGGGAGAGCGATGGCACAGCCGACGCCGCCGCCGACGATGCAGACCTTTTTGACGCCTTCCGTTTCGGTGGCTTTACCGAGGGGACCGACGAAGTCGCTGACGGACTCACCGGCTTCTTTCTGATTCAGCAGGGTCGTGGTGCCGCCGACGACCTGGAAAATGATCTTGACCGAACCTTCTTCGGGGTTCGTTCCGGCAACGGTGAGGGGAATGCGTTCCCCTTCTTCATGCACGCGGAGGATGATGAACTGACCGGGCTGGGCTTTTTTCGCGACCAGGGGGGCCAGAATCTCCATCTGCGTCACAGCGGGGTTGAGGCTCTTTTTACGGAGAATCCGGTACATGGTGGGCTCCTTTCACTGCGCCGCGGGTGCGGCTTGAATATATACCGAGTGCTATAACATTTTCGGAGAAATAAATCAAGACTAATCGGCAAATTTGTTAATTTCTTAACAAAGTAAAGCGGCGGAAGACCCGCCTGAGCCCTTTTTCGCCGCATAAGGGCCGCCGCGGGCTGCGTTTTCCGAAAAAAATTGACAAATGGCAGATAATGTGATATCGTTTATAACTGAATAAGTATTTGCCCGTATGGGCGAGGAGGTTTTAGTCCGTAATGGACCCAGACAGTATTCCACGATCTATTTTCATCATTCTTGCTCTCGTGTTGGCCGGCGGCTTTTTCGCCGGAAGTGAAACGGCTTATTCCAGCTGCAGCCACATCCGCCTGAAGGCCTGGGCCGAGGACGGAAAGAAGAGCGCATCCCGAGCTTTACGTATTCTGGACAAATTTGATAAGGCCATCATCACCCTGCTGATCGGCAACAACGTCGTACACGTTATTGCCACGGCATTGGCTACCCTTCTGACGATCCGGCTGGTGACGGGCTCGAAGCTCGCCTTCTTCGCGAACGTGATCGGAGAGGCGGGCGCGCCGGTGCTGTCGACCGTGGTGATGACGCTGCTGGTCTTCATCTTCAGCGAGACGCTGCCGAAGAACATCGCCAAGGCCAACGCGGACCGCTTTGCCTGCGGGGTCAGCGGCATCCTGTGGCTGCTGATGCTCCTGCTGACGCCTTTTGACCTGCTCTTCATGGGGCTGTCCAAGGGCTTAAAGCTGCTGTTCCGCAGCAAGGACAAGGGCCCCAGCATGACGGAAGACGATTTCCAGAGCATGGTGGAGACCATCGAGGACCAGGGCGGCCTGGAGTCGGAGGAAAGCGAGCTGATCCAGTCCGCGGTGGAATTTACCGACCGGACCGTGCGGGAGGTCATCACGCCCCGGGTCCACATGGCCGGGATCAACCTGACGGATGAGCAAAGCTGCTCCTTTGAGCGGATCATCACGGAGAAATTCTCCCGTCTCCCCGTTTACGAGGGAGACCTGGACCATATCGTCGGGATCCTGAACCTGAAGCAGTATCTGCAGCAGTGCCTGGTACGCGGAAAGGAACAGGTGGATATCCGCAGTCTGATGGCGGAGCCCTACTACATCACGGACACGATGACCATGAACGCGCTGGTGGACGAAATGCGCAGCCGGAAAATGCACCTGGCCATCGTGAAGGACGAATGGGGCGGCACGCTGGGTATGGTGACCCTGGACGACCTGCTGGAGGAGCTGGTGGGCGAGATCTGGGATGAACAGGAGGAGACGGTATGAGCGAGACAGTTCTGATCATGCTGGTGGCCCTGCTGCTCATGTGCTCGGCCTTTTTCTCCGGCTCGGAGATCGCCTTTGCCACGGCCAATAAGCCCCGTATCCGCTCTCTGGCGGACCAGGGAGACAAGCGGGCCGTGAAGGCCCAGGGGATCGTGGATGATTTCGTCCGGGCGATCTCCACCATTCTGGTGGGCAACGACCTGGTCAATATCGCCGCCACCTCTCTGGTGACGGTGCTCTGCGCGGAGCATCTGTTCCCGGACGATCCGCAGGCGGGCAGCTACGCGGAGCTGATCGCCACCATGCTGCTGCTGGTGTTCGGCGAGATCTGCCCCAAGATCCTGGCGGCGGACCACGCGGACCGGCTGGTGCTGAGCTTCAGCGGCCCGCTGCGGGGTGCCATGAAGATCTTTAATCCCATCGTCTGGCTGGTGAGCGGCATGGTCCGCAGGCTGGAGCCCCTGTGGACACCGGTGGAGGACGAAGCCTCCCAGGCGGCCGAAGAACTGGCTCTGGTGGTGGATACCATTCAGGAAGAAGGGGTATTTACCGAATCTGAGGGAGAATTGATCAAATCCGCCATCGAGGTGAGAGCGCTGATGGCGAAGGATATTCTGATCCCCCGGGTGGACGTGATCGCCTATGATCTGGACGAGCCCCTGGATACGCTGCTGGACAGCGAGGAGGCCATGAGCTGCTCCCGGATACCCGTTTACCGGGAGAGCATCGACCATATCATCGGGATCCTGCCCACCAAGCAGCTGATGAAGGCGGTGCTGACCGCGCCCGAGGGCACGGCTCCGGACGTGGAGGCCATGCTGGTGGAGCCCACCTTCGTACACATGACGAAAAACGTGCTGGATATCCTGAAGGATTTCCGGGAGAACCAGCGGAACATGGCCGTGGTGCTGGACGAATACGGCGGGACCATGGGCATTCTGACCACGGAGGATATTCTGGAGGAGATCGTAGGCGACATCTACGACGAGACCGACGAAGCGGAGGAAGAGACCGTGGAGGTGGTCAGCCAGGACACCTTCCTGCTGGACGGGGACATGACCGTGGACGACGCCTTTGATTCCGTCGCCTACCGGCCGAAGGAATTTGAATCGGAGTATACCACCCTGAGCGGTTGGGTGACGGAACAGCTGGACCGTTTCCCGGAGCCCGGCGACAGCTTTACGTATGAGCGGCTGTGCGTGACCGTGAAGGAGGTGGACAATTACGTGGCCAGTCAGGTGGAGATCCACCTGCTGCCGGAAGAGGAGACAGACAAGGGTCTGTTCTGAAAGGAGTGCTATGACGATCACGGAAGCGAGAGAAGAGGATTGGCTGGTGCTGAAGACGGCCGGACGGCTGGATACCGCGACGGCGCCGGAACTGGAAAACCGGCTGGAAGCGGTGAATGAGAAGACCGTGCTGGATTTCTCGGAGCTGGAGTACATTTCCTCCGCCGGTCTCAGAGTGCTGCTGAAGACCCAGAAGCGCCTGGGCGCGGAGGGCTTCAAGCTGCGCAGCGTCGGTGAGGTGGTGCAGGAGGTCCTGGACATCACCGGCTTTACGGACATTCTGACCATCGAATAAGCCTGAGGCACGGGGAAGAACGTTATGGATGCTTATCTGAAGCTGGGGCTGGCCGCCCTCATTCCCGTAATCGCCGCGGCCCTTTTTTACGAACTGGAGACCAGGACCGTTTTCGGCAAATGGTCTTATTCCCTGCGCCAGCTGATCATCGGCGTCTTCTTCGGCGGGATCGCGATCCTGGGCACGGAGTGGGGCATACGGCTGCATGACGCGCAGGTGAACTGCCGGGACGCGGCGCCGCTGGTGGCGGGGCTGCTGTTCGGCGGGCCTGCCGGCGTGATCGCCGGCGTGATCGGCGGGGTCGAGCGCTGGATCGCCGTGGCCTGGGGCGTCAGCTCTTTTACCCGGGTCGCCTGCACGGTCTCTACGATCCTGGCCGGGATCTACGCGGCGCTGCTCCGCAGGCTGCTGTTTGACGAAAAAAGACCCAGCTGGTCCCTGGCGCTGGCCACCGGTGTGGTGATCGAGGTCTTCCATCTGGCGATGGTCTTCATCACCAATATGAAGGATACCGTGAAGGCGGCGCAGGTGGTGGAGACCTGCTCGGTCCCGATGGTCCTGGCCACCGGTCTGTCGGTGATGCTGGCCTCGGGCACGGTGCAGCTGCTGGAGGAAAAGACCCTGAACCGGAACAAGGGCCCCCAGAGCATCGCGCAGAAGATCCAGCACGTGCTGCTGTTAGCCGTGGTGGTGGCCTTCCTGGTGACCACCCAGTTCGCCTATAACGTGCAGACCGGCTTCGGAGAAGAATCCGCCCGGGTGCTGCTGGAAAATACCCTGGAGGACGTGCGGAACGAGCTGGATTCACCGGGCGCCTACGCGGAAAAGGTGGAAAACCACCGGATCGGCGACAGCGGGCTGGTGATGCTGCTGGATCAGGACGGACAGCTGGTGGGCATCAGCCGGAGCTTTCAGATGAAGGCGCCGGAGCCGTCGGTCTACACGCATTTGCCGGAGGGCGAGCGCTTCCCGCTGAACCTTGACGGGACGGACTATCAGGCCATGCTGATGCGGGACCGGGGGATCACCATCCTGGGCCTTCTGCCCGACGCGGAGACCTACGAGG
Organism: Lachnospiraceae bacterium; assembly: GCA_045617825.1. Lineage (GTDB taxonomy): Bacteria > Bacillota > Clostridia > Lachnospirales > Lachnospiraceae > UBA6987. Next base: position 14,215 of record JAZLJI010000135.1, read on the forward strand.
TCAGAAAATCCTCCATGTACGTGAATACCTTCATGGAGATCCTGGTGTTCGGCGCGACCTTCCTGATCATTTACCTGATGATCAAGAACGTCGTGGTGGATAAGCTGCGGACGGTGAACCGGGACCTGGGCCGGATCGTGGACGGCGATCTGGACGTCAGGGTCGGCGCCGCGGGCAGTGAAGAGATCGAAAATCTGTCCAGGGATATCAACCTTACCGTGGATACCCTGAAGCACTATATCGAAGAGGCCTCCAACCGGATCGCCCGGGAGCTGCAGCTGGCCAAGGACATCCAGGCCTCGGCGCTGCCCGGCATCTTCCCGGACCGGAAGGAGCTGACCATGTACGCGCTGATGGATCCGGCCAAGGAGGTCGGCGGCGATTTCTACGACTTCTATTTCAATGCCGGGAACCGGATGAATTTCGTGGTGGCGGACGTGTCCGGCAAGGGCATTCCGGCGGCCATGTTCATGATGCGGGCCAAGACCGCGCTGAAATCCCTGGCCGATTCCGAAATGGGCCTGGACGAGGCATTTACCCGCTGCAACAGCGAGCTCTGCACCGGCAACGACGCGGAGATGTTCGTGACCGCCTGGATGGGCTCACTGGACGTGGAGACCGGCGAATTGATCTTCGCCAATGCCGGACACAACCCGCCGCTGCTGATGCGGGCCGGGGAGTCCTTTGAATACCTGAGGACCAGAGCCGGCTTCGTGCTGGCGGGCCTGGACGGCGTGAAATACAAGAGTCAGAGCCTGACGCTGGCGCCCGGCGACGTGCTGTTTCTGTATACCGACGGTGTGCCGGAGGCCACCCGCGGTGACGGAGAGCTTTTCGGTGAGGAACGGCTGCAGGCCGTGCTCAACGCAGGCCGGGAGCTGGAGCCGCAGGCCCTGTGCGAGAAGGTCCAGCAGAGTCTGGAGGAATTCGTGGGGGATGCCCCGCAGTTTGACGATATCACCATGATGGCGATCCGCTATCGGGGAAAGGAGGGCGGACAGGATGCGGTTTGAGCAGGCCTCTTTGGAGGATATCCCGCGCCTCACGGACTACGCGGAGGAATGGCTGGCCAATCGCGGCTGCGGCATGAAGGCCTCGGTCCAGATCTCCATTGCCATTGACGAGATCTACAGCAATATCGTCCGCTACGCCTACGGAGAAGGAAGCGGACCGGCGGAGATGGAGCTGCTGCCCCTGGAGGACGCCCGGGGCGTCCGGATCGTGTTCCGGGATCAGGGAAAGCCCTACGACCCTCTGCAGAAGGAGGACCCGGATATCGCCCGGAAGCTGGAGGACCGGGAGGTGGGCGGCCTGGGCATTTTCCTGGTGAAGAAGACCATGGACGACATGCGCTACGCCTACGAGGACGGAAGAAACGTCCTCACGCTGATCAAGCGATACTGAGACCTTTCCGCGGCGGAGGAAAAGCAGCAGGAGAGGTGCCGCGGAGGCCGGATACCGGCTCAGACATGGGATAAACGATTTGCGCGGAGGACTGACGGACAGTCCTCCGCGCTTTGCTTCTTCGGACATTTTCGGTGAGACCTTCCGGCCGCGAGCCGATCGAGCTGAACGCGAAGACCAAGCATTGCTGCTTCGCCTGAGGCGGGCACTCTGCCTGCCGGCTTTCGGAAGCGGAGGGCGCGCCCGGAAACCAGGACGACCCCATAGCTAAAACCGCAGCTTAGTCTGCGGTTTTTTCGTTATTTTTCGGAAAATCCCCGTGAGGTTTTCGCCGCCCTTGCGTATAAGAGGCAAAAGGAGGGAAAACTTTTTTAGTTGCTGGTATCTTTTTGCTTTGGCGTGTTATGGGATACAAGACGGAGAAAGCTCTGGCAGAGCCGGCAAGCGGCCGAAAGCCGAAAAGCACATGGCAATTTTAAACTCATACGGTGAAATGGAGAAAGAATAGTGAAAAAAACGAAAGCATTACTTTGGGGAATGGTAGTAGCTGCAACGATCAGCTGCGGGGCAATGATGGCTTTGGCTATGAGCAAAGCAGAAGGAAGCACTGTGCCTGGAGAGGAGCAGGCGCAGATTGATCAGCTTATTAATAACAGCATGGAGCAGGAAGATATCCCTGCGGAGAAGATTTGGGAGACACTGTCTTGCCAGGTGGCTAGTGCAGGGGCATCTGGTGAAAGATACTTTAATTGGATAAAGGAACAGCTGAGCACTGCCGAGATGCTGTCTGCCGCGAGCAAAAGAGTGTTACAGTTGGATTCGCCGGAAGCACTGGCTGCTCTGCAGAAGCTTATGGCGGAAGAACTCTTTGAAATTTTGACCGATTCCGGCAGGGCGGAGTCACTGACCTTTAGTGATGATTTCTTTGAGACGCGAACCCTGTTTATCATTAGATATGGCGGAGGCGCGTATGGATTTCGTCCGGAGGATTTTATCGTTGCCGCACGTCTTGCCGGACAGAAACTGCGATTTTCGGTAACATGTGATTTGAAACAGAAAAATCGTGCTTTGGGCATGCTGAATACAGATTATTGGATATTCGCGGAGGTGCCTCGGGAAGATTTGGAGGGTAAAACGACCTTGTCACTGTCATATTAGTAGGAGGAAAGAGAGCAGCCTTGAAAATACGGTGTTGCTGTACATGGTGTGCTGTGATATGCTGGAGGGCTCTGTCATCAGAAAGATTTTGCCATGGAAGCGGTATTCGGGGATGAAGGTCTGCCTTTTGATCAGCGTTTTTAGAACCGGGGCTTTGTACTATGGTGGACACCTTTCATCTGCCTGCTGATTATCCCGATATAATGGGTTTCGGCGGAATATGCTTCTAACAGAGGACTGTCAATTTACGGGTGATTTGACAGAAATTCACCTTTTGACTATTATAAAGAGACATATGGCCGGTATGTCGGTTGTTTCAGGCGGACGCAGAAAGCAAATCATTAATTGTAATAAAGGAGTCGGCTGTGGACGGAGAGGATTACAGAATTTACTGTCAGAACGGCGACGAGGGGGCGTTGGCCAGACTTATCGGCGCCTATAAAGACGGATTGATCCTGTTTGTCAAGATGTACACGGACAATATCCATACTGCGGAGGATGTGGTCCAGGACGTCTTTATCAAGCTTGCCGTCCAAAAGCCCCGGTATACGGGCGAAGCCTCCTTTAAGACCTGGCTGTACCGCATCGCCGCGAACCGCGCGATTGATCTGATGAGAAAAACGAAGCGGGAGCTTCCGCTGGAGGATGAAGCCTTCCTGATCTCCGAAGAGGAGAGCTTGGAGCAGATGATCCTCCGCAGCGAGAGGCAGCGGAAGCTGAGAGAGATGATGAAGCAGCTTCCGCCTGACTATCAGAAGGCCCTGTGGCTGGTGTATTTTCAGGAGCTGCCGGTCAAGGCTGCCGCAAAGGTTTTGGGTAGGACCGGGCATGCTATGGAAATGCTGCTGTCCAGAGCGCGGAAGCGGCTGAAGCAGGAATGGATGAACTGGGAGAACCGATAATGAAAAGCGTTGAAGAAATGACCGCGCTGGTGGCAGCCGGCGCGGCGAAGGAAAGAAAAAGAAGAAAGGCTCTTTGGCGAAGCATCGCAGGCGGCACGGCGGCGGTCTGTGCGGCGGCATTTGCCATTGTTTTGCTTAAGGCTCCGGACATGCCGCCGGACCCGAGCAGGGCGGCGGAGCAGGAGGAGAGCACGGCCGACCCGCGGAGGATCCTGTGGGCGGGGACGGCCCTGCCGCAGAGGATCGGCATGCTGCCGGAGGCGTGGACCTTCATCGGTTCGGATACGCCTGTGTCCTTTCAGCCGGATCCTCAGCTGGAAAAGGCGATTGAGGAGGCCGGTGAGGAGCAGCCGATCGCCTTTGCGGTGATCCCGGGGGGAAGCTATGCCTTTGACAGCGGCAGGCTGTCCCGGGACTGCAGGGAGGCGAGATCCCGCCTGGACGCGCAGCGCCGGCAGCTGGCGGAGGAGTATCAGAATAAACAGGGCCTTACGGCGGAGGAGGCGGATCGGAGGGCCTGTGAGGCTGCCGCCTATCATGCGGCGGCGGAGGAGCTGGACAAGCGGATCGAAGCATACGGGCGGGCCAAGCTAGAGGCGCTTTATGACGCCTGGGGAAAGTTGCTGGGTCCCTTTGAGGAGGCGGGATTTACCGTTCTGTATACGGCTGAGGATGAGGCGGTGAAGCCCTATCTGAGCCAGGTCGGCGCGGTCGGGATCTGCCTCGGGACCGCCGAACAGCTGCGGGCGCTGGAGACGGAAAGCTTCGGCAGTCCGATGAGGCTCAGGGCCGTTCCGGAAAATGTGACCTCCTACAGGTTCGGTGCGGATTCCGGCAGAACGGACCCGGAAGCAGAGACGGGGACAGGCTAACTTTCTCCGCGGGAAACGGCGTCTGGGAGGAACTGTCCTTCCGGCTGGTCCGAAAGATCGGGACGGGCGATTATTACGCGCAGCTGCTGAAGGAGCGGCTGCGCGCGGAGAGCGTCTCCGTGTATCCGCAGCCTGTCCGGCAAATGGCCGCGAGCCGGGTCATATCGTTTGAAATAGTCAGGTGCGATCTTCCGGATCGCGCCTGATTTTTTACGGCGGGAGCCCCCGCCTCCCGCGGAGAAACTTGCATTTTCCGGCGGCTTGTGCTAAAGTATGATACGACTATATCTTTAATTTGGAGTATAGTGCCCATGATCAATTTTGACGAAGAGTTAAAGAAATTTCAGCCCAGTACCGAGGTGGAGCAGGCCGAAGAGGTCATCCTGCGGGCAGACATCAAAGATATGACGGATCTCATGATCGAGATCCTTAAGGAGAGGGAGTCCTGAGATGAGTCTTTCCTGCTATCGCTGCGGCAGCAGCGTGGGAGCGGGGCGGTACTGTCTGCGCTGCGGCGCGGATCTGCAGCTGTACCGGCGGATCGTCCGGCTCTCTAACCGCTATTACAATCTCGGCCTGGAACGGGCACGCACCCGGGACCTGACCGGCGCCGTGGAGGCCCTGACCCGGAGCCTTTCCATCGACAAGCACAACGTTCCCGCCCGGAATTTGCTGGGCCTGGTGCTGTATGAGATGGGAGAGACCGTGGACGCCCTCTGCGAATGGGTGGTCAGCACCGGCGACCAGCCGGAGAACAATCCTGCCTCCGCCTACGTGAAGAGGCTGCAGGACCGGCGCACGGAGCTGGACAACGACAACCAGGCCATCCGCAAATACAACGCCGCTCTGGAGCAGGCCCGCCACGGCGGGGAGGATCTGGCCATCATCCAGCTGCAATGGGTGCTGGAGGCCCATCCCCGGATGCTGAAGGCCCATGCGCTGATGGCTCTGCTGCAGCTGCAGGAGGGCGACAGCGCCAAGGCGGAGAAGGAGGCCCGTTTGGTCCTCAAGGCGGACAAGGGCAACCTGTTCTGCCAGAATCTGCTGGCCCAGACGGAGGGACGGCACCACAAGGCCGAAAGCGGCCGGGCGGTCAGCCTGGCCGAAGAAAAGCTGCGGAGCGGCCTGGAGGCCGTCAGCGCCGAGGGCAAGCGGGTGAGCAGCGCCATGAAGGGCCGCCCCGGCTTCCTGCTGCGGTTCCTGCTGGGCATGGTGATCCTGATCTGCGCGTTCATGGGCATCATCCGGCCCACCGTGACCCGCCGCCGCCAGACCGCGGTAAATTCCGCCGTGGCCCTGTACGCGGAGCGGCTGGAGGGCGCCAGACAGGAGCTCATGCTTTCGGAGGAAAAATCCGCTGCCTACGAGATCCTGCTGCAGATGGAGCGGCTGGACTACATTCAGGACAGAGATAAGATCGAGGCGCTTTTCGCCGAGCTGAAGGTGAACAGCGCGGATACGGCCCTGTATGAGGAGCTGTATGCGGCCTGGCGGGACCAGCTGGCTCCGTCGGAGACCATCGCCGACAGGACACTGCCCTCTGCCGCCGACTGATCGGAAAGGAAGACAAGATGAAAGGTATCGTACTTGCCGGAGGCGCCGGCACCCGTTTATATCCGCTGACCATGGTGACCTCCAAGCAGCTGCTGCCGGTCTATGACAAGCCCATGATCTATTATCCCCTGTCCACGCTGATGCTGGCGGGGATCCGGGACATCCTGATCATTTCCACGCCCACGGACCTGCCCAACTTCGAGCGGCTTCTGGGAGACGGCAGTCAGTATGGCCTGAAGCTCTCCTACAAGGTCCAGCCCAGCCCCGACGGACTGGCCCAGGCCTTCCTGCTGGGAGAGGAATTCATCGGAGGCGAGCCCTGCGCGATGGTGCTGGGAGACAATATTTTCTACGGCGCCGGACTCACGGAGCGGCTGCAGCAGGCCAAAAAGGACGCGGAGCAGGGCAAGGCCTCCATTTTCGGCTATTACGTGAACGACCCCGAGCGCTTCGGCATCGTGGAATTCGATCAGGACGGGAAGGTCATCTCCGTGGAGGAGAAGCCGAAGAACCCCAAGAGCAACTACTGCATCACCGGCCTGTATTTCTACGACAGCCGCTGCGTATCGATGGCGAAGCGGGTGAAGCCCAGCTGGCGCGGCGAGCTGGAGATCACGGATCTCAACCGCTTCTATCTGGAGGACGGCACCCTGAACGTGCAGCTGCTGGGCCGGGGCTATGCCTGGCTGGACACCGGCACCATGGACTCCCTGGTGGACGCGGCGGATTTCGTCCGCACCATCGAGACCAGACAGGGCGCTCAGATCGCGGCCCTGGAGGAGATCGCCTACACCCACGGCTGGATCGACCGGGAGACGCTGCTGGCCGCCGCGGACCGCTACGGCAAATCCCCCTACGGGCAGCATCTGCGGCAGGTGGCCGAGGGCAAGCTCCGCTATTGATCTGTAAATACTTTGCTGACAGGAGGATCCATGAAGATCTTAGTGACCGGCGGCGCCGGATTTATCGGAAGCAATTTTCTGTTTTATGAGCTGGAAAAGCACCCCGAGGACAGCTTCGTCTGCCTGGACAAGCTGACCTACGCGGGGAACCTTTCCACCCTGGCCTCCATCATGGATAAGCCCAACTTCCGCTTCGTGAAGCTGGATATCTGCGACCGGGCCGGCGTATACGCCCTGTTCGAGGAGGAAAAATTCGATATCGTCGTGAATTTCGCGGCGGAGTCCCACGTGGACCGCTCCATCGAGGATCCCGGCGTGTTCCTGGAGACCAATATCATGGGGACCGCGGTGCTGATGGACGCCTGCCGCAAATACGGCATCGGCCGTTACCATCAGGTCTCCACGGACGAGGTGTACGGGGACCTGCCCCTGGACCGGCCCGACCTCTTCTTCACCGAGGAGACCCCCATCCACACCAGCTCGCCCTACTCCAGCTCCAAGGCGTCGGCGGATCTGCTGGTGATGGCCTATCACCGGACCTTCGGGCTGCCGGTGTCCCTGTCCCGCTGCTCCAACAACTACGGGCCCTACCAGTTCCCGGAGAAGCTGATCCCCCTGATGATCGCCAACGCGCTGGCGGACAAGCCGCTGCCGGTGTACGGCACCGGGGAGAACGTGCGGGACTGGCTCTACGTGGAGGACCACTGCAAGGCCATCGACCTGATCATGCGGCAGGGCCGCGTGGGCGAGGTCTACAACATCGGCGGCCATAACGAGATGCGGAACATCGATATCGTGAAGCTCATTTGCCGGGAGCTGGGCAAGCCGGAAAGCCTGATCACCTACGTGACCGACCGGAAGGGCCACGACAGACGCTACGCCATCGACCCCGCGAAGATCCACGGGGAGCTGGGCTGGCTGCCGGAGACGCCCTTTGCCGAGGGCATCGTGAAGACCATCCGCTGGTATCTGGAGCACCAGAGCTGGTGGAAGGACATCATCAGCGGCGAATATCAGACCTATTATCAGAAAATGTACGGCGACCGCTGAGGCTGCCGGGCACGGAAGACCGACTGCGGGCGCCGGGCGGAGAGCCGCCGGGGATGCCCCGAATAAATGACAGAGCTGCCTGCGGGCGGCTGTAAGGAGAAGCATGAGAGTATTCGTTACCGGGGTGGCAGGACAGCTGGGCCACGACGTGATGAACGAGCTGGCCGGACGCGGCTATGAAGGGATCGGCTCCGATCTGGCCCCCGTTTACAGCGGGGCCGCGGACGGGAGTCCCGTGACGGCCATGCCCTATGTGCCCCTGGACATCACGGATGAAAAAAGGGTGCGGGAGGTGCTGGCGGAGGTGAAGCCCGACGCGGTGGTACACTGCGCCGCCTGGACCGCCGTGGACGCGGCGGAGGACCCGGCAAATACCGCGAAGGTGCGCCTGATCAACGGCAGCGCCACCGGCTTTCTGGCGGGCGCGGCGAGAGCCGCGGACGCCAAATTCCTGTATCTCAGCACGGACTATATTTTCGACGGAGAGGGCACCGAGCCCTGGGAGCCCGACTGCCGGAGCTTCGCGCCTCTCAATCACTACGGCCGCAGCAAGCTGATGGGCGAGCTGGCGGTGACGGCGGCGCTGGAGAAATACTTCATCGTCCGCATCGCCTGGGTCTTCGGCCGGAATGGCAATAATTTCGTGAAGACCATGCTGAAGCTGGCGGATGGTCACGACACTCTCCGGGTGGTGAAGGACCAGATCGGCACCCCCACCTATACCTTCGACCTGGCAAGGCTGCTGGTGGATATGCTGGAGACCGAGCGCTACGGCATTTACCATGCCACCAACGAGGGCGGGTATATTTCCTGGTACGACTTCGCCTGCGAGATCTTCCGGCAGGCCGGCAAGAACGTGAAGGTCATCCCGGTCACCACCGCGGAATACGGCCTTTCCAAGGCGGCCCGGCCCTTCAACAGCCGGCTGGCCAAGAAAAAGCTGAGAGAGGCGGGCTTCATGCCGCTGCCCACCTGGCAGGACGCATTGGCACGCTATCTGAAGGAGATGGGTTATGGGACAGATTAAGGTAACGGCGCTGGAGATCCCGGGGCTGTACGTGATCGAGCCGACGGTCCACGGGGATGCCAGAGGATATTTCGTCGAGACCTGGAACGAACGGGACATGACCGGGGCGGGGCTGGACCTGCGCTTCGTGCAGGACAACCAGAGCGGCTCCGTGAAGGGCGTGCTGCGGGGGCTGCATTATCAGAAGCAGTATCCGCAGGGAAAGCTGGTCCGGGTCATCCGGGGCAGCGTCTTTGACGTGGCGGTGGACCTGCGCACCAGCAGCCCGACCTTCGGCAAATGGCACGGCGAGATCCTGACCGCCGAAAACAAAAAGCAGTTCTATATCCCCGAGGGCTTTGCCCACGGCTTCCTGGTCCTTTCCGAGGAGGCGGAATTCTGCTACAAGGTCACGGATTTCTACCGGCCGGGAGACGAGGGCGGCCTGGCCTTCAACGACCCGGACATCGGGATCGTCTGGCCGGAGCTGGAGGGCGCCTACCAGGGCAGCGCGGATCCCTCCGCCTATCATCTGACCGACGGCACGCCGCTGCTCCTGTCGGAGAAGGACGCCGGGGCGCCGCTGCTTAAGAACGGCTTCCGTTTCGAATAATTCTGCGCGAGGTTTTTTTCCGTGAATTCTGCTGCAAAAATGCTGAAACGCTTTTCCTTCACCGTGACGGTGCTGCTGAAGCTGCTGTTCTTCGGGCTCTGCGCCGGGGCGTATATTCTGATCATGGGCGACAATATCGCCTCCCTGCTGCGCCCCACCCGTACCAGCGGCATCGTGCTGGCCGCCTTCACCCTGACCTATATCTTCATGACGAAGGTCTACGGCGGGATGGAGATCGGGGTGAAGAAAAGCAAGCCCATCATATACACCATGCTGGTCACGCTGCTGTTTACGGACCTGTCCGCCAACCTCTTCCTGTCCATCATGGCCTCTTCGCCGCTGCACGACGGGCGCTTCGTCTTTGAAAGCCCGCTGCATTTGCTGGCGGTCTACGGGGTGCAGGTGCTGATCTCGGTGTTCATGGCCTACTTCGGGAACTGGGCCTTCTTCAAGCTCCATCCCGCCGCCAGCTGCCTGATCATCACCAAGCCCGGCACCGATCTGGAGGAGCTGACTGCCACCGTGGGCAGCTACCGGAAGCAGTACCGGCACATCCGCGCGATCTATTACGACAACCCCGACCTGGAGGAGGAGATTCTGGGGGCCGAGGCCGTCTTCTTCTACGAGCTGAGCCCGGAGGAACGTACCCCCGGCGTCCTTTTCGCCTACCGCAAGAAGCGGGACATCTACTATTCCCTGGAGCTGCCGGACATCGTGGCGCTGCGGGGCCGGCAGATGAGCTTCGGCGACAAATCCTTCATCGCCTCCCCCGAGACCTATATGACCTTCGAGCAGCGCTGCATCAAGCGGGCCATGGACGTTCTGCTGTCCGCGCTGGGACTGGTGATCCTGTCCCCGCTGCTGCTCATCACCGCTCTCGTCATCAAGCTGGAGGACGGCGGCTCCGTGTTCTATAAGCAGGAGCGGGCCACCTTCGGCGGCCGGGTCTTCAAGGTGATCAAATTCCGCTCCATGCGGGAGGATAAGGGGAACGAGCACCGCTCCGTCACCACCGACGACGACCGGATCACCAGGGTCGGCCGCCTCATCCGCAAATTCCGCATCGACGAGCTGCCCCAGCTCATCAACATCCTGAAAAGCGATATGAGTCTGGTGGGGCCCCGCCCCGAGATGCTGGAGAATGTGGAGAATTATACCGCGGAGCTCCCCGAATTCGTTTATCGCTTACGGGCCAAGGCCGGCCTTACCGGCATGGCTCAGATTTACGGCAAATACAATACCACCCCCAAGGACAAGCTGATGCTGGACCTTTCCTACATCGAACAGTTCAGCATCTGGCTGGACCTCAAGCTTCTGTTCCAGACCGTCCTGGTATTCTTCACCCCCGATGACAGCACGGCTGCCTTCAAGGCGGAGAAGCCGGAAGAAAAGGAGGAGACGCATGAATAAGCTGTCCGTTTCCGCTGCGGTGGTGGCTTATAACAATCCTGAGGAAGTGGCGGTCTGCCTGGACTCTCTCATGCGGGAGACGAAGGGGGTTGCCCTTTCTCTTTATGTCAGCGACAACAGCACCGATCCGGAGAAGATCCGCGCGCTGCGGCAGGAGATCGATGCCCGCCCGGGCGTAACGCTTCTGGAAAGCCGCGGCAATCTGGGCTTCGGACGCGGCCACAACCGGGTCATCCCGTATCTGGCCTCCGATTACCACGCGCTGGTCAATCCGGACATCCTGCTGCAGGAGGACGCCCTCAGCACCATGGCCGCCTACATGGCGGACCATCCCGACGTGGCCCTGATGATGCCCGAGGTGCTGGGCACCGACGGAAAACGGCAGTATCTGCCGAAGAAGCGGCCCAGCTGGTACTATCTCATCGGCGGGCGCCTGTCGAAGCGGATCCGGGCGGATTACTGCAGAAGCAGCGAGCCGATGACGGGGCCCACGGAGATCGAGGTGGCCTCGGGCTGCTTCATGCTGCTGCCCACGGCGCTCTTTAAGGAGCTGGGCGGCTTCGACGAGCGGTATTTCCTGTACCTGGAGGACGCGGACCTCAGCCGTGAGGCCGGAAAGAAGGGCAAGGTCCTGTTCTTCCCCAAGGCGCGGGTCACCCATTGCTGGCACCGGGCCAGCGGCAAGAGTCTGAAGGCCCTGAAGCTCCATTTTCAGTCGGCCGGCAAATACTTCCGGAAATGGAGGAAGAGGACATGAAACAGGTCACGATCCTGCTGGCTGCCTATAAGGGAAACGAATGGGTCGGCCGGCAGATAGAATCCATCCTGGCGCAGGACTGCGACGACTGGCAGCTGATCCTGTCCGACGACGGAGAGGAGACCGCGAAGACCCTGGAGGCCTACGCCAGACGCTATCCCAACAAGATCACCCATTACCGCTCCGGCCGCCGCTTCGGCAGCGCCAAGGCGCATTTCCTGCATTTGCTGGCGCAGTATCAGGACTCCCCCTATCTGATGTTCGCGGATCAGGATGACGTGTGGCACCCGGACAAGGTGCGGCTCACCCTGGAGGCCATGCAGCGGGCGGAAGAGGAGGAACGGCTGCGGGAGGACTGGAACCGGGAGCAGATGCCGGTGCTGGTGCATACGGACCTGCGGGTGGTGGACGGCGAGCTGGAGGAGATCTCTCCCTCCTTCATGGATTTCTCACGGCTGAACGGCTATCGCACGGGCTTTAGGGAGCTGCTGGTCCAGAACCAGGTCACCGGCTGCACTGTGATGATCAACCGCCCGCTGGCAAGGCTGGCCGCCAAGGCGAAGGACACGGAGCCCTACCTGATGCACGACCATTTTCTGGCCCTTCTGGCCGCCGCCTTCGGCAAATGCGTTTTCCTGGAGGAGGCGACCATGGACTACTGCCAGCACGGCGACAACTGCGTGGGCGCCAAAAACGTCCGCTCCCTCGGCTACATCCGGGAGAAGCTCCGGAGCGGCCAGGTGAAGCAGGCATTTTCCGGTGCCGCGGCCCAGGCGGGCGCCTTTGCCCAGGCCTACGGCGCGGAGATGGAGGAAGAGGACCTGACGGCGGCGCTGGCGCTGGCCGAGGCCCCCGAAAAGAAGAAACCGGCCCGTCTGTGGACCTATATCCGCCGCGGCCTGCTCAAACACGATTTCCGCAGAGCTGTGGGACAGCTGCTGTGGTGGTAAGGAGGGATCATGTCATTTAAGGAAGTGATGTCTTTGCTTGGGGGTATCGGCCTGTTTCTGTACGGCATGACCCTCATGTCCACCGGCCTGAAGAAGGCCTGCGGCAACAAGCTCCAGACCATTCTGGAGCATGCCACCAAGAGCACCGGCAGAGCGGTATTGGTCGGAACGGGCCTGACCATGCTGGTGCAGAGCTCCTCCGCCACCGGCGCCATGGTCATCGGCTTCGTCAGCTCCGGCTTCATGACCCTGATCCAGGCCGCCGGCGTTATTCTGGGCGCCAATATCGGTACCACCGTGACTGCCCAGATCACCGCCTTCAACCTCTCGGCCTATGCCCCGCTCATGATCTTCTTCGGCGCGCTGATGGCCATGTTCGTCAAGAATGAGCTGGCCCGCTCGCTGGGCACCTTCCTTTTGGGCTTCGGCATGCTGTTCCAGGGCATCAGCTTCATGAAGGGCGCCATCGCCCCGCTGGCGGATGACCCCGAGGCCATCGCCATGCTGGCGCGGATGGAGAGCCCCGTCCTGCTGATCCTGATCGGGCTGGTATTTACCGCGCTGCTGCAGAGCTCATCCTCCTCCACGGTCATCATCCAGGCCTTCGCGGCGGAGGGCATCATCAGCTTCCCCTGCGCCATCTACCTGCTGGTGGGCGCCGCCATCGGCGCCGTGGCTCCCAACTTCCTGGCTGCCATGACCACCAACCGGAACGGCCTCAGGACCGCCTTCATCAATCTGATCTTCAACACCTTCCGCATGATCCTGGTGCTGCTGCTCATCGGTCTGGTGCCGAAGAGCATCGACCTGATCGTCAGCCTCTCCCCGGGCGACGTGGCCCGTCAGGTGGCCAATGCCCACACCTTCTTCGCCCTGATCTCCGTGGCGGTCTGCTTCCCCTTTGCCGCGCTGCTGGTGAAGCTGGTGGAGCTGATCCTGCCGCCCTCCGAGGAGGAGACGAGACAGAAGGACAACTACCGGCTGCACTTCATGGATAACCTGATCAAGCTGCCGCCGTCCATCGCCCTCAAGCTGGCCCGCCGGGAGATCTCCCGGATGGGGCAGATCGCCCTGAACAACCTGGAGGTGGCCGTGGACTGCTTCTTCGCGCCGGACCGGGATAAGGTGAAGATGGTCGCCGATCAGGAGGCCGTGATGGACTGGCTGGACCGGGCCATCATCGAAAAGCTCTCCTCCCTGAAGGCCAGAGAGCTGTCCGTGAAGGATATGGATACCCTGTACCACATGACCCTGACCGTATCCGACATGGAACGTCTGTCCGACCTGGCGGAAAATCTGGCCGAGCACTCCGTGCGGATGCAGCAGGAGGGCGGCAACCTGATCTCCGCGGTCGGGATGCAGGAGCTTAAGGAAATGGCCGATCTGACCCTGAAGTCCGTGGCTCTGGGCATCGGGATCTTCAACACCGGCGACTACAACCGTCTGCCGGAGGCGGAGGCCATGGAGCAGGCGGTGGACAACAAGCAGGAGGCTCTGGTGGCCTCTCACGTGGCCCGTCTGATGAAGAAGAGCTGCGATCCTCTGGGCGGCGTGATCTTCACCGATTTCGTGACGGAGATGGAGCGCTGCTCCGACCACGCCCTCAATATCGCTTACTCCCTGTCCGGACTGCGGGAGAATAAATCCGCCTCCGCGATCCTGATGGCGGAGGAGAACCGCGCATGAGCCGGAGACCGGCCCTCACCCGCACGCCCGGAGACGCCGAGCAGGCGCTGTTCATCATCGCCTGCGTCTTTCTGGGGCTCGGGCTCCTGCTGGCGGGCGCTCTGAAGCTCTGGCCCGGCCTCAGCCGCTACCTCCGCCTGCCCGGAGAATGCGGCTGGGAGGCCGCCACGGGTCTTCCCTGTCCCGGCTGCGGCGGCACCCGTGCCGTCCGGGCCCTGCTGCAGGGAAAGCTGGCGGACGCCTTCTATTACCACGCCGCCGTGCCCCTCTCAGCGATGGGACTCATCGCATTTGCCGTGCTCTATCTGGCCAACCGGCTGAGCCGCGGAAGGCTCCGCTGCATCGCCTACCGGGACCTGTACCTCTATCTGATCCTGGCCCTCTGCCTGCTGCAGTGGTTCGTGAAGCTGGGCTACCAGTGGGTGACCGGCAGCAGCTGGCTGTGACGGACAGGACAGGGCCGGACGGCAGAACCGGAAGCACATATCGGCAAATATAGCCGAAAACAATACCAACGAATAAAGGAAAGCCTATGGATATCATCAAAACCATCGCTGACGAGCTGGCCGTCAAGGACAGCCAGGTCAAGGCAGCCGTAGAACTGATCGACGAGGGCAACACCATCCCCTTCATTTCCCGATACCGCAAGGAGGTCACCGGCGGGCTGAACGACGAGCAGCTCCGGGACCTGGACGAGCGCCTGAAATACCTGTGCAGCCTGGAGGAACGGAAGGAGACCGTCCTCAAGACCATCGAGGAGCAGGGAAAGCTCACCCCCGAGCTGCGGAAGGAGATCGAGAGCGCCGCGACGCTGGTGGCCGTGGGGGACCTGTACCGGCCCTATAAGCCCAAGCGCAGGACCCGCGGCACCATCGCCGCGGAGAAGGGCCTCACGCCCCTGGCCGAGCTGATCCTGGCGCAGACGGAGCGCCGGCCCCTGGAGGAGCTGGCGGCGGACTACGTCTCCGAGGAAAAGGGCGTGGCGGACGTGAAGGAGGCCCTGGCCGGCGCGTCGGACATCCTGGCGGAGCAGGTCAGCGACGAGGCCGCCTACCGCTTTGCCATCCGCGAGGCCACCGGCAAATACGGGACCCTTTCCTCCGAGGCCAAGGAGCCGGACGAGGAGGGCACCTATCAGATGTATCTGGGCTATGAGGAAAATATCGCCAAGGCCGCCGGCCACCGCATCCTGGCGCTGAACCGCGGCGAGGCCGAGAAGAAGCTGACGGTGAAGGTGAACATCGACCCCGCCGCCATGGAAGGCTTCCTGGAGAAGCGCCTGATCAAGAACGACAACCCCTACACCGCACCCTTCCTGAAGAACGTGGCGAAGGACGCCTACGAGCGCCTGATCGCCCCCTCCGTGGAGCGCGAGGTGAGAAATGCCGCCACCGAGCGGGCCGAGGACGGCGCCATCAAGGTCTTCGGCAAGAACCTGGAGCAGCTGCTGATGCAGCCGCCCATCGTGGGCCAGGTGACCCTGGGCTGGGACCCCGGCTTTAGGACCGGCTGCAAGATCGCGGTGGTGGACGGCACCGGCAAGGTGCTGGACCATACGGTGGTCTACCCCACCGAGCCCCAGCTGCGCATCGAAGAGACCAAGCGCATCATCAAGAGCCTGATCCTGAAGCATAAGGTCACCCTGATCGCCCTGGGCAACGGCACCGCCTCCCGGGAATCCGAGCAGGTGGTGGCCGAGATCATCCGGGAGATCCCCTCCGCGCACGTGTCCTACGTGATCGTGAACGAGGCGGGCGCCTCCGTATATTCCGCCAGCAAGCTGGCCACGGAGGAATATCCCGATCTGGACGTGGGAAGCCGCTCCGCCATCTCCATGGCGCACCGGCTCCAGGACCCTCTGGCCGAGCTGGTGAAGATCGACCCCAAGAGCATCGGCGTGGGCCAGTACCAGCACGACTGCGACCAGAAGAAGCTGGGCGAGGCGCTGGAGGGCGTCGTGGAGGACGTGGTGAACCGGGTCGGCGTGGACCTGAATACCGCCTCTCCTTCGCTGCTGGAGTACATTTCCGGCATCAATAAGACCATCGCGAAGAATATCGTCGCCTACCGGGAGGAAAACGGCGCATTTACCGGCCGCAGCGAGCTGCTGAAGGTCCCGAAGCTGGGCCCGAAGGCCTATGAGCAGTGCGCGGGCTTCCTGCGGGTAAGAGGCGGCAGGAACCCGCTGGATGAGACCGCGGTCCATCCCGAAAGCTACGCCGCCACGCAGGAGCTGATGAAGGAGCTGGGCTACGCCCCGGCCGACATCCGCAGAGGCGGCCTTTCCGGCATCAGCCGGAGGGTGGCGGATCGGAAGGCCATGGCGGAAAAGCTGGGCCTCGGCCAGCCGACTCTGGAGGACATCCTGAAGGAGCTGGAAAAGCCCGGCCGGGATCCCCGTGAGGACATCCCCAGCCCGGTGCTCCGCTCCGACGTGCTGGACATCAAGGATCTCAAGGAAGGCATGATCCTGAAGGGCACCGTGCGCAACGCGGTGGACTTCGGCATCTTCGTGGACATCGGCGTGCATCAGGACGGCCTGGTCCACATTTCCCGGATCTGCGACCGCTTCATCAAGCACCCGCTGGAGGCCGTGAAGGTGGGCGATATCGTGGAGGTGCAGGTGCTGGAGGTGGACCGCAAGCGCAACCGCATCGCCCTGACCATGAAGATCAAGAAATAAAAAAGCAGCCCGCAGGCCGGATCCCGAGATCCTCATCCCGCGGGAAGCACTCTCGGAAAATTCGGAAAATGCCCCGGAAAGGAGGCCGCATGACCGATTTCAAGCATTTCGTTTCCCTCGGCCACTTCTGTTCCGTGGCCATGGATCTGGAGGCTCTGGGCCTTCGGGAAGCCTCCCTTCCCTTCGACTGGAACATCGACCTGGATCTGCCGAAGCTGCTGGACTGCATCCGGAACGGCTTTGACGGCTTCCTGGAGGAGGACGAGCTGGAGCAAAGCCGGGAGGATCCCTCCCACTATATGAACCGCTACGGGGTGCAGTTCTTCCACGATTTCGACCCCTACAGGCCCCTCGCGGAGCAGCTGCCGGCGGTGCAGGAGAAGTACCGGCGGCGCATTTCCCGCTTCTACGAGACGGTGAAGGAGCCCACCCTGTTCCTCCGCTATATCACCGACGCGGTGAAGGACGAAAACGGCGAGCCGACGGAGGTCCGCTATCTGCAGACCCATTACGACGAGGTGCTGGCCCTGCTCCGCTCCTTCAATCCGGCAAATGACCTGCTGCTCATCGCCAACGAGGGCTGCGCCGCCCTGCCTTCCCTCTACACCGTGCGCCCGGATGCCGGAGACATCGTCGCCCGGACGCCCCGCAGGGCAAATCCCGCGCTGGGCGCGCTCCTTTCGGGCTTCAGCGTGCCGAACCAGGCGGAAAACCGCCGGAAGGGTGCCAAGGCCGCGAGGAGGCGGAAGCTCACGAAGCTCCGCAAGGCACTCGCGGGGCGCCTGCCCCACAGGGCCTACTATCGGCACGAAAAGCAGTATTGAGCAAAGAAAGGACGGATACTACGAATGTATAAATATCCCGATCTGGAGCTGAGGAAATTTGCCGAGAGCGACATTCCGTATAAGGTGGGCTGGGTGAACGACCCGGCCAATAATCAGTATCTGCATTACAGCCTGCCCTACACGCAGGAAATGGCGACGGCCTGGTACGAGCGCACGAAGGACAAGACGGACCAGTTCAACGCCACGCTGCTGTACCGGGGCCAGCCGGTGGGCACCTTCGGCCTCCTCGGGATCAACCTCAAGAACAGCTCCGCGGAATATTACGCGCTGCTGGGCAAGGTCTGCGAGAAGGGCAAGGGCCTGGGCACCCGCGCCGGGATCCTGATGCTGTGCTACGCCTTTTACGAGCTGGGCCTTCACCGGATCTGGGTCACGATCGAGGTCGGCAACGAGCCCTCCCTCCGCTGCTGGAAAAACATGGGCGGCCGCGTGGAAGGGTATATCAACGAATATTACCGCAAAGGGGACCGCTACGCGGACGCCTACTACGGCAGCATCCTGCGGCAGGACTTCCTCCTGCCGGAGGGGCTGATCCCGTGCGAAGGCATGAGGAAATAGAACATTTGAAGTGATTCGCGGATGCTTTGACAGAGGATACATATGTATGCACATTTTTTAAAGCGTTTCTTGGACTTTTGGATTGCGTTGATGGCAATGATTGTGTTTTCTCCTTTGCTGATTGTATTGACAATCGTCGGAGCGATAGCCATGAAAGGTAACCCGTTTTTCACGCAGTTAAGACCGGGAAAAATCAATAAGAAAACTAATCGAGAATGCATTTTTAAATTAATAAAGTTCCGTACAATGAGCAACGCAAAAGATAAAGAGGGAAATTTATTGCCTGATGAAGTGCGCCTTAATGAGTACGGAAAATTCCTGCGCCGTACGTCACTTGATGAACTTGGCGAGTTGATTAACATAATCAAAGGCGATATGGCCTTTATTGGTCCGCGCCCGCTTTTGGTTAAATATTTGCCATTATATTCTGAGGAGCAGCGTCATCGTCATGATGTTCGTCCGGGACTAACTGGATATGCACAGGCTCATGGGAGAAACGCAGTATCTTGGGAAGATAAGTTCGCAATGGATGTGTGGTATACAAAACACATTACATTCAGTACGGACATTAAAATTGTCTTTGCGACTGTTAAAGCAGTGTTAAAACATGATGGTATTAGTTCAGAGACATCTGCAACTATGGAAGAATTTAAGGGCTCAACTGTTGGGTCTAAAGTAACATGGGTGGCTCCGTTATGAAGAAATTGATTATTATTGGTGCAAGTGGATTTGGAAGAGAAGTTGCTTGGCTTGTCGAAAGAATAAACAAAGTATCTCCCGAGTGGGATTTACTTGGTTTCATTGATGATGATATGACAATTCAGCATAAGACAATCAATGGTTATAAAGTGTTAGGAACAACAAATGATGTTGAAAAGTTTTGTGATGCCTTTTTCATTTGTGCAGTCGGGTCGGCAAAAACCAGAGAAAAGATAGTACAAAAAGTGATTTCAAATATGTCTGCGATCCGATTTGCAACGTTGATTGATCCTAGTGTTGAAAAATCGGACTTGATTGAAATTGGTGAAGGGTCTCTCGTTTGTGCTCATTCTATTTTAACCGTTAACATTTCGATTGGAAAACATGTAATTATTAACTTGGATTGTACTGTAGGACATGATGCAGTATTACAAGATTTTGTCACCTTGTACCCGAGCGTTAACATCTCTGGCAAGACAAGTATTGGATATGCTTGCGAAATGGGAACCGGGGCACAACTTATTCAAGGCAAAACAGTTGGTGATTATTCTATTGTTGGCGCAGGTGCTGTTGTTGTCAAGGATGTCCCGAAAAAATGTACAGTTGTGGGGAACCCTGCAAATCCAATAAAGTTCTTGGAATAAAGAACACCAACGAGGTGTGGTCATCCAGTTGGTGCCATTGGAAGATGGTTGATTGATTCGTATTAATGATATTGGTGCTTATGAGGACGGCATCTATATGATGAAATATGACGTAGTAAAAAAGTGAAGAAGAGGATTGAACTATGAACGTACTGTTCTTGACAACAGGCAAGTTTGATAATATAGAAGATCATGCTATCTACCCGGATTTACTGCGTCAATTCCGAAATCACGGACATAACGTGTATACCGTGAGTACATACGAAAAGAGAATAGGAAAAGAAACCTCATTTTCAGAGGAAAATGGAATCCATGCGCTACGAGTTAAGATTGGCAATCTGACAAAGACGAATATAATAGAAAAAGGGATATCAACAGTGTTTATCGAGAGCCAGTTCCTGACTGC
Organism: Lachnospiraceae bacterium; assembly: GCA_045617825.1. Taxonomy (GTDB): domain Bacteria; phylum Bacillota; class Clostridia; order Lachnospirales; family Lachnospiraceae; genus UBA6987. The sequence goes on from JAZLJI010000135.1 coordinate 34,314, forward strand.
TATCAAAAAGTACATGTCAGATGTCAGGTTTGATCTTGTGATGTATTCCACTCCTCCGATAACGTTGGTGAGAGTAATTGACTATATTCGGAAACGTGATGGTGCAAGAAGCTATTTGCTCTTAAAAGACATTTTTCCGCAGAATGCTGTCGACATTGGTATTATGACCACCACAGGGGTTAAGGGACTATTGTATAAGTCTTTCCGCGCAAAGGAAAGGAAGTTGTATGCTCTGTCAGATCGAATCGGTTGCATGTCTCAAGCCAATGTAGCTTATGTATTGAAGCATAATCCAGAGGTCTCAGCCGATAAAGTAGAGATTTGTCCAAACTGCATCGAGGTGCAAGACATTTCTTTGACTGAAGTTGAGAGGCGGGAGGTGCGCAAAAAGTATGGCATCCCGATGGATAAAAAGGTATTTGTCTATGGAGGTAATTTGGGAAAACCACAGGGAGTACCATTCATTATTGATTGTCTAAGGACTATCAAGAACGAGCGCGCTTTTTTCTTGATTGTTGGTGACGGAACGGAATATGGAAAACTGGAAACTTTTGTCACTGAAGAGAAGCCAGTCAATGTCAAATTATTGAAACAGCTGCCGAAAGAGGACTATGATAGAATGGTTGCTGCTTGTGATGTTGGATTGATTTTCCTTGACCATCGGTTTACAATTCCCAATTTTCCGAGTAGACTGCTTTCTTATATGCAGGCTGGATTACCGGTGTTTGCTTGTACGGATACGAATACAGATATAGGTAAAATTATCGCAGATGGCGGATTTGGTTGGTGGTGTGAAAGCGAAAATGAGAAATTATTTGCAAAAACCATCAAAGAAGCCTGCGATGATAATCTTCATGAAAAAGGATACTATGCGCGTCAAGTGCTGAAGAACAATTATGCTGTCCATTTGATATACACAAAAATAGTCTCAACTATATAAAACGGATTGCTGTATTGAAGGTGCTTGGTCATATATGCAAAAATTGTAATAAAACTTTCACTCATTGAAACTGATTGGTTAATAGATTGTTTAAAAGAGGATTACAGACTTGAAGATATTGATTATCGGATTTGCAAAGATTAAGTACATGCCATATGCAAATTTTTATTTGGATAATTTAGACAAAAAAAGAAACGAGGTACATTTCCTTTATTGGAACAGAGACCAAAGTAAAGAGGATGTAAGAAAGCATTCTGATGTTATTTTTCACGAATTTAGGTGCAAGCAAAAAGATCAAGTCAATAAATATAGCAAAATAATCAATTTTTTGAGGTTTAAGAGCTTTGCGAAAAGTATTATTAAGGCTAAGAATATAGAGTTCATTATTGTTATGCAATCAACTTGTGCCGTAGTAATGAGTACCATACTTTTAAAAAGCTTTTCTGGAAGGTATATTTTTGATTATCGTGATTCTAGCTATGAGAATTACAATTGGTACAAATCCATAATTCTGAGACTTGAAAAGCATTCAAAATATACATTTGTAAGC